>JBEKGG010000450.1:0-3936 GCA_050012915.1 Terriglobales bacterium | reverse complement strand
AACGGAGATGCTCACCAAGGGTCTCGAGAGCCTCGCCAAGAAGCGCCTCGCCTATAAGGGCCGCGTGCTGGCGGAAATGGACCTCGACGCCATTCTGCAGCGCCGACCGAAGCTCGTGCTGGTCGACGAGCTCGCGCACACCAACGCGCCGGGCAGCCGTCATCCCAAACGTTATATGGATGTCGAGGAAATCCTGGGCGCCGGCATCGACGTCTACACGACCCTGAACGTCCAGCATCTCGAGAGCCTCAACGACGTCGTCGCCAAGATCACCCGTATCCGCGTGCGCGAGACGGTATCGGATGCGATCCTCGACCGCGCCGACGACGTCGAACTCGTCGATCTGACGCCGGAGGATCTGATCCAGCGCTTGGGCGAGGGAAAGGTCTATGTGCCCGCGCAGGCCGAGCGGGCGGTCCACAATTATTTCAAGCCCGGAAATCTGACCGCACTTCGCGAGCTCGCGCTGCGCCGCACGGCCCAGCGCGTCGACGAGCAGATGGTCACTTATATGCGTGCGCACGCGATTTCCGGTCCGTGGGAAGCGAGCGAACGCGTTCTTGTCCTGGTCAGCGAGCGGCCGGGCGCGATCGCTCTCGTGCGCTATTCGCGACGTCTCGCGGATCGGCTGCGGGCATCCTGGGCGGCGATCAATATCGAGACGGGCCATACGCAGCGCCTGAGCGAGCCCGATCGCGATCGGATCGCCGAAGCGCTGCGGGTCGCAGAGCGGCTGGGCGGCGTGGCCGTCACCGTTCCGGCGGAAAGCGTCGCAGCCGGTGTCATCGATTATGCGCACGCCAACAACTTCACCCATATCGTCGTTTCCACTTCCCGGCGCTCCTGGTGGTGGGAGATTTTCCGCCGTTCCGCCGCGCATGAGATCATCCGGCGCGCGGGCGACATCAGTGTCCATGTCGTGCCGGAAGAGCGCAGCACCAAAGCAGTCGTTGACGAACAGCCGGATCGCGTTCCGATCGCGCGCGAAACCGGCGGCTGGCTGATGCCGAGCGCTTATGCGGGAAGTCTCGGATTTGTTGCGGTGGCGCTGGCCGTCGGCCTCGTCTTGCAGCAATTCCTGGCCGTGTCGAACATTGCGCTGGTATTCCTGACGGCAGTCCTTGTGAGCGCGATCGCCTATGGTTTGTGGCCGGCGCTGTTCGCTTGTCTGATCAGCGTGCTGGCTTACAATTTCTTTTTTCTGCCTCCGCTCTACACATTCACCATCGCGGATCGCGAAAATGTCGTTGCCCTGTTCTTCTTCGCGCTCATCGCCGTCATTGCGAGCAATCTCACGGCGCGGGTGCGGGCGCAGGCCGTCACGGCGCAGGAGCGCGCAAAGGTGACGGAGGATCTTTATCTGTTCAGCCGCAAGCTGACGAGCGTCGTCTCGCTCGACGATCTCTTATGGGCGACGGCGCACCAGATTGCGTTGATGCTCAGGTTGCGCGTCGTGCTGCTGCTGCCGGAGGGCGAAGGCATTGCGGTTCGCGCGGGCTATCCGCCCGAAGATTCGCTCGACGACGCCGATCTGGCGGCCGCGCGATGGTCATGGGAACATGCGCAGCCGGCCGGGCGAGGGGCCGACACTTTACCGGGCGCCAAGCGCCTGTTCCTGCCGATCCGAACGGGCCGCGGCACGGTCGGCATTATCGGTCTGGACAGCGACAGACCGGGGCCGCTTCTTTCGCCCGATCAACGCCGGCTGCTGGACGCGCTTGCCGATCAGGCGGCTTTGGCCATCGAGCGCGTCAACCTCGCGCAGGACATCGACCGCGCAAGGCTCACGACCGAGACGGAGCGCCTGCGCACGGCGCTTCTCACCTCGATCTCGCACGATCTGCGCACGCCGCTTGCGTCGATCCTCGGTTCCGCCACAAGCCTCAGGACCTATCGCAAGAGTCTCGACGACGCTTCGCAGGACGAGTTGATCCAGACGATCCAGAGCGAATCCGAGCGCCTCAATCGGTTCATCGCCAATCTTCTGGATATGACGCGGCTCGAATCCGGCGCGATCACGCCGAAAACGGAAGCGACGGATCTCGCGGACGTCATCGGAAGTTCGTTGCAACGCGCCGCCAAGGTGCTGGGCTCCCATGTCGTCAAGATCGATCTGGCGCCCGGCCTGCCGATGCTGAAGCTCGACGCGGTGCTCCTCGAACAAGTGTTGTTCAACCTTCTCGACAATGCCGCAAAATATGCGCCATCCGGTACGGAAGTTCTCGTCAAGGCGCGGCGCGACAACGGCTACGTGCATCTGTAAGTCCTCGACGAAGGCGCGGGAATCCCGCCCGAGGATTTCGAGCGCATCTTCGACAAGTTCTACCGGGTTCAGGCTGCCGACCGGAAGCGCGCGGGAACCGGTCTCGGCCTTGCCATCTGCCGCGGCTTCATCGAAGCGATGGGCGGCACCATCGTCGCGCACAACCGCAACGACCGTTCGGGAGCGGTGTTTTCCATCGCATTGCCCGCCTACACGAGCGAAACCAATCCGCGCGAGGTCGCCGCATGAGTACGCCATCGGCCCCCTTGCGCATCCTGGTCGTCGACGACGAGCCGGCGATAAGGCGTTTCCTGAGGACGAGCCTCACGGCGCAGGGTTATCAGATCATCGAAGCGGACACGGCAAAAGCGGCGCTCGAAGCCATGCGCCGCAATCCGCCGGACGTGCTGGTGCTCGATCTGGGCCTGCCGGACCGCGACGGCTTCGAAGTGATTCAGGAATTGCGCGGCATCGGATCGGCATTGCCGATTATCGTGCTGTCCAGCCGGGCCGACGAAGCGGGGAAAGTGCGCGCGCTCGATCTCGGCGCCGACGACTATGTCACCAAGCCGTTCGGCGTCGACGAATTGCTGGCGCGGGTGCGCGCGGCATTGCGTCATCGCCTGCAGCAGCAGGGCGAGCATCCGATCTTTCGCGTCCGGGACCTTGCCGTCGATCTCGTGCGCCGGATCGTGACGGTCAAGGATGTCGAAGTGAAATTGACGCCGCGGGAATACGATCTCCTGCGGCTGCTGGTCGGCCACGCCGGCAAGGTGCTGACTCACAAGTTCATCCTGCGCGAGGTCTGGGGCACGGAGACCGACGTGCAGTATCTGCGCATCTATATCCGCACATTGCGTCAGAAGATCGAAGCCGATCCCGACCAGCCGCAATTGATCCTGACCGAGCAAGGCGTCGGCTACCGCCTGCGCGCACCGGATTGAATTTTTCCGGAACCGGGTGGCAGGTCCGTTGTTCCGGAGCGGTCGGGGCGGTCGCCCCCGATGGAGTCGTTCAGCCCCTTTCCGGGGTGGCCTGCGATTGCGGCGCTCAATCTTGCCTGTTGCCACAAGCGCCTGGTTTGTCACACTGGCGTTTCGATGGAGGACGAGATGCGGTTTGGCGTTTTCTACGAATTGCAGCTGCCGCGGCCCTGGGAGAAGGGCGACGAGCAGCGCCTGTTCCATCAGGCGCTCGCCCAGGTCGCGCTCGCGGACAAGCTCGGCTACGACTATGCGTGGGAAGTCGAGCATCATTTCCTCGACGAATATTCCCACTCCTCGGCGCCGGAAGTGTTCCTCGCGGCTGCGGCCGCACAAACGAGCCGTATCCGGCTCGGTCACGGCATCCGCCAGGTGATTCCCAACTACAATCATCCCGCGCGCACGGCGGAAACGCTCGCCACGCTCGACATCGTCTCGAACGGCAGGGTCGAGTTCGGTTTCGGCGAAGGCGCCACGCGGCTGGAGCTTGGCGGGTTCAAGATTCCGGCCAAGGAAAAGCGCGCCATGGCGATCGAAGCGGCCGAGCAGATCGCGAACATGATGGTGTTCACACCCTATCCCGGCTTCGAAGGAAAATATTTCTCGATGCCGTGCCGCAATGTGCTGCCCAAGCCGGTGCAGAGCCCGCACCCACCGATGTGGATGGCCTGCACCAATCGCGACACGATC
>JBEKGG010000449.1:0-3949 GCA_050012915.1 Terriglobales bacterium | reverse complement strand
CCCCGTCGAGTCCGTTCCCATCTTCGCCGGCTTATACGTCTTCTCCAGGTCCGCTTGCAGCGTGCCTTGCGCGTGCGCTGCCACTCCACAGATCGCCACCGCCGCCACCAGCGCTGCCACTCGCACCGGCCACTTGAATCTGGAAATCATCGAACCGCCTCCTCGAAATCTGCCGCGATCGCTGGAATTTTACGCTGGAACTTGCACTTGAGCGTTGCGCTCAACTTCAGCGGGAGCGCCGATCACAATCGGCGCTCCCGCTTCTTCCACCTGCGTGGCCCACCGCATTACCTTCCTACCGCAACGACTGTCGCTGCTGAAAGAATCAGCGCTCGTCAATCGTTGCCTTGTCCTGCTGGTTGCGCCGCCGTCTGCTGCACTTCGGCTTCGGCCTTGTCCGCGTCCGCTTCCTGCGACTGCAGCTGTTGCTGTACCGTCAGGTCGGGCTGCACTTGGCCATCCGGATTGGGCTTCGTCGTCGTCGTACCCGTTGGCGCCGCCGGCATTCCGGCCGTGCCCTGCTTCGACGCGAGTTCTTTCAGACCGTTGTCGAGCTGCTCGCGGAAGTGGTTGTGCATGTCCTGCAGGTCATCCACCTTCACCGCAACCTGCGTACCTGAGTGGCAATCGCTCTTCTGGCTGCTGCTCACCAGGACTTTCACCGAGCTGTTCGCATCCGGCGTGTCCTCGATTCGCGTCACCACGTCACCCGAAGAAAGCGCGCACTCCGAGCCGTCCGCCGCCGTTTCCGTTAGCACCGTGTTCACGATAAACGTCCGGTGATTCGGATCCAGCGCCTCTGGCGTTTCTTCCGGAGGCGTTCCGCCCGTCGTCGTCGAGGCCGTCTGCGCCGCCGGAGCAGCTGCCGCCGCGGGTGCCGAAGCGTTGGCCGCCGCGGCATCTTTCTCCGCCGCCAGCTGCGCCTTCACTTCTTCCGCAATCGCCTGCTTCACTTCGGGTGTCAACGCCGGGGAAGACCCCGCTGCTGGTGCCGGTGCCGCGTCGATCGACGCCTGCGCCGGACCCGCCGCATTCGCATTGGCTGCTGCCGCATTGGCGTTCGCTGCCGCCGCATTGGCGTTGGCCGCTGCCGCGTTCGCGTTCGCCACCTGCGCTTCATATGATTCCTGCAGGCTCGCAGCGACGATGTAGTCCGTCATCCACAGAGCCGCGCTCGCGTAAACCGGATACGGGTTGAAGTAGTAGCCGTAGTATCCGTACCACGGAGACGCGCCCCAACCCCAACTCCAGGCCACTGGCGCCGCCCACGGGTTGTACGCCCAACCGTAGAATCCAGGGTTGTAGTAGTAAGGATTCACGTATCCATAGTAGTAACCACCGTGGTAATAGCGGCCGCGGTAGCCATATGCGTACGCGTGCCCGTGGTAGTAATAAGTCCGGCGCATGTACGCGTGTCCGCCGCGGTTATACGGGTGCTCCGCGTAACCGCCACGGTGACCGTTGCTCACCAGGCGTCCACCGCCATTCAGCCGTGTTTCCACGCGACGTGATCCGTTCGGCGCGCGGTTGATCGTCGCGCCGTTCGCCGTGTGAATCGAAGTCACGCGACCGTGCGCGTCGGTATGCGCCGTTGTACCGCTGGCCGTCGTCACCGTCTTGCCGCCGCCCTTTGCGTTGTTCGTCACTCCCGGCTTGGCCCCACCACCTGCAGCGCCTCCGGGGTGCGCCGCCGTGTTGGTCGCTCCGGGATGTGCGCCGCCGGCCGCACCAGTAGTTCCGGTGTGTGTGGCCGTGTTGGTCGTTCCGGGATGTCCCGCTGTACTCGTCGTGGCCGGATGACCCGCCGTGCTCGTCGCGCCTGCGGGATGACTCGCCGGTGCCGCCGGCTTCGCTGCCGGTGCTGCTGGCTTGGCCGCAGGCGCCTTCGGCGCGCTCGGCGCCTTAGTCTTCTGCGCCATCGCGACGCCCGGCAACGCAATCAGCGCCAGTAACACTAAAATCCGTTGCAATATCGCCATGCTGTTCCTGGGATTCATCTCACTGCCTCCTAATCTCCCCGCGCTTCTCGTAGGTGTTGCTTTGGGTCCCCGAAACCGTCGGAACGACTCCTACACGCAATGCGTAAAGCCCTGCGCATAACCGTCATCAAATCTCTATGAATTTCAGCTCTTCCTCGCTTCTTACCCTACTGAACGCATGGAACCCAGGAATTCCACACGACCCTACTGACCGAATCTCGTCGCTACGGGTTCGGGCCCGTATCTGCCGCCTTTTCATACGTAGCCGGGCCCGCCAGCCATAGCTCCTGCACCTGACCGGCATTAAACGTAACCGCCTCGCCGCCACCCGCGTAACCTTGCGTCACGGCTCCGCCCGATCCCTTCAGCTCGTACTTCACGCCCCGAATCACAATCTGTTCCACCGTGAGCGACGTCTTGCCGTTCACCGCCGCCCCCTCGCCGTCGATCTCGGTATCCTTCGCCAGCGGTGTCGATCCGGTTCCCGTAATCGGCTCAAGCAAGCTGCCCGTGAACGCGAAGCTCGAATCGCTGCGGCGTGTAACGTTCTTATACACGATCCACACGCGCGTTCCCGCGCTCAGTTGGACCGATTGCGGCAATGGCGCGCTTGCCACTGCCCGTGGTGCCTTCGCCGCCGCCGCGTTGGTCGCATGTGATCCAAACGAATGGAGACCCGATCGTCCTCCACCGCCGCTTCCCGTCCCCGTACTCGAACTCGTCGCCGGAGCCGGTGGCGGCGCCGCATTCGAAGCCACTGCATTCGGCTCGCCCGTATTCGCCGCAGCTTCCGTTCCAGGACTCGTATCCGTCGAACTCAGCGCAACCGCCGGCGTGTTCGCCCCCGTGTCTGTCGGCACATTCGCCGCCACCGCTGGCGCATTGTCGGCAGCCGAGCGTTTCGTCGTCGTGTGTTTCGCAGCTCCGTTCGCCGCACCGTGCGCAGGCGGCTTTTCACTTTCGATCTTCGCGCCGTTCAAATCCGGCACTGTCGGCGTCGCCGCGGCACTCGTACTCGAATCGTTCGCCACCGCAATCGGCGGCGCTTTCGCCGTGCTCGTGCTCTCCGCACTCTTCGCGTCGCTATTTGCCGGCGTCGCAGCACTCGGTGTCGCAGCAGGCACGGCCAGTGGAGGGCTCACTTGCGCCGTCTGCGTCGCGCCATCCTTCCTCATCAGAATAAAGCCAGCCGCAACCAGCGCCGCCACGGCCGCCACCGACCACGCCGTCTTCATCCACGGAAATTGCCAGGCCGCCTCACGCTCCACAGCCGGCGCAGGCGCAACGCGCGCCGCCTTCCGAAAATCCACCTCGGCCGTGCGCACGAAATCCTCAGCCGAAATATCCAGCCGCTTCTCCGCGTTCACCCACTCGCCGTGCAGCGCCGCATTCATCGCCGCCGGCGAATCATCCGTCGCCGCGTCAAACCCGCCGAGCCGCTCCGCCAACTCTCTGCAATCCGCGCAACTCCGCAGATGGCCCTCGACCGCATTCCGCACGAACTCGCTGGCCGTGTTCTCCACGTACGCGCTCATCATGTCCGCGTCGGGGCACGTACTCGCGCTCGCCTCGTAGGCGTCTTTGAGCGGCACCTTCAGCCTCTCCAGGAAGTTGGCTTCGGTCCAGGTCGTCATCAGTCTTTTAGCCGCGTTACAGTTCCGGCGACTCGCAACCACAACGCCCGCCGCCCGTTCTGCAAATGCGATTTCACCGCGGGGACCGACATCCCCGTCCGCATCGCGGTTTCCTCGTACGAATATCCTTCAATCTTCATCGCGAGGCATCGCCGTTGCGGCTCGCTCAAATGCCGCATCTCGGCGATCACTCGGTCCGCCGCCAGCTTCACTTCCGACGTCGGATCTTCCGTCGTGCGCGATGGCATCTGGTCAACTTCCACCTCTTCACGCACGCTCTCGGTCTTGCGCTTCCGCCACTGGTCGATGCAAACGTTTCTCGCAATCCGCATCAGC
>JBEKGG010000448.1:0-3314 GCA_050012915.1 Terriglobales bacterium | reverse complement strand
GCCAACTGAATGCGCTGCACGACATTCATGCTGCCGAGTCTCTGCAGTAGGGTTTTGCGTTTCTGTAGGTCCGGCACGGCTTCGGCGGCGGTGTCTGCGATTTCCTGCTCTTTTAGCTGCTTGTTGGTCTGAATTTCCGCGAGCAAATCCTGCTGTTCGGGGGTCGCGGCGGTGGAGTAGGCCAGTTTCGAGCCCAGCTCGGGATCGGAGCTGAGCCGGTCGAGATTGTCGAGCAAGGCCTGAATGCCGTCACTGGTCAGGCAGGCGCTGACGCGGGTGACGACGGCCGGAGGGCAGGCAATATTTTTGGCGAGCGCGTCGGCCACGCCGGGCTGTTCGCAAAGATATTCCGCGCAATACGAATAAGTACGGGGATCAGCGTCGGTGCGGGTGAGCGCGGCGATAAACGAGGCGAGAGGTTGGGTGGTGATGCAGTCATGCGCGGCTTCGGCGATGGACGGAGAGTCGTCCATCGAAAGGATGGCGAGCATCTCGGCGAAATCCGCGGGGGGCAGCGACAGGGAACCGGAAACGATATCGATTTTTTGTTCCGGCGTCGCCTGTCCGGCACGAACCGCGGCGCGGAGGTCGGCGTTAATGGGACGCTCCCGGAGGAGGCGGCAAATCTTTTTGGGTGAGCGTGATGGCGCCGGGTTGGCCGGGCTGGCCGGGGAGCACGACCATTTTTCCATTGAGATCGAGCAAAACGGCGGAAGCCTCGCTGGAAGAAATTTGAATGCTGTCCGTGGCGTTGAAGTCTTTCGCGTCGCCGGGATTCAGGCGTCCGCTAAAAATGGTTTTACCGTCGGCTACGATGTTTATGTCGGCCGCCCGCGTCGCTTGTATTTTCAAGGCGAGAGCAGCCGCAGCGGGATTGCCAGCTGAGGCAGACGGCACGGGAGGCGCTGCCGAAACGATGGCGGGATCGGAATTCGGCGGCAGCGCGTTCAGCGGCAGCGGAGCAGCGGAGGCGTCAACCCTGGCAGTGGAGATCGCGGACGAACGTTTGTGCATGTATTCAGTGACGCGCGGAACCAGATACTGGATGGCGGCCCAGCCGGCGGCGATGACCACGACGGCAAAAACGACGAGAATCACAATCTGGCGCCACTGGGTTTCCGGCTCATCGGGAGGATCGGCAACCACGCCGGGTTCCGGGCGGCCTTTGGTGTGGAGCGCATATTCGGCGACCATGCTGTCTTCATCGAGGCCGAGATAGTGGGCTACGGAGCGAATGAAGCCGCGGTTGAACACGCCGCCGGGCAATTTTTCCCACTCTTCCTTTTCGAGCGCGGCTAAAAAGCGCGGAGCGATGCGGGTAGCCAAGGAAATTTCTTCCAGGGAAACTCCCCGCATTTCACGTTCACGTTTTAGATGTTCGCCGAAAGGTGTCGAAGACATGCGCTGAAACGAACCGCCCCACAAAAATATAGGCGTCGGGGAAGGGTGTGTCAATGTCGCCGGCCTAGACTAAAGAAATGGCCGGGTATTGGCGATTTGTTTCAATGGGACCGCGAAGGCCGTTGCAGTGCCGCAAGGCCGTTCCTATAATGGATGAGTTGAGCACTGAGAAACCAGACCGCAAGAGCTCTATCCCGCCAGGCGCCACCAAGCGCCGAGAACCGGACGGACGTCCGTTTGAAGGGGTGGAACGGCGCCGGAACCCGAATGCGGCGGCGAGCCCCGTCCCGTTTCCCATTGATCCGCCGCTGATTTCAGAATCCACCAGCGAAGTGTCGGTATTTCATGAACTTGGCAAGGCCCTGACGTCGTCGCTGCAGCTGGACCAGGTGTTGCGGACGATCATGGACAAGATCAATGAAGTGCTGCGGCCGGATACCTGGTCGCTGCTGCTGATGGATGTGGACCGCAACGAATTGTATTTCCAGATCGCGACCGGCCGGGGCGCGGAATCGTTGAAGGATGTGCGCATCAAGGTCGGGCAGGGGCTCGCGGGTTGGGTAGCGCAGACTGGCAAAGCGGTAGTGGTGCCGGACACGTCGAAAGATTCGCGGTTTTTCGGGCAAGTGGACGCTAAGACGAAAATGGAAACGCAGTCGATCGTGGCGGTTCCGGTGCGTTTTCGCGAGCAGTGCCTGGGCGTGATCGAGTTAATTAACAGCATCGGGCCCGAGGGATTCAGCGATCGCGACATGGCGTTGCTGGAAGCGCTGGCGGATTACGCCGCGATTGCGATTGAAAATGCGCGGCACGTGCAGCGGATTCACGAGCTGACGATTACCGACGACTGCACCAGTTTGTACAACGCGCGGCATTTGAATTTCATGCTGGATACGGAAATTTACCGGTCGCACCGGTATGCGTTTGAATTTTCGCTGATTTTCATCGACCTCGATCATTTCAAGATGATCAACGACACGCATGGGCACTTGATGGGGTCGAAGCTGCTGGCGGAGATTGGGCAGGCGATCAAGGACAAGTGCCGGCTGATCGATCTGGCGTTCCGCTATGGCGGCGATGAATTTGTGGTGCTGCTGCCGCAAACCTCGAAAGAGAATGCGATGGGTGTGGCGCGCCGGCTGCACAAACTGATTCGCGAAGCGGTGTGGCTGCAGGATACCGGGATCAACGCGCACGTGACTGCCAGCGTGGGAGTGGCGGCGTATCCCAGCGATTCACGGACGAAAGCGGAATTGCTGCATCTCGCCGACGAAGCGATGTACATGGTCAAGAACACCACGCGCGACAGCGTGGCGGCGTGCACGGTGAGCGAAGTCCCAGCCACGAACGTCGAAGCGTAGTCCTTCCGGATGGCAATTTTGGTTGCGACGCAGGCGTACAGGTGTGTTCGGAGTACGCGGCGGCGGAATGAACCGCCGCGTTCCCTAAAAACGTTGAGTTAGGCGGAAGCTTTGCTGGCGGCTTCGGCGGGCGCTTCGTCGTCGGCGATCTTGCTGGCGACGATGGTCAGGCCGTTCTTGTTGGCGTCGAAACGCTGTTTGCGGTCGAGCGACTTGAGGAATTCGCGGGTGGCTTTGCCGATGGCGGCGGCCATCGAGCCGGTGTCAATCTGCAGCGTGCGTCCTTCGGGTCCGTTCTTGCGGTCTTGGTATTCCAATTTCACTGAGTACATGCGTTTCTCCTGCCGTTTTAGGCTTGAACTTAATTTTATTGTCTGGGAATGAATCCGGCGTACCTAACCAGTCTAACCCAATCCGTGCGGGAAATGTCCAATCAAAGTCGGCTGACCCACCAGGCCAGGGCGATGAAGACCAGCTGCAAGGGCAGGCGGAGCCACAGAGGAGTGGCGGGACGGCCCGCGACTTTCAGATGCTCGATGGCGGCTTTGGCAT
>JBEKGG010000447.1:0-3074 GCA_050012915.1 Terriglobales bacterium | reverse complement strand
ATTACCGGGGGGCCGCTGCCGAAGTTGCTAAACGGTTCCGAAAACGCCCGTTTGTTCTTGTAGGTATAGCGTGCATAGAACTGCTGCTTGCTGCCAACGTACTGATCCAGGCGGACATCACCCTGGTTACTCTTAATCGGAATGGCGAAATTGGCAAGGTAATTGTTGGCAACTGCGCCCGGCGTTCCGTAGTTCGGCAGCGGATAAAACATATTCAGCGCCGCCTGCGAGTAGGGGTTGATCATACTGGCGGGAATCTGATTATTGGGATACCCGGTCAACTGGTTGGCCGAACCGCCGTTGGCGGCAGAGAGATACGCGGAAAGATCGCCACTGCGCATCGCAGCCGTGGGAACACTCTCAACCAGAGGTATCGACTTGGGCAGCCGCAGGGCCTCGAAGCTGGCAAAGAAAAAGGTCTTGTCGCGCCCGTTGTAGATCTTCGGCAAAACCACCGGACCTCCCATGAAGATCCCGAAGTTATTCATCTTCAACAGCGGAACTTGGTGGCTGAAGAAGTCGGCGGCGTTGAAGTCGCTGTTCTGCACATTCTCGAACGCGCCGCCATGCAGCGAATTCGTGCCGGACTTGGAGACGGTGGTGATATCGGAAACGCCGCCGTATTCCGCGGCATTGATGTTTTCGCTGATGCGAATCTCCGCAATCGCATTGAAAGAGGGGAAGAGCTCGGAAACCGCTCCCGCTCCCCCTTGGCCGTTCAATTTCCTTGTCCCCACGGTGCTGATTCCGTCAATACTCATCGATAGCTGCGCGGGCAAGGTGCCGGCGACAGAAATGTTGCCATTCGAATCCGTCTGAACGCCCGGCTGGGCCGTAAGCGTCGACATCGCGCTGGTTGATCCCTGCGCGCGGGTGGTAATGGCTACGGGGAGATCCACCAATTCCCGCGATCCTTTGGTTTCGGCGATGTTGGATGTATCGGTTTGGAGAGCGGCCCCCGCGGTGGATTCGACATCAATCGTTGTGGTCTGGGTGGCAACTTTCAAATCGGCGTCCACGCGCCTGGTTTCCCTAGCGCCCAGATCGAACGGAGCAAACCGAAGCTCCTCGAAACCGGCCGCCGTAATCTCGATCTGATAACTGGCCGAATCAAGGTTGGGGAACTGGAACGAGCCCGTGTCGTTCGTCATGGTAGAGCGAGCGTTATTGGTTCCTACATTGAGGAGTTTCACAACCGCCCCCGGCACGGCCGAGCCGCTAACGTCCTTAACCGTACCAATCACTGTGCCCGTCGTGGACTGTGCGGAAGCCATCCCGCAGCCGAGAAGAAGCGCAATCGCGCCCCAGAGAAAAGACCGAGAATCCCGGCGCCGGGAAGATCGTTGAAACATTACCATTTCTCCTAACTTAAGATCGAATTGAGTAATGCTGACGAGGCACTGTCTTCACCAAGAGTGAAGAAAAAAACAGTAGCAACTAACTGAAAAAAGGACTGAGCTGACTCAAGTCTGCTGGAACAGGAGCAGTGTCCGAGAGCACTAGGAGGGGTGCTCAGTGGGGACGTGAGACTTCGTTGCGCCTTAGAGCGCTGGGTAAATATGATCGCCTAGGACACTACGTAGAGTAAGCAACTCTAATGCCCTTAGCGAAATGTAGACGCTAGTATAATCGGGAAACTAACAGGCGTCAATGACAAATCTTGAGAAATGACAAATCTTGATCAGGGCAGGGTGAAATGCGGGCTCGCGCCCGGCGAAAGGCAATCCAGTTAACAACCACAGGCCGCGCCTGCGAAAACGGACAAGCGCCAAAGCAAGCGGAATAAGGACGCTATGGCGTATTCTCGTACGGCTTCAACTGCTCCGTGATTTTGGACTTGTCGCCCACTACAACGATCGTCATCTTGGACGGCACGATGTAGCTCTCAGACACGCGCTGGATGTCCTGCGGCGTCACCGCCATCACCTTCCGCACGTAACTGGAAAGGAAAGACCGATCCAACCCTTGCGAATCGACAAACTGGAGTTGCGCGATCAGTGCATCGGGGCTGCTGTTCCGGATGACGAAGAGCCCTGCGAGGTAATTCTCGATGCCCTTGAGCTCGTCGGCGGGTGGCGGCTCTTTGCGGACCCGGTCGATCTCATACAGAATCTCCTTGAGCGACGGGCCGGTGACGGCAGTGGTGACGTCCGCCGATTCAATCCAAATCCCCACGTGCCTGCGAGTCGCGATCTGGCTGAACGGCGAGTAGGTGTAGCCTTTCTGCTCGCGAATGTTGGAGGTAATGCGCGAACCGAACGAGCCGCCCAGCAGCGCGTCCATCACTGCCAGCGTCACGTAGTCCGCACTGGTTGGGTCGGCTACTGGCAGCCCCATATACACGGTCGATTGTGCGGCGCCCGGCCGGTCGATCACTTCGAGGGAACGTTCCCTCACCGGCTTGGCCGGCACATCCGCCGCCGGCATCCCTTGTTTCCATCCGCTGAAAGCCTCGCTGATGGATTTCTTCAACCCTGGGTCCAGCTTGCCGCTGACATAAAGATGCGTTCGGGCCGCGGCGAAATTGCCGCCATAGAATGCCTGCACTTCTTCGAGCGTGTATCCTTGGAGCGCGCTCTCGCGAGGGAAAAAACGCCCGTAGGGATGATTGGGGAACACGGTTTCGAGGAAACGCTCATGTGCCAGCGAGTCAGTCTTCGTTTTCTCCACCGCCAGGTCGCGAGCCAGATCCGCCTTCAGCCGCGCCATTTCCCGAGCGGGCAGCGCCGGATGTTGGAGCACATCGGCCAGCAGCGCGACGAAGCGTGACCCGAATTCCGACAGCACGACTCCACCGGCGGTGGTAAATTCCGAGCCGGCCTCGACGTCCAATTCGCCGCCCATGTCGGCGGCCTCGCGAGCCACCTGCTCCGCGGATCGACTGGCTGTGCCTTCCTTCATCAGCAGAGCGTTGAGCTTGGAAATCCAGACCTGGCTCTCCGGTTCGTACAACGCGCCCGCATTCACATAAGCGCGCACCGCCACTTTGGGCACGCTGCCGTAAGGAACGATGGTCACCTTCATCCCGTTGGGAAGAACGAAATCGTCGGTGGGTGGCAGCCGGAAGGGCTTAG
>JBEKGG010000446.1:0-3029 GCA_050012915.1 Terriglobales bacterium | reverse complement strand
ATCGATGGCCAGCACATCATCATCGGCGAAGCGCACTATGGCATCGACACTAGAGTTCCGGGGATGCTGATTGCCGTCGTGGCCCGGCCGCCGGTTGTTGGCGGCAAGGTGAAACACTTTGACGCGTCGAAAGCTCTAGCTGTTCCTGGCGTCAAAAAAGTGTTCGAAGTTCCCGCGGTGGAAATGCCTCCGCTGTTTGGCGAGGAGCGCAAAGAAGGTTCCGGGCATCAGCATTATTTGTGGGGAGGCGTGGCTGTGGTCGCCGATTCCACTTGGCAAGCCATTGCCGGACGCAAAGCCCTCATCATCGAATGGGACAACGGTCCGGGCGCCGACGAATCATCGGAAACGCAAAGCGCGCAACTGGCCGAGCTGCTTAAATCACCGGGCAAAGAATTGAAGAAGATTGGCGAGCCGGAGTCGGCATTCGCTTCGGCTTCGAAAAAAATCGAAGCGACTTACGACACTCCGTTTCTGGCGCATATGGCCATGGAGCCACTGAACTGCACCGCTTCGGTGACCGATGGGAAATGCGAGGTCTGGGCGCCGACGCAAAACCCCAACGGCATGGCCACCGCATTGGCCAGCGCCTTGAAAATGCCTCCAGAGGCGCTGACCATCCACATCACTTTAATCGGCGGCGGGTTCGGGCGGCGTCTGTGCATCGATTACGGCGTCGAAGCCGCTTTGGTTTCACGCGCTGCCGGCGCGCCGGTGAAAGTTATCTGGACGCGTGACGACGATATCAAGCATGACTACTATCGTCCCATCAGCCGGCACCACATGCAGGCCGGTCTCGACGCCAACGGGCAAGTGACTTCCTGGTTGCATCACATTGCAGCAGCGTCCACCGACAGTACTTTTCTGGGCGGCGACCTCCCCGACACGGGCGGCACCGAAATTGCCGGTACCGGATTGCCCGCCGGATCCGTGCCCAATTATTTTCTACAGCAAAGTTTCTTGCACACGTCGCTGCGCCGGGGCTACTGGCGCGCGGTAGATATGAACTGGAATCATTTCGCGGTGCAGAGCTTCATCGATGAGATCGCCGCAGCGAGCGGCAAGGATCCTCTGGAACTCCATCGCGAGTTGATCACCACCACGCAGAAACCTTCCGGCGAAAGCGACAACGAGAGCGACGCGCCGGTAAATCCAGAACGCCTGTTGGCCGTACTGAATCTCGCGGCGGAAAAATCGAGCTGGGGCCAGAAGCTGCCGGTGGGAAGCGGCCGCGGCATCGCGGGGCTCTACGGATTTGGCAGCTACGTCGCGCACGTGGCGGAAGTGACGGTGGCGAAAGACGGCACGCTAAAAATCGATCGCATCGTGGTCGCCGTCGATTGCGGCCAAGTCATTAATCCCGACATGCTCGAAGCCCAGGTCCAGGGCGGAGTGGTGTTCGGTTTGACGTCGGCGCTTTTCGACGAAATCACCATCGCGAAGGGCCAAGTGCAGCAAAGCAATTTCGATAATTATCCGGTGATTCGCATCAACGACGCGCCCCACGTCGAAGTGCACATCATTTCCAGCCACGAAGCCCCGGGCGGAATCGGCGAGCCAGGTGTTCCGTCGACGGCTCCGGCCGTGGCCAACGCCATCTTCGCGGCGACCGGCAAACGTCTTCGCCGCTTGCCGTTCAGGACCAAAGAACTCGCCCAGTCCTAATGTATGGCCACCTGTAGCGGCCGCCTTTCAGGCGGGCAGGTTTAGATGCCTGCCAAGCGCGATGGCCATCAAGGCACTATCGTGATGAGTGTAGTCGCCCAGGCGACCGTAACACATCGGTCATCCGTGCGACCTGGGCCATGTCCGCTACGTCGTGCACGCGCACAATATGGGCGCCCTGCAAGATGCCTGCTGCAACCGTCGCCGCAGTTCCCCAAACCCGATCCTTGCCGTCGCCGTGATTCAGCGCCGTCCCTAAAAAACTCTTCCGCGACGTCCCCAGCATGAGCGGAAATCCCAATTTCGCTAATTCGGGCAACCGCTGAATAATTTCGCAATTTTGTTCGTGGCTTTTGCCAAAGCCGATTCCGGGATCGATCACGATTTGCCGCTTAGAGATCCCGGCATTCACAGCTTCCGCAATTGAATCCCGCAGGCCCGTCGTGACGTCTCGAATCACGTTTCGCGCAAACGGAGCTTGCTGCATAGTCTGCGGCGTGCCGCGCATGTGCATCAAGATGAGTCCAAGTTTTTGGCGCTGCGCCACATCCGCGATCCGGGGATCGTTCCGCAAACCGGTGACGTCGTTCAGAATTTCAGCGCCGGCATCGGCGGCTGCTTTAGCGACTTCGGCCTTACTGGTGTCCACCGAAATTGGAATATGAATTTTGCCGCGCAAGTTTTCCAACACGGGAAGGATTCGCCTGAGCTCTTCATTCGCGGAAACGCCGGCGGAGCCAGGCCGGGTCGATTCACCGCCAATATCGATGATGTGTGCGCCGGCGGCTTCCATGGCGATGGCCTGCGCTACTGCGGCTTCGGTATCCAGATAGAGTCCGCCGTCCGAAAAACTATCCGGCGTCACATTCAGAATTCCCATTACCAGGGTGTATTCGCCGAGCGCGAGCGATCGCCGTGGGAGCCGCAGCCGGAAATGTTTTCGTGGTGGGAACATGGTCCGCTATTGAACCTCGTTTTTGGACGGCACGTAGTAAGACGCGCGCGCGGTTACCGTGGCATTCGGATGCCCGATAGCTTCCACGCGCAATTGGTGCCAGCCGGCACGGGGCGTTCGCGCCGTGCCGGCGGTCGTGGGAGAAAAGCCGACGGTATATTCAGCGCGGATCTTCACGGCGATTTGATGAAAAGTGTCAGCGAGCGTTTCCGCTTCGCGCAGAAAATAAAGCTGCCCGCCCGACCGCCGCACCATTTCCGCCAGGTACAGTGTGTACGCGGGAATTGCTCCATCGCGCGCCGATTCGGTCAGCAAAGTCTGGCCGGCATGCGTGGCCAGAAAATCCGCAGTCATGATTTTCGGACGGCTTTCGGTCGAGACCGCGAAAACCTGCACATCCTGAGTCGAA
>JBEKGG010000445.1:0-4115 GCA_050012915.1 Terriglobales bacterium | reverse complement strand
ATCTTTGCCGCTATTGACGTCAAAACGCTTGACGAAGGTGCAGCCTCGCTCGGCGCCTCGCCCTGGCGACGCTTCCGCGACGTCATCGTGCCGAATGCCCGTCCCGGTATCCTCGCCGGATCGCTGATGGTCGTCACGCTGTCGCTTGGGGAATTCAACCTGACCTGGATGCTGCATACGCCGCTGACCAAAACCCTTCCGGTCGGCCTCGCCGACAGTTATGCGTCGATGCGGCTGGAAGTAGCGTCGGCGTACACGCTGGTGTTCTTCGTGATGATTATTCCGCTGCTGACCGCGATGCAGTTTTTTGCCGGCCATCGGAGCGGTGCGGCGGGCTTTAGCCGATGAGCACTCAGCCGAATGCTCATGGCGTTGCGCTTCGGGTGGAGAATTGCGGCAAGACCTTTGCTGACGGCACTCGCGCGCTGGAACCGGTCACTCTCGGCATCGCGCGCGGCGAAACGGTTGTACTGCTTGGCCCCTCCGGTTGCGGCAAAACTACACTGCTGCGGATGATCGCCGGCCTCGAAATGCCGGATGCCGGCGGGCGCATCCTGTTTAACGAAACCGACGTGACCGGTGTGCCGATCGAGCAGCGCAATGTCGGCATGGTGTTTCAGTCCTACGCCCTGTTTCCCAACATGAACGTCGCCGACAATATCGGCTACGGCCTGAAGATCCGCGGCGTAAACGCGGCCGAGCGCAAAGCACGTGTTGCGGAACTGGTCGCGCTCACCGGTATCGATGGGCTGGAAGAGCGGCGTGTCGATCAGCTTTCGGGCGGTCAGCGCCAGCGCGTGGCCCTTGCCCGCGCGGTCGCCGTGCGCCCGAGCGTCTTGCTGCTCGACGAGCCTCTCACCGCGCTCGATGCCGCGCTTCGGGAACGGCTGCGCGGCGAACTCAATCGCTTGCTACGCACATTGGGAATAACCGCGATCTATGTCACCCACGACCAGAGCGAAGCCATGGCGCTCGGCGACCGGATCGTGGTCATGCGCAAGGGCGCGATCTCGCAGGTCGGCACGCCGCGCGATATCTACTTCACTCCGGCTAATCGCTTCGTTGCAGAATTCGTCGGTGCGGCCAACATCCTGGAAGCCGAGTGCAACGGCGGCGCGCTTACATTGCCGGGCGGAACGCTTCCGCTCGCCGATGGCGCGAAAGACGGTCCAGTCCTGGCGATGGTTCGCCCCGAATCGATCAAAATCGCTACCGTTGGCGGTGCGAGCCTGTCTGGATTGATCGATAACATCAGCTTTGTCGGTGATCGGCAAAGGGCGTCTATCAGCGGTGCGACCAACAAGCCGATCATGGCCGATGTCCCGAACACCATCGAGATCAAGGCCGGCGACAAGGTTGGCTTGTCGATCGATCCAGCCGCCATCCGCTTGCTGCCGGGAGATGCGGCTTGAGTGCTCGCGTGGTGATCGCGCAAATCTCCGATTTGCACATCAAACCGCACGGCGAGCTTGCTTATGGCCGCGTCGATACGGCGGCGGCACTGGCTCGCTGCATCGAGACGATTAATCGGCTCGTGCCCCGGCCGGATCTGGTGGTGATTTCGGGCGACCTCGTCGATAAGCCATTGCCTCAGGCCTACAACCATCTGAAGGCTTTGCTTGGCGCGTTGCAAATTCCGTTTGTCGCGATCCCGGGCAACCACGACGGCCGCGAGCAAATGCGCGTGGCCTTCCCCAACCAGCGATACGCAGGTAGCGCTCTAAATGCGACGCGTGCCGTCGGCGGGATTGATGTCGTGCTGATCGACTCCACAGTACCGGACGCGCCTCATGGAGTGCTCGCTCCGGAAACCCTGGCGTGGATTGATGAGACCCTTGGCGCCTCACGGACGCGCCCGGCCCTGCTGTTCCTGCACCATCCGCCTCTTGTGACTGGCATCCGGCAC
The DNA here is from genome assembly GCA_050012915.1 of Terriglobales bacterium. Lineage (GTDB taxonomy): Bacteria > Acidobacteriota > Terriglobia > Terriglobales > Acidobacteriaceae > JABDBE01. Next base: position 2,209 of record JBEKGG010000445.1, on the reverse strand, counting down.
ATGGACCTACAAAACCTGCGCAACGCCGGCGAACTCGCCACCCTTGTCCGCCGACACGAACGCGCAAGGCTGGTTGCGGCCGGCCACGTTCATCGAGCGGTACTCACATTGTTCGCCGGCATCACCGCCACTATTTGCCCGGCGCCGAACCACGCTGTCGCACTCGATCTTGATGAGCGTTTGCCGCCGTCATTCACCATTGAGCCTCCAGCTTTCCATCTTCATCTTTGGTTCGAAGGCGAGCGCTTCGGCGATGTAATTACCCATCTCTTGCCGATCGGCGATTTTTCCGGGCCGTATCCGTTTTTCGACAGCGGCGGACAGCTACTGTAAATTTCTAGTTGGAGCATGATCTTTTCGGAAAACCGGAAGTCCACTTTTCCGGATCATGCTCTGGCTATTTCACGCTGGCGGCCGCCTCGTGCACGAGGCTTGGGTCGATCACATCCTTGAACGACAGTTCGCCCGGGTAGTTAAGGTGGCCGTTTTCGCGGTGTACGGTCTCCTGATCACGCAAGCTTTTTTCGAACTTCTCGATATCGAGATTGGGATCGATCGCGTAAGGCGTGCTGTTTTCCACCGCCTCGACACTAAGGCTGGTCTGCTGCGCGATCGACGCTGCGATCTTGGGATCTTTTAGATAAGGCCCCTGCGCGTCGCGCGCGCCGCGGACGAGCGCGCGGAGAAACGCCAGCGCGACGTCGCGTCGCTCGTGCATGAATTTGGTGCCGAAATACACGAATGTCGTAATTGTGCCCGATCCATCGCTGACGTCGGCCTTGTCCAGCACGACCGTACCGGCCTGTTGCGCGGTGCTTGACAGCGGCTCGGGCAGCGCACCGGCGTCAATGGCGCCATTCTTGAACGCCGCAAGCTGTTCGCTAAAGCCGAGCGGCACGATGTTCATGTCCTTGATCGACATGCCATACTTTCTCGCCGTCAGCGTGAAAAAATATTCGGTGATATCGCCGGGCGCATTGATCGCCACTTTGCGGCCGCGAAAATCCTTGCCGCTACGAATGCTGCCGTCCTCCCACAGCGCTTTTCGGATAAGCGGCTGTGTCGACATGATCGGCCCCTGATAACCGAGTGCCGCGACAATGCGCATATCGAAGTTGCGAGAGGCGGCGTTGAAAAATCCCGAAGTTGCCGCGCCGATACCGACGTCAAGCTGTCCCATGGCAAGCGGCGCGATCGTATCGAGCGCACTGCGGACATTGGTGGATTCGAGGGCGAGACCTTCTTTTTCAAAATATCCGTTCGCGACCGCGATGTAGTACGGGGCTTGCGCCAACGTCCTGACCATTTGCACATGGACGGTCTGCGGCTCGGCCCGCGCCGCAGGAACCATTAAACTCAGCAACAGCATTGCTGTTGCGCAACGCCCCAACATGCTTCGTTCTCCGTTTTATAGCTATTCGAGCTTTACGCCGGCTTCGTGGATGACCGCCGACCACTTGGTTTCTTCGCGGTCGATGATTGCCGCGTGTTCTTCAGGCGTCGTCGGCTCCGGCTCGCCGCCTTCGAGGATAATGCGTTTGCGGACATCGTCCGATGCGAGCGCCGCTCGCAGCTCCTTGTTCAGTCGGTCGACAATCGGCCGTGGCGTGCCTGCCGGCGCAAGCAGCCCGTAGGTCAGGGTCGCGTCAAAACCGGGAAGCCCGGATTCCGCCAGTGTCGGGAGCTGCGGCATCAGTGTCGAGTGTTTCTGCGATGTCACCGCAATCGCCCGAATAAGACCGCTGTCGAGCGCCGCGCGTGAGACCGGAATCGGATTGAACCCGACCTTGACGAAGCCACCCATCATGTCGGTGATCAGCGGGTTCGATCCTTTTTCAGGAATTTGCTGGACCTTAACGCCGGCTTGCTGCGCGAACAGTATGGATGCCAGGTAGTTCACCGTACCAAGACCGGGCGTCCCGACCTGATAGGGTTCCTTTGATTCTTTCATCAGCGTGATCAGCTCAGCAACACTGTTGACCGGCACGTCCTTGTGCACCAGCAACAGCGCAGGCGCGGATGCGATCAAGCCGAGTGGAGCAAAATCCTTGCGGGAATCGTAGCCGACGTTCCTGTAGAGGTTCGGCCCGGTCGCCAGCGTCGATGTATAGCCCAGGATGAGCGTGTATCCGTCGGGAGTGGCGTGAGCGACTTCGCGCGTGCCGACGGTGCCGCTGCCGCCAGCGTTGCGATTTTCGATCACGATCCG
>JBEKGG010000444.1:0-4690 GCA_050012915.1 Terriglobales bacterium | reverse complement strand
ACGCGGGATACCGGAAAAACTCCGGCTTCGGCCAGCGCCGAATACAAAAGCGGGGCGGCGTGACCCTTGGAGAGCACGAAACGATCGTCATCGTTGGAGTTCGCGTTCTTGGGATCGAACTTCATGGCGTAGAAATACACTCCAGCGACAAGCTCCGCGGCTGACATGCAGGAAGTGGGATGGCCCGAGCCGGCGGCAGTGGTGGACATCATCGAATAGATGCTCAGCAGCCGAGCATGTTCCGTGACGGCGGCGATGGTGGCAGCGGATGGCCCGGCAGAGGTAGTGGCGCTCATAGTGGCTCCTGTTCCGGTTCTTTGTGCAGCGGGATTTTACCCTGTTCGGGCGCGACCCGCGAGCAACATTCTTGTGGTTTGAGCTGCAGCGCGGCTGATCGGAAGCATGCGATTCTGGCCCCGGTTAGAAATTCGCCGGTGGTTTGTTTTGAGTGAGTTGCGACGAATTCTGAATGTGAGGCTGTGCCGATTAGAAATGACGTTAGCTGGCGGAAATTCGTATCAGAAATGACTGGAAGAGAAAGTTCTTCGCTCATCCGAAGTGAGCTCGAATTGACAATCTTCGCTGAATTCTCAACGGTCCAAAGTTCTCGATTAGAGAGTGTCGCTTTCCTTTGTTTACAATGACTTAGTCCTCGTTCTAATAAATCGAGTTCTCGATTAGAAAATAGCGTTCGTGGCCTGCGGCCCGCGACCCGTGGACCGCGAAGCAAGACCGCGATCCGGTCGCGCACTAACCTTATAGGCGGAGCGGCTAAGCTGGGGCGAGAGAGCCGTTCGCCTTTCTGCGATGGCACTCCCTCTCTCGTCCGTTCTTTCGTCAGGGCAAGCCGGGCTGGCAGGGTGACAGCCCTCATCGAATTGTCGGGGCACACGCGGACGGAACGATTTCGCTCCGACTGCCCGTCGCCAAATTTGTCAAAAATAATCACGAATTTACGCTAGCACTTCGTTCGGCGAGTTTCAAGGGATTGAACGCTGTGGACATATTGTACCTAACGTTGCATTTCGGATGCGTGGTGATTCTTGGACGACCGATTGCCTCAGATTGAGTTGACAGGTTGAGAACGAACTGCCGTAATAACTGTTTGATACCTGCCTGGATTCGAATCTTGGGATTGGCACTGGCGTCGGTCTTGCTCTCCGCCAGTGCTGCGCCGACTTTCGCGCAGGCGGGGAGTTCGCGCGCACATCCTGCGGAAGAACCCGATTGTGACGACCCGCAAATAGGGCAGCTCACCATCGACGCGGATGAACGCGGATTCACCGAAGTCTCTGCACAGGTTTGCTTCGACGCCAGACGTGAAGGGGAGTTCAGCCAGAAACTCCCAATAGCTCTCGGCTGCCCGCCCAACCAGAGCGAGTTCTGGCTATACAAGCACGACAAAATAGATGGCCTCGAAGTAGAGTGTGAAATCCCGTTGCCGCGAAAAGGACTTCAGTACAACGGTCAAATCGACCTGGCTCCCATTCAGGAGGTGCTCAAAGATTCCGGAGTAACCGGCCTAACCTTGAATCTCTGGGTGCCGCTTTACGGCGCAGCTAGTTGCAATCCTGAGGGGCAAGAGTCTTCCTTCCCGAACGGCAGGGAATGCACGTACGTTCTAGGTGGGATTCCGGATGAGCCAACCATAGTCCGCTTTTCGTTCGGCTACGACGGCGCCCTTCTAGCGCGTCTAGTTTCAATACTGGGAGTTCTGCTCCTAACCCCCATCGCGATCGCGCTCTGGTTTCGCCGCCGCGCCATGAACGCTTCCGAAGAGTCAAAACCCGGAATAGTTTTCGCCTATCGCCGATTCATCACGTGGACCATGTTGGGAGGAATACTAATTTGGTGGACCTCTACTGACCTGCTTCACGGCGACGACTTCGCCACATTTCTACTTGCAGGGACGCACTTGAAGGATGAGGTGATGGCGACGATGCTCCCTTGGATTTTGGTGTGGATACCGCCGGCCATTGTGTATTTCCTCTGCCTCGCTCTTTCGTCACCGATTCACGCGCTGCGAGGTATGAGTCGCACACAGACGCAGGCCGTCAGCCAGTCATTCTGGGCTATCGCTCGATTCGCCATTCCGCTTCCGCTGGTGATGCTGGGAGTGGCCGAATTGTTCAACAATCCTCGCATTGGAGTGCTACTTCTTTTGGCTGCGATGTTCATGGGAAGGTTCGTCAATCAAAAGGCGGCGAAGTCATTCGGGATGGAACTTCAGGCGCTCACTTCGGGTGAGCTACGCGACCGCGCGTTTGCCATAGCTCAGAAAGCGGGCGCGAAGCTGAACCAAATGTACGTTCTTCCGGCGGAGCGTATGCGCATGGCCAACGCTTTTGCCCACTCAGGCAACAACATCTTTCTGACGGATTACTTGCTGAAGAATCTGAGCAAGCGAGAAGTGGACGCGATCGTCGGCCATGAGATAGCGCATCTCCAGAAGAAACACATTCGCAATCGGATACTCATCTTGATTGCGGCAGTACTGGGTATCATTTTCGCCACGGTTTGGACCGAACGCTGGATGCCTCCGAACTTGCCGCTCGGGCCAATGCTCTACGGTTGTTTTCTGCTTGCCTGGTTTTTCATTTCTCGTCGCAATGAATTCGCCGCAGATACAGGAGCCGTCAAGCTAACGGGGGATGCCGAGGCAATGATTACGGGACTCGCTAGAGTCTCGCGCCTTAACACCATGCCGATCCACTGGGGTAAGCTCGACGAGAAAATGCTTACTCACCCTTCGACACTGCGGCGCATGGCACATCTCGCCCGCGTAGGCGGCATCTCCGAAGCGCGGATTCCCGAGCTTCTACGCCAATCCGTCGTTCCGCCCACTGACGTTTATCCCATTCCCGCAACCGCGCTGCCCGCCGGAAAAATCTTTTCGACGCAATACAAAACTCGGCAGTCCTGGGGCAGCGCTTGGACGATGATGCTCACCGCCGCCATCGTGCCAGCCGCGACGGCATTGGCGATTCAACAGGCTCATCTAACCGGATGGCTGCGCACGCTCGCATATATTGTCGGAGCTCTTCTTACTGTCGCAATTTACATGATTTTGCTGAATTTTCTACCAATGCGGGGAATGCGAAAATTAGAGGCTCGCCTTCGAGGAAAGCTCGAAAGAGAAAACGCTTCGCAAGAGATTCGCAGTGGCACTTTTGTCAGCCTTGCGCCAGATCCCGGCCCTCGGATATACGAGGGAAATTGGGCGTGGGACATTGGGTTTCTGGCGGCTTCGAACGATGGACTCTCCTACTGTGGCGAGGAGACTCGCTTCACGCTGCGACGGGAACAAATTACGCGCATTTCACGCGGTCCCGGTCCTTTGGGCTGTTTCAATAGTCAATCCCTCTACGTCACTTGGCGGGACGGCGATGGCAATGAGCGTGTCTTTAATCTGCGTCCTTCGGGAGGGCGCTCGATGTTGGAAATGGCGCGCCTGACCCGCCAGCTAGCCAGCGAACTTGAGAACTGGCATCGCGCTATTCCATTGCCTACTGGCTCGCTGCTTTCCGGTGGAAATGCCAAGACTCACGAGAAGAAGAACATTCTCGGCAGTCCGGACTTTGGCCAAGTAACCAGTTTGTCCCCTCGAGCTCTGGCGCGCGGACGTCAACTTGTCCGAATCTTCCTGTTCGACTCCTTCATTGCGGTGGGCGTTGCGATTCTCTTTGGTTTTAGATTTCCGATGCTCGACGCCAATGTTCCGTCGTCGAGTACAGCCAGTTTGAACACATCCGGCGGAGCAGTACTCTACATTCTTGTCACTGTGTGGGTTGCGCGAGCGTTTGTGCTCTGGCCTTTCTGGCGTTTTCGTGAAGCGAGGCCTCATCCGGCACCCGCAACTCCGTCTCCTGCCACTGAGCAGCATCTCTGAAGTTCGCTTGTCCGGGTTTCCCGGGCGGATAGTACCAGACCACTAGTTCACTACTGAGTTTCTCGCGGCGGGAGAGCGGCGAACGCTAAAGCGAAGGCTTGCGCGGGTGAAGCTGCGCAAAAGGTAGAGGAACGAATTAGGGCAAAGGTTCCCAGCGCTTACGCGCTGGGCTAAGTTGTGGCACGCCTACGGCGTTTGTGCGCGGCAAAAAGAGCCTGCGCTCTGGACGTGCGTGGCTGAAGCCGTGAAGGAAGCGTAGGTCAAAAGAGCCGCCGGGACGCTCTTCGGCTGCACTCAGGAGAAACCAGCACTACGAAAACCTAACATTCGTCGGCCGGCGAACTGCTTGGCTAGGGATTCGGTTCTGAGCCGTGAGCGAGTAGGACTTGCTTGGCTCGAAGATTCAAGGTGGGGACGAGCCAGCGGAAGAGAATTGTGGCGGCGATGGCGCCCAGGAACTGGGCGACGATGAACCACGGAACGTCGCCGCGGCGGATGCCGGCGAAGGTCTCGCTTACGCAGCGTGCGAGTGTGACGGCGGGATTTGCAAACGAAGTGGATGCGGTGAACCAATACGCGGCGGTGATGTAGGCTCCAACCGCGAAAGCGACCATTTCGGAGCGCACTCGAGAACATCCCCAGATGACGGAGAGCAAGCCGAAGGTGGCAATGAACTCACTGAAAAGCTGAGCGAAGCCGGCTCGCGCGTGATGCGAACCGGACATAACGGGCAGTTGAAACATCAAGTGGGCCGCGAGTGCACCGGCAATTCCGCCGAGACATTGAGCGGGTAGGTAACAA
>JBEKGG010000443.1:0-3941 GCA_050012915.1 Terriglobales bacterium | reverse complement strand
TTTACGGCACACCCAAAACATCAACTCCGGTAAGTGCTTGAAAAGATGGTGAGCGCGGTAGGAATCGAACCTACAACCTACTGATTAAGAGTCAGTTGCTCTGCCAATTGAGCTACGCGCCCTGGGGTGGAGATTAAGCTTGCGGGGCAATCGTTGATTGTAGCATCTCTGGAGTGAGCGGTCATTTGGGATGCTGCGGAAATTTTGTTCGCGCACGTCCCGCGATGATGCGGTCTGATGGGCGCGCATCTGGGATTAAGGATTTTTTATCGGGCGTGTGCCGCATGATCGCGGTTCAGTTCAGTCAGCAGTACGCAGCGTGCAACCGGAAGACGCGGAGGTGGTCTGTGCAGAATTAAGCCGCCGATTCGGCTCGGGGAACCTCTGCGGGATCCGAATTTGCTCGGGTCACGAGCGCTGCCTGGCTTGGGCCGGCAAACCTTCGGAACCTTCACTGACCGCGGGGCGACGCGGAGGCAACGGTTCCGAGCCGATTGTCGAGCGGCGCTCGATCGTGCCAATCACCGGAGCGTCATCCAACCCATCCGCATAGGCCTTCGAGACAAAGCGCTGTTCGGAACACAGGCGATCAATCAAACGCTGTTGGACCGGGCTGAGCACGGCATGAGGAAGGATGGGAAAATGACGGAACATCCAGAGGAAATAGGCCCGTTGCAAAAATGACGGCATCACGTAGCGCGGACCGATCGGAGTTTGCACTTGCACAACTCCGTCCGCGAGTTTTTCAATCCACATAAACTAGCCACCTGACTACTAAGTTTGGCCAGAGCACGTCCAGGGCCGTAATTATTGCACTTTAGGGAGGACGAAGGGAAGCCCTTTCCGCTGATTATTACGGAAAAAGCTCTGACACTCAAGGGGGGAAAGAGGAAAAAGTGGCTATCCCAAGTCTGAAACCTTAAAGAGAAGAGGGAAAAACCGAAACTATGGGGTGATTTCCGGCAGGACATCGATACGCTTAATTTCCGCAGCCAAGCCGAAGGTATTGCCGCTTCCCTGCTCGACGCGCACCACGCGGGCGTGACAGCACACCCAAGACTTCTCGCCAGAGGTCAATTCCGGGGGAAGAATCAGGACCAGCTCCACCTCCGAGCCGACGGCCATTTGCGAGTTGGTGTAGAAGAAAACGCCGTTATTGCTGACGTCGCGAGTCTCGCCGGTAAGATCCGATTGGGCCGATGAAGTTCGCACCTTGACGGGTAGGCACGCGGCGACTCTTTTTCCTGAACGGCGATCTGAGTTGGTGTTCCTGTTTTGCATAGCGATTTTAATGGTTGTTTAATGATGAGTGCTTAATGTCTATTCAGTAACGAAAAGAGGGACAACCGAGAATTTTCCTTAGACAGAAATTGACATACCGCATCGGGTGTCATTGCTTATTGCTTCGTCAGGTTAAACCTCGCAAATGGCTTGGCCTCGCCTTTGACTACATTGTCGAGCCGGTTCTCCCAGGAGTTGGTCTTGGGATCGTAGACGAAAGTGTTGGTGAAGCTGGTCCCGCCGCGCTCATCGGTGAAGACAAATGCCAGCTCGTTCTCTTTGGGCGTGGCGACACCGATGGATTCCGAGGTTAGACCGCCGTATACATCCAACCACACACAGGCGTATTGACCAGTCTTCTCATTCCAGCCGATGAATACCGTTGCGTCGTATTGCGGCTCACCTTTGGCGTTCTTCTGCCGCGAGACTTCGTGGAAGCGCAGGTAGTGGTGCTGGAGAACCCAGTCCGCATCGAAGTCGTGTGTCGCGGGCTGCTTGCCTATCGTCCCTTGCAGCAGCCACTTGCCGGCAAGGTGGTCGAGCAGAGGTGAATTGACCGGCGACTGTTGAGCCATCACGGTCAGAGCCACGAACATTGTCGTCAGCATGACGAGTTGCTTCATCGCGGCATTCTACATTCTAAAACCAAGGCGTGCTACGGCGATATTTAGGGGCTGGGCGATCCCCAGAGAGCAAACTAAATTGGAACCGGTGTCTGGCCTCGCACATCAAAGCACCTGCTCAGACGGACTGCTTTTTGATCTCAGAACATTGCCAAGCAAAACAGCGCTAACAAGACGGAAGTGAAGTAATGGGAGGAAACATGGCTTTGCAACTAGAAGGAAAGATCGCGTTCGTTACCGGCGGCTCGCGGGGCATCGGTGCTGCAATCGCTAAGCGTCTGGCAGCTGATGGAGCTAACGTCGTCGTCACATACACGAAAGATGCCAATGCTGCTGCCTCTGTGGTCAAGGAGATTGAACGCGGTGGTCGAAAGGCACTCGCGATTCAGGCGGACGCAACCGATGCAGGTGCCGTGAGCGCGGCTATCGAGAAGACTGTCGCGACCTTCGGCGGACTCGATGTGCTGGTGAACAATGCGGGCACGGCGATTCCAAAGAAATTTGAGGACGCGACGCTGGAAGAGTTGGACCGTCTGATTGACCTCAACATTCGCGGCACTTTCATCGCCACTCAGGCCGCGCTTAAACAGATGAAGAACGGCGGCCGGATTATCATGATCGGTTCCTGCGTAGGCGAACGCAACATGACCCCCGGCCTCGCGGCCTACGCAGCCACTAAGGGAGCCGTCAAAATGTTCGCTCAGAGCTTGTCTAGAGAAGTCGGGAGCCGCGGCATCACGGTCAACAACATCCAGCCCGGCCCGATCGACACTGACTTGAATCCCGCTGCGGGCGATTGGGCTGCACCCCAGAAGGCTAACACCGCGCTCAACCGCTACGGGACCGTTGGCGAAGTCGCCGCGCTGGTTGCATTCGTGGCAACTCCAGAGGCGTCGTACATCACCGGTGCCAACTTGACTGTCGACGGCGGCACAAACGCATAACTCAACGCAGATAAATTCCGGGAGCTCGCCAGCGGCGCTCTAAGGACGACGGATGCCTGCCCGCGACCGTTTAACGGACCACGCATCCCATTCGCGTTAGGCAAGTCAAACAATCAAACTTCCTGCTGGTATGATCGTCGGTCATACGGAGCAATCATGCGCAGAGTAATTTTCTTTCTGTTATTTTTGGCGTTATCAGCCGGCATTGTGCCTGCACAACAGTACGATCTGGTGCTCGAGGGCGGACGCGTCATGGATCCTGAGACCAGCCTGGATGCCGTGCGCAACGTGGGGATTCGCGATGGAAAGATCGTCCGCATCTCATCTGAGGCGTTGAGCGGACGCCGCATCATCCATGCCGGCGGGCTGGTGGTCGCTCCCGGATTCATTGACTTGCACCAGCACGGCCAGAACATGGATAGCCAAAGGGTGAAAGCGCTCGATGGCGTAACCATGGCGCTCGAACTGGAAATCGGCGCGCCCGATGTTACCCAGTTTCTGAAAGCGAAAGAGGGTCACTCGATTATCAACTACGGGACATCGGCGAGCCACGTGGCGGCGCGGGCATTAGTATTTGGCAATCCGATTCCGACGGGTGAGATTCTTCCTAAGAGCGGACCCGCGACCAACCTGCCCGCGACACTGGAACAAATCGAAAAGATAGAGGACCGCCTGCGCGCGGAGTTGGACGCGGGCGGACTCGCCGTCGGCATGGGAATTCAGTACACGCCCGGAGCCACCCGGTTGGAAGTCATCGATATGTTCCGGCTGGCCGCGGGGCGCAAGGTGCCGGTTTACACGCATGTGCGCAGTGCGAGCTACGTCGATCCCGGGTCATCGATCGAATCAGTGAGTGAGGTGATCGGGGCGTCCGCGATCACGGGCGCGGCGCTGCACATCGTTCATATCAACAGCTCTTGCCTGCACGACGCGCCGGAGTGTCTGTCCATGGTCGCAGGAGCGCGAGCCCGCGGACTCGATGTGACTACGGAGTCGTATCCCTATATCGCGGGCATGACCTTTATTAATTCTGCGATCTTCGACCCCGGCTGGCAGGAAAAAGAAGGCGGCATCAGCTACGGCGACCTGGTTC
>JBEKGG010000442.1:0-3256 GCA_050012915.1 Terriglobales bacterium | reverse complement strand
AGACCTGTGATTCCCGTTCGCGACAATGATACAGGAGCTGCTCTATAGTTCATGGTTGACTGGAGGACGGGTTTTCGTCTCCCGGCTTCGATGTAGCGAGTGGAAAGAAAGGACGAGCATGATGATCCCGGGCAAGATGACGGCCGCGCTGCTACTGATGTTAGTGACCAGCACGGTCTTGGCCGCCGATAGCGATAACGATCTGCTGAAGAACGATGGTTCTCTCGACCGGCTCTTCAGGCAGGCGGGTGTGTACAACGCATCGAGCACCGGCAAGACACCGGGTTTCGTGGTCGATCCCGCGTGGCCGCAACCGCTGCCAAACAATTGGACTCTGGGCCAAATAGGGGGGCTCTATGTCGACCCACATGACCATATCTGGGTCTACAACCGGCCGCGCACCATGACCAATGAAGAGGCTGGCCTCGAAGGGCCCGTGCCGGGCGCCGTCAATGCCCAGGGTCAGCCCGTCAACGGCCTGGGCCAGGTGCGCATCTATGGCTCGATCGCGGATTGCTGCAAAGCCGCGCCCTCGGTGCTGGAGTTCGATTCCCAGGGAAAGCTGCTGCGCGCCTGGGGTGGTCCCACCGACCCGGGTTTTATCGGCGGTAAGTGTAAGGCGGAGGCAGGCTGCCTTTGGCCCAGCAGTGAGCACGGCATTTATGTCGACCAGAACGACAACGTCTGGCTCTCGGGAAATTCCGCCGCTGCCGACAAGGGAGGCTCGCCCTGGGCAACGAACAAGCAGGGCGGCGACGGCTTCGTACAGAAGTTCGACATGGACGGCAACTTCAAGTTGAGAATCGGGGGAACTCCCACCAAACCGGACAGCAACGATACGCATGGCGGTGTGAATGACACGCCGCTGCTTTACCAGGCGGCGGACATGGTGGTCGACCCCGCAACCAACCGCCTTTATATTGCGGATGGCTACGGAAATCGCCGGGTCCTGATCGTTGACGCCGACACTGGCAAATACATTGGCCACTTCGGCGCCTATGGAAACAGTCCTGTCGACGACGCAGCGGCCGCGGCTGCTGGAACGTGGATCGAGGACTATACCAAAGGCAACAAAAAGCCCGCCTTCTTCCGCAACCCCGTGCACTGCGTGAAGATTGCCAATGATGGCAAACTCTACGTCTGCGACCGGGGAAACGATCGTATTCAGGTGTTTGACATCCACGATCCCGCGCTGGGCAAGCCCTGCAGCAATCCGGCGGGCGCGGCCGGCAAGTGCGGCTTCGTGGCCGAGCAATTTATCAGCGAGCACACCAACATCATTGGCACCGCCGTTTCCCTGAACTTCTCCAGAGACCAGGCGCAGAGTTGCCTCTATATCGGAGACAACGCCAACATGACCATCTATCTCCTGAACCGAAGTAATCTGCAGGAGCTGGGCCGCTTAGGGCGCAGTGGGCGGGCGCCGGGAGACTTCCACTGGCTGCACCAGGTGAGCCTGGACAGCAAGGGCAACATTTATACCGGGGAAGTGGATACGGGGAAGCGGATCCAGAGGTTTCTCCGTTATGGCAGCACCGGGTGCAGCGGAACTGGATCGTCTGTCGTGGGCGGACCGATGGCCACGAAGTAGAAACCGGAGGTATGAAGGAAGTGGATGCCCCGGGTCGCCCCCCAGCCCTTGAACAGTTTGATTCGGGTAGTGGCCTCGCGGCTCAGATTTCCGAACATGTGCTATCCGAACAGAGTCAAATACTTACACCACCAGCTTCGGGATCCCGGCCATTTGCCGGCATGTTTCCTACCGGCGTTCGCGGCTAGACACCCTTTGGTTCTATTGCTTTTTTCGTCAAAACGGTCACAAGATTCTCTTTGGGTGAATGGCAGGTTCGCTATTGAGGAAGGCGGCAGCGAAGGGTGTCTCTCTTCCCAGAAAACGATGTCTGCGGGCGCCGAAGAAAAAGATCTTTCGTTGCCTTAGGAAACCAACCTCCGATCAGAGACCTACATCTAAGGTCCAGCGCAAAAATAAATTTGGCACGTTTTGTAGCGCGACTTCAATGATCCGCCTCCGGACTGTCACTGTGTGTTGAAAGGGCCGCGGCAAACCTGATTGCAGGTTTGCCCGCCGGTTGACGCTTTGCGCTTAATTTCAGGGAGATCGGCATGAGGAAAAACGGAACGCCCACGTTGCCCGCACAGGAAGAACTCACCCACCGCAAGTCAAAGACCAATGGGCATAACGGCGCTGTTGCAGAATACGAGTCTTCGGAAATGGTGCTCATCCTGGAGAAAATGCAGGCCATGCGCGACGGAGACTTCTCGGTGCGTCTTCCGGGTTCATGGACCGGGCTCAGCGGAAAGATGGCGGATACCTTCAATGAAATCGCCATGGCGAACCAGCGGATCGCGAAGGAACTGCGGCGCGTCGGTCAAGTGGTGGGGAAAAAGGGCAGGACCCGGGAGAGGGCCAGGTTTGACGAATCCCGAGGCGCCTGGGGAGAGATTGAGGACTCGGTCAACACCCTGGTGGAGGATCTGCTTCGACCGACCGCCGAAGTAACCCGCGCGATCGCGGCTGTGGCCGAGGGAAACCTGACCCAGACGGTAAGAATGGACGTGGATGGACGCCCGCTCGAAGGCGATTTTCTACGGTCAGCCAAAATCGTCAACACCATGATTCAGCAGCTCGGCGTGTTCACGTCGGAAGTAACCCGCGTGGCGCGAGAAGTTGGCACCGATGGCAAGCTGGGCGGCCAAGCGCAAGTGCCTGGGGTCGCCGGAACCTGGAAGGACCTGACCGACTCTGTCAACTCCATGGCGAGCAACCTGACCAGCCAGGTGCGCAATATCGCCGAAGTCGCGACCGCGGTGGCCAGTGGCGATCTGTCGCGCAAGATCACGGTGGATGTTCGCGGGGAGATTCTGCAGCTCAAGGAAGCCATCAACACGATGGTGGACCAGCTGAGGTCCTTCGCTTCTGAGGTCACGCGCGTGGCCCGCGAAGTCGGCACCGACGGCAAATTGGGTGGCCAGGCGGTAGTGCTTGGCGTGGCGGGTACCTGGAAAGATCTGACCGACTCAGTCAACGCCATGGCCGGCAACTTGACCGCCCAGGTACGCAACATCGCGGAGGTCACCACGGCGGTAGCCCGGGGCGATTTGTCGCGCAAGATTACCGTGGATGTCAAAGGCGAGATCCTGGAGCTGAAGAACACCATCAACACCATGGTGGACCAGCTGAACGCGTTCGCTGGCGAGGTGACGCGCGTGGCGCGTGAGGTGGGAACCGAGGGCA
>JBEKGG010000441.1:0-3448 GCA_050012915.1 Terriglobales bacterium | reverse complement strand
CTGTCTCGCTGATTCTGGCGCACTCAATCACAGCGTTGCTCTACGGGGTAAAACCTGTGGATCCATTCACTTTGGGAACGGTTTCGGTGCTTCTGGTCGGTATCTCTGCAATCGCAAGCTATATTCCGGCCCGGCGCGCCATCCGCATCGATCCCATAAAAGCGGTGCGCACTGAATAGCGCGACAAGAAGGAACAAAGACAGAAGTCCAAAGTTCGGCGCGGCACGCAGCAGCGTCCGAGACCGCTGCGTGCCTGGGATCTGTGCCCGGACTCTGCATTCTACCCAAGCTGACATGCGGACTCGGCTGGCCCCCCGGACAGCATCGCGACTGCCCAATGAGCGCTGGCCGTCTCATCCGAAATGCCGAAGACAACGCCACAATTGGGCCAATAGAGTCTAAGATTAAAGGCGAAACGCTTCCCGAGGTCACATGCGGATAAAGGTCTGGTTTACACGGGCGCCATTGCACTTAACTCCCGTTTTCGTTGCGGTTTCGCTGGTTGGCGGTCCCTGTCTCATGTTGGCGCAAAGCCAGTCCCCGTCGCAGCCCCCGCTTTATGGGGGCAGCGCGGCAACCGCACCTGCTCAGCAGCAAGGGGGATCGGCGACGGCGGGTGTTTTTGCCCCGGTTCTCGATTCGGAGAACCGCCCCATCACCGCGGGCGGATTCACCAAGACCGGTCCCAAGATCTTTCAGGACATCAGCGAGAAGGCCGGCCTCACCACGTGGCTGCACAAGATGGGCACCCCCCAGAAAACTTACATCCTGGAGACGATCGGCTCCGGCGTAGCGCTGCTGGATTACGACAACGATGGCTGGCTTGACATCTATATAGTGAACGGATCCACCTATGACGCTCTGGATGGCAAAGCCGAGCCGCCGCACGCGGCGCTGTTTCACAACAACCATGACGGGACTTTCACCAACGTTGCGGCAAAGGCGGGCGTTACAAACGATCGCTGGGGCTTCGGCGTGGCCGTGGGCGACTTTGACAACGACGGCTGGCCTGACCTTTATGTGGCCAACTACGGCAAGAATCGTCTCTACCACAACAACCACGACGGCACATTCACCGACGTTGCAGAAACCGCCGGCGTGACGCTGGGCAACTGGTCGACGGGGCCCAGCTTTGGCGACTACGACGGCGACGGGCGGCTCGATCTCTTTGTCCCCGGATACGTTCACTGGGATATGAACAATCTGCCCGTGCCCGGATCGAAGTCGGTCGGCTATGCCAATTGCTCGTTTCGCGGCGCGCAGACCATGTGCGGTCCGCGCGGGTTGCAGGGCGAGCCGGACCACCTGTTCCACAACAACGGCGACGGCACCTTTACCGATGTCAGCGTGAAGGCCGGCGTGGATGACAAGCGCCGCTACTACGGTTTCTCGTCGACCTTTGTCGACATCGACAACGACGGCAAGGTGGACTTGCTGGTCACAGACGACTCGTCTCCCAACTATCTCTACCTGAATAAAGGCGACGGTACATTTCAGGACGCAAGTTTCTACTCCGGCTTTGCGCTCAACCAGGATGCGCGCGAGACAGCCTCGATGGGCCTGGCCGTCGGCGACTACAGAAACAGCGGCCAGCTCGATCTCTATACAACAACTTTCTCCGACGATTACAAGACTCTCTATCGCAATGACGGCGACGGAAACTTCGTCGACATCACGCCGCAGATGGGCATAGCCGAGGGCACCTACCCGTTCTTGAGCTGGGGCACCGAGTTCTTCGACTACGACAACGACGGCTGGAAGGATCTGATGTTTGTCAGCGGGCACGTTTACCCGCAGGTCGATCACCACAACTGGGGCACATCGTGGGCTGAGCGTCCGCTGCTGTTCCATAATTTGAATCACGGCAAGAAGTTTGAGATCATGCCGGCCGTCGAAGGCACCGGCCTGGCCGATGTGCTTCCCGCGCGCGGCGCAGCTTTTGGCGACTTGTTCAACGACGGCAAGATCGACGTCGTTATCAACTGCATGGACCACACGCCCGTGCTGCTCAGAAACGTGAACGACGACCACAACCACTGGGTTGGAATCATGCTCATTGGCGGACCCAAGAGCCCGCGCGACGCTGTGGGGTCGACGGTCTGGCTCACCGCCGGGGGAGAGCGCCAGCGCGGCGATGTGATGAGCGGCGGCAGCTTCGAATCGTCGAATGATTTTCGCGTCCACTTCGGGCTCGGAGAGAGCACCAAGGTGGACAAGGTTGAGATTCGCTGGCCCGACGGCAAGAAGGAGACCGTGACTCTACCCGGAGTGGATCGCTACTATGCGATTGAAGAAGGCAAGGGCCTGGTTCCGAGCGTCTACGACGCGATTGCCGAGCAACGCTCCGCGGCTGCAGCAACGGCGCACGCAGGCAAGTGATTCCAGTTCGGGGAGTAAAGAAGGAAACGTAAAAACCGAGAGGCAAAAACGGGGAAGCGTAAGAACGAGTTTTCGCAACACGAGCGCAACCCGCCCATAAGGGGAGCTTCAGCAGGAGCAAGTCATGAAAGACCCAGCGCGTGCATTGCTAGTGATCTCCCTCCTGGCATTGTCCGGCGACCGGATCGCACTGGTCCTGGCCCAGCAGCAAACTGTTTCGCCCCAGCAGACTGTCCAGTCGCAGCCGGCGATTATGCCCATGGTGGAAGATCCAAACGCGCCTCCGCCGCCGCCCGCCTACACCGCGCCTCGAAAGGGCGCGCCACCGGTCGAAGATACCCCCGAGCAGCGCGAGGCCCTGGCGCGCTGGAAGGCGAAGGCCATCGAGAGGTCCGAGGAAGACCGCAAGGCCCACAACGCCGTCGTGACTCCGGCGTATAACTTCCACTACGGAAAGAAGAACCCCTATACTCCCGGCAATATCCAAGTGCAGGGCGAGGGGTTCATTCAGCCCGGCGCGTTTCCCACCGCCGACTACTGCGGCACATGCCATCAGGAGGCCTATGCGCAATGGCGCCAGGCCTTGCACTCCAACGCCTTCCGCACTCCGTTCTACCGCACCAGCGTAAACATCCTCATTCGCGACAAGACGCGCGGCATCGCCTTCGCGCGTCACTGCGACAGTTGCCACAACCCGATCGGCGTCATTTCCGGCGCTCTCACTGAAGACTCCAAGATCGATCGCGCCCGCTTCGACTCCGACGGTCTGACCTGCACCACCTGCCACTCGGTCCTCAGCCTGGATTCAACCAACGGCAACGCCAGCCTGCAGATGGGCGTGCCCGCCGTTATCGTGGACGAAAACGGCGAGCGCATTCCCGGCATGGTGCCGTTCGACATGATTCTCCGCCATCCCGAGCGCCACTCCAAGGCCGTGATGCACGACTTCCTGCACAAGCCCGAGTTCTGCGCCGCCTGCCACAAGGCCAACCTGCCGGCCGAGCTTAACGACTACAAATTCATCCGCGCCTTTACCGCCTACGACGAGTGGCAACAGTCCAAGTTTTCG
>JBEKGG010000440.1:0-4849 GCA_050012915.1 Terriglobales bacterium | reverse complement strand
ACTTCCCGCTTACCCGTGATCCGCTCAGTGGAAATGTTTCGAGCCTTGATACAGCAGGGCTGCGGCGGGCTACTTCTTGAGTTCCGCGGGCCAGTTTGTCAGCAAAGTGATGGAGGTGGATTTGGTGTGGTCGGTGGTTTGGACTACAAACTGTTTTGCGTCGGAGTTTACGTCGAAGCTGATTCCGGTGAAGTTTGGCAGATCGAGTTGGAATAGAGGTTCGATGGAGTCGACGTGGAAACTGGCTTGCATGGAGGTGTGCGCGGCCATGAGGCGGTTTCCCATGGAGACGAAGAAGAGTTCGTGGTCGCGACTGAACATGGTATTCCATCCCCCGGTGGTGGAGACTTGGGTTTTGGCGCCCGCTTCAAATGGCACAACGTAGACTTCGGGCCGGCCTGTCTCATAGGAGAAATAAGCCAGCCAGCGGCCATCGGAAGAGAAGCGGCCGTCGTACTGGCTTGCGGTCATGTGCGAGGCAGCGGGCGGCTGGAAGATCTTGCGGTCGCCGGTCAGCGGAAGAATCCAATTGGAATAGATTCCATCTTTCGTTTCCAGATCCAGGGAAAGGTACTTCCCGTCTGGCGACCAGTCGATGGCCGAGCCGTTGATATAAGCGTCGTTCTGATACAAAACTTCTTCGGGTTGGCGGCCGTCGAGAGAGCGGCGGCGGATCGAGACCTTATCATCTTCCCTGACGCGATAGGCTATTTGCTTTCCATCGGGCGACCATACCGGCCAATAATCATCGGGCCCGAAAGTGATGCGGGTGGGCTGGCCGCCGGCGACGGGAAATACCCAGATATCGTCTTTGCCGGACCGTGGGTCCGCGATGGTAACGGCGATGGATTTACCGTCGGGAGAAAAACGCGGATCGGAATAAACCGCCAACGGACCGGGAGTGCCGATCAGGCTTCCGCTTCGGTCAAATAACTTGAGCTCGGACTCGGCGGAACTTTCGTGGTATGCGAGAACGCCGTTTTGGGAGACGGAGAATGTGCGGGCTTCGCCGATGGTTTGAGGATCGCCGGAGAGCCTGAAGGTGCGCGGATTGAAGGGCTGGGCCTGAATGTGTCCGCCGCGGACAAACAGCAGATGATCGGAAGCAAATGCCGCGTGAGCGCCTGGGGCAATCTCGATTCCATCTTGTTCGGGTTTGCCAAGCACGCCTACCTTAATTCGGCTTGGGCCGCCCAGTTGGCCGGAGACATAAAGGAAGTGCTTACCGTCGGGAAGGAAGGATGGAGCGTTATGCGCAAGTTCGTTCTGGTTGAGACGAGTGGCTGGCGAGACCTGGCCACCCGAGGCCCCGATCTGCGAGATCGGTCCGTAGTTTTGTTTGCAGAAAAGAATGATGCCGTCGGGACTCCAATCGCCACATCCGCTATGAGCATCGTCGGCGAGGGTTTGGGCATCTCCTCCCGAGACGCTGATCGTTTTTAGTTTTCGGTCGGCGACGAAAGCGAGGTAATGGCTGTCGGGAGACCAGAACGGGGTGGCGGCGTCTTCGGTGCTGGGAAGCATCGTGGCTTGCTGCGCGTCAAGCGGGCGGAGCCACAGGTTGGTGCGGCCCTTGTCGTCGACGGCGGAGAAGGCCAGCGTTTTGCCATCGGGTGAGACAACCACCGGGCCCGCGTCAAAGCCGGAGGCCCGGAAGGCAGTGCCCGGTGGTGGCGGGATGTAGGCGCGTACCGAAAGCGTGGGAGTGTTGGCCTGTCGCGGGAGAAAGAAAATAACGAGCGCAGCCAGGAACAAAACCGCCGCACTTAACGGGAGCAGATACTGGAACTTTCGCGAGGCGGGAACTGGCCCGATGGCGGCAGGCGACTGCGACGATTGCGAAATACCTTTCAGTTGCAAGCGCACATCGTGGGCAGACTGGAAACGGTCTTCGCGATCTTTTGCCAGACAGGCAGCGACGAGATAGTCGAAGGCTGGCGGCGTGGAAGGTTTGGACGCGCTGATGGGCTCAGGATCTTTTTCCAGAATGGCCGAAGCTACGCTGATCTGGCTCTTTCCCTCGAATGCGCGCTTGCCCATGGCCATCTCGTAGAGGACGGTTCCGAATGCAAAAATGTCGGCCCGCGCGTCGGCCTCTTTGCCTTCGATCTGTTCGGGAGACATGTACTGCATGGTGCCGACAATGCTGCCGGCGGTGGTCAGCGGGCTGATGGGAGTAGCGCCGCTCATCGTCCGGGCGGCGGATAAAAGTGGCGCGGATCCTGAGCCGGCTCCGCCCAGCGCGGCGGCTTTCGCCAGGCCGAAATCCATCAGCTTGCTTCCGGACTTGGTCAGCATGATGTTGCCGGGCTTCAAGTCGCGATGCACAATACCAGCGCGATGCGCGACCTCCAAAGCTTCTGCGACTTCAATTCCAATCCTCAGCAGTTCAGGGAAAGGCAGCGCACCCTTGCGTAGGCGCTCCGCAAGCGTCTCGCCATCGAGGAATTCCATCACCAGGAAGTCGGTACCGTCCTGCGAGCCGACGTCGTAGAGATGGCAGATATGCGGATGATTCAGAGAGGAAACGGTACGGGCTTCACGCTCGAAGCGCTGCTTGAACTCAGGATTGTCGGAGAGGTGCGTGGGCAGAATCTTGACGGCGACAGTACGGTCCAGGCGCGTGTCTTTCGCCCGATAGACCTCGCCCATACCGCCCACGCCCAGCGGCGATTCGATTTCGTAGGGGCCAAGTCTCGTGCCAGAGGTCAGAGCCATGCGTGGGCGCAATTATAGCCTGTGCGGCACGTTACAGAGGATGTTGTACCCATTCTGGGAGGGTTGTCGGCGATGCGGAAGTTAACCCAGGTTGCGGTGCGTGAACACGATCCGAATTCGTCTGGAGGACACGAGTCACCAGATGTAACGCTCGCTTACCTCAAAGGCAGGACGACGAGGCTGAAGACGCGCAGGAACATGCGAACAGTAGCAGCTTGGCGCTCCTTTTGCGAAAGATCGATCCTTTAGTCGCACTTTCGGTGAATCCCCTTTCGGCCGCCAGGCGCCAGGTGGCTATTGGTACCTGGAGCCTTGCCCGAGAGACCATCTCTCCGGCATCCCGGATTCAGGCGCGAGTTGCGATAACTTCCAGGTACTCTGCCTGAACTACGGTCAGCTCGTCACCCGCTCGATTATGCGTTGCCCACAGCGCTTCGAGTTCTTCACGGAGTTTTCGGGCGGCCGCTTCATCCAACATTTCGAACGCGCGATTCGTCGGCCCATAGTACTGACGAAAAAACTCCACCACTTCAGCCGGCGGGAAGGGGTATGTAAAGTCGTAGTGGCGTCGCGTCATCTTAAGGTCCGACACCCCGTGGCCCAGCCTCTCGCGCACGACTGTCTCATCGCCCCACAGCACCGGAGCTGGCATGCCAGACGGTGCGATGTACGTGGCGAAGGTTTTGAACATCTGTCCTATGAATCCTTCGCGCGTCCAATTTCCCATGGCGATAGTTCCCCCGGGGCTGCATACTCGTAGCAACTCCTGGGCCACGAGTTCCGCCCGCGGGGCAAACATAGCTCCGATGAGGCTGATAACGACATCGAAGGTGGCGTCTTCAAACGGAAGAGCTTCGGCATCGCCTTCCAAGAAACGAGCGTTGAAACCTTCCGCCTTGGCGCGTGCCCGCGCACGTTGAATCAGATTCGGCGCGATGTCTACTCCGGTAACGTTCACTCCATCCCGTGCCGCCCATAACGCAACCTGACCCGAGCCGCATGCCACGTCGAGCAACTGGCATCCGGCGGGAATATCCAGTTGTTCGTAGAAAATACGTGCGCCTTGTTCCATGTAACGCGAGAAACGGTCGTAGTCTCCAGACATCCAGGTCTCTTTCAGCCGTGTCTTCAGGCCGTCGATTTCAAGTGCAGTAGTAGTTGTGCTCATGTGTCCTCCGTTTTGTTTAGGTATTACCTGCTCCCAGTGACGGTCGCTGCCGTGCCTCGCGGGGTCAGAAGAGCAAGGATGGCGGCGACAATAAGCAATGCGGGAACGTCGCCCCGAAGGTGTCCAATTTGAACCGGGTTTTCCAGCGTCTGAACTGCCATGATTGCAGCGTGGACGACGCTGGACCAGACCGTGAACCAGATGAAGCTCAAGTGTGCGAGCGGATTGCGACTGGCAATCAACAGAAACACGCCCAATGTCGCATGGACGGCCCACGTAGCCACTATGCGGCGGTATTCCTGCGGGCACTTGTCCATACGTCCGGCTTTCTTGTCCACGACGTAACTGCCGTATGATGGCTTGATCCAGAGTCTGAAAAGATTTGCTGGCGCTCTTGTGGGAGACCGATATGGATGTGCTGTCGGAAGTCCTGAAAGTAGTGAAGCTTCAGGGGGCGATCTTCTACAACGGGGAGTTTTCCGCTCCGTGGAGCTTTCGCTCACCGACATCGTCTAAGGTCGCGCCCCTCGTTGCCGCGGGCGGGGAGCACGTGATTGTCTATCACTTTCTCACGGAGGGGCGCGCTTCTGTCTGGGTGGAAAACGGCGAGCGTTTAGCTCTCGATGCCGGTGACGTGGTGATTTTTCCTCATGGCGACGCGCACATTATTGAGAACGGCAGGCCAATCAAGACCATCGACCTGTTACAGGAACTAGCCCGGATTTTCTCCCAGGGGTTGAGGCTGGCGCGCTCGGGGGGCGGAGGGGAGGTTACGAAATTCGTTTGCGGCTACATGGTGTGTGAGCCACGCCTGAGTCAAGTCTTTCTCAACGGTCTACCACCGGTCTTCAAAGTCAGCATTCGCAACGACGCTTCGGGCAGATGGTTGGAAAACTCCATCCGCTTTTCGGTCGATCAAGCGGACGCTTCCCAGGCCGGGGGAGAGGCTGTTCTGGCAAAGCT
>JBEKGG010000439.1:0-2778 GCA_050012915.1 Terriglobales bacterium | reverse complement strand
AAGCTCAGCGGTGAGGCCAAGCTGCCGACCAACCAATGTGTCCTCGTCGGCTCCTACGCTTCGGTTGCGCGCATGCTCGATCAGGTCGCAGAGATTTCCGGGGTCCGTGGCGTCATGCTGACCTTCGACGATTTCGTGATCGGTATGGAGCAGTTTGGAACTCGTATCCAACCTTTAATGGCAAGCCGGAGCATGATTGGGAAAGCTGCATAGAGCCTCGGCTGACCAGAATCCGGGGTAGGCAGAATCGTATGTACGTTCACCGTTAACCGCGAGGACATGAAAGCCATGCCAGCGAACACGCTAGGAAGTGATACGGGTCGCAAGCGAAATCGGGGCATCACCCGCCGCAGCTTACTAAGAGGGACGTCCGCTGCAGCCGGTCTCGGCGTCACCATCAAGGGTTTTCCGACGGTCTGGGCGCAGAACATCAAGGACGTGACGCTGCTTCACGCCGGGACGCCTGTCTCCGCTCTTCAGCCGATTGCGGATCAGGCAACGAAGGATCTCGGGTTCACGGTCAAGATGCAGATGACCGAGAACGCCGACATACTCAACCGCCTGCTGTCGCAATCGACCTCGATGGATGTCGCCGATGTCAGCATCATGTACATGCGCTATCTGGTCGGCCGTAACGTCCTGCAGGCGATCCCCGTGAGCAAATACAAATACTGGGATCAGACGATCCCAATACTCACCAAGGGGGAATATCCAGATGGTCGCAAGGCATCGCGGCAAGGGACTGCTCCATTCACGGTTCTGTACGCAACGAGTCCGGACGGGCAGAAGTTCGCCGACGGTCTCACCGACTGGATGACGGGAATTCCCACAATTACCAACGCTGACACCCTTGGCGTCCGGCCGGACTTGACCGGCCGGCCGGTGTCCAGCTGGGCGGATCTGATCAGCCCAGACTTCAAGGGCAAGGCCGCACTGCAAGACAATCCGACCATCGGGGTGATCGATGTCGCGATGGCGATCGAAGCGCGCGGTGACGTGAAATACGGCAACAAGGGGAACATGACCCGCGACGAGATCGACAAGACTATCGCCCTGATGATGGAGATCAAAAAATCCGGCCAATTCCGCTCGTTTTGGGCGAGCTTCGATCAGTCGGTGAATTTGATGGCGTCGGGCGAGGTGGTGATTCAGTCGATGTGGTCGCCTGCCGTTACTGCGGTACGGACGCGCGGGATTCCGTGCACGTTCCAGCCACTGAAGGAGGGTTACCGCGGTTGGGGCTACGCCCTCGCGCCGATGCAACATCTTTCAGGGCTCAAACTCGATTGCTTCTACGAATACATGAACTGGTACACGTCGGGCTTTGCGGGTGCGTTCATCGCCCGGGAAGGCTATTACGCGGGCGTGCCCGAGAACGCCAAGAAGTTCTTGACCCCAGCCGAGTGGGACTACTGGTACGGCGGCCAGCCGGCAGCGACCGATATTCATGATCCCTACGGAAAGCTTATGGAGAAAGCGGGACGCACGCGCGATGGTGGCACATTCGCGGAACGCATGGGCAATATTGCGGTGTGGAACTCAGTGATGGACGAGGACCGTTATCTGACCCGCCGTTGGAATGAATTCATCACCTCGTGATGACCTCGCAGGCAGTGGGGGAGGCCAGTCGCGAACGGCGGCAATGGAATCTGCCGGCGTTCCGGCTGTCGCCGCAGGCAATGTCGTGGCTCCAGGTGAGTCCGCTCGCATTCGTGCTGATAATCCTGTTTGCACTGCCGACGGTCTTGTTTCTCATCGTCAGCTTTTTCGACTATGATCGGACCGGGATCTATCCGGCATTTATTTTCGACAATTATCGCGAATTGCTCACGACACCCGCGACAATCCGGGTCTATCTGAGTTCACTGCGCTTCGCCGTCATTGTCTGGGCTATCACGTTAGTGCTCGGCTTCTTCGTCGCCCATTTCCTCATATTCCACATTCGCACCGGCATGACCCGTACGGTGTTATTCCTACTGTGCGCCATCCCGTTTTTGACTTCCGGGATTATCCGCACGATCGCGTGGATTCCTTTCCTCGGTCGTAACGGAGCCTTCAACCAGATAGCGGTGAAGCTCGGCATCATCTCGCATCCCCTTGATTTTCTCCTGTTCTCGGATTTTGCCGTCATCGTCACCTATGTGCATTTGTTCACGCTCCTGATGGTGGGGCCGATCGCTAACTCCATGGCGAAGATCGATCCAGCGTTGCTTGAAGCTGCTCGCGATGCCGGCGCGAGCCGCTGGCGCACCATGGTGGACGTGATCATTCCGCTGTCTAAGACCGGGATTGCGCTAGGCTCGCTGTTGGTTTTCACCCAGGTGATGGGTGATTATTTCGTCGTCAAGACGATGAGCGGAGGTCAGAGCGCCTCGATCGTGTCCGCACTGTCGACCGAGATTCAGGCTATGCAATACCCGCCGGCGTCGGCAAACGCGATGGTGCTGGTCATTTTCGTCGCCATTATGGTGGCCGGCATGATGCGCGTGGTCGATGTCCGCAAGGAGCTGGTGAGCTAGGAGGCGCGTAGTGGCTGCGGCACCCCAAGGCCATCCTCCGGGTTCCGGCGCCACGCGGCCTTGGACCTTCTATGCACTCGCGACGCTCTTTGGTGCTTTCCTGCTGTTTCTCTACGGGCCCATGATCGTGATCTACATTCTATCGTTCCAAGGCGAGAACGGTGGTGTCACCTTCCCAATGGTCGGGACATCGCTCGTCTGGTTTAAAGATGTTTTCCGGCCGGACCAAAGAGCCAATATTCCGGCATCCTTTGAGCGA
>JBEKGG010000438.1:0-3483 GCA_050012915.1 Terriglobales bacterium | reverse complement strand
ACGCGCTGTGGAATATCGATCAGCTCTACGTGCAATAAATGGCGAGAGTGCCCCGTAACGCTGCGGGCCAAGCGCCGGACTCCGACGAGTCGCGGGCGGCGTGGACGGATGCGCGGCTGGTGCGCGAATGCCTGGGCGGCAGCGAAGAGGCCTGGCGCGCGCTGATTTCTAAATATAAAAACCTCATTTTTTCGATTCCCGTAAAGTACGGATTCTCCCCGGAAGATTCGACCGACATTTTTCAGGCGGTTTGCCTGGACCTTTTGTCCGAGCTGCCCAAACTGCGCCAAGTGAAGGCGCTGCCGAAATGGATCATGCAGGTTACGGCGCACAAATGTTTTCATCGCAGGAAGCAGCAACAGCGGACGGACGTCATGGATCCGGGCGCTAAGGAATTCGAGCGCAGCACGCCGTCGGTAGCCGAACATATTTTGCGCGAGGCGGAAGACGAGCAGAATCTGCGTCAGGCGATGGCGGATTTGCCGCCGCGCTGCCGGGAATTGGTGCAGATGCTGTTCTATGAAGAACCGGTTCGTCCGTATCAGGAGATCGCGGCGAGTTTGGGGATTGCGGTGGGGTCGATCGGATTTATCCGGCAGCGCTGCCTGGAGCGGCTGCGCAAGCGTTTGCTGGAAGCGGGCTTCGCATGAAAGTGAAGGCCGGCAAAAAACAGGAACCGCTCAACGCAAAATTGCTGGGCGAATTGGCGGCGCTGAGCACGGACGCGAAGCGCGCGCGATTTATCGCGGCGCATCCACGATTGCTGGATGACGGCGTGGTGCGGCAGTTGAATGAGGTGGTGCGCGCGAGGCTACGCGAAAATGCGCGCGAGGCGCTGCATTTGGGCGAAATCAGCGTGGTGATTGCGCGGCGTTTGCACAATCCAGAGGCTTTGGGGCGCAGTTTGCGTTCGAAGGCCAACGCGCTGTACATGCTGGGCGAAAACGAAGAGGCTCTGAAATTCCACGACGAAGCCTTGCAGATCTTTCGGGAAATCAAGAATCCCGAAGAAGAAGCGCGCACGCTGATTCCCTCCATCCAGCCTTTCATTCTGCTGGGAAAATACGATCAGGCGTTTGCCGCGGCGGAAGAGGCCAAGAAAATCTTCCGGGAATTGGGCGACGACAAACGCTGGGCGCACGTTGAGATCAATGTGGGGAACATTTACCACCGGCAGGAGCGTTTTGAGGAAGGGTTGGCGTGCTACGAGCGCGCGTACGAAATGCTGCTGCCGTTTCGCGATGCGGAGGGGCTGGCGGTGGCGCTGTACAACATGGCGGTGTGCCTGATTACGCTGAACGATTTTCCGCGGGCCCTGGCGACTTATCAAAGGGCGCGCGAAATGTGCGTCAAGCACGGCATGACGCTGCTGGTGACCCAAAGCGATTACAACATCGCCTACCTTTATTATTTGCGCGGCGAATACAGCCGGGCGATCGAGATGCTGCGGGCCACGCGGGAGGAGTGCGAGAAAAACGGGGACGCGCACGTGCTGGCGCTGTGCTATTTGGACGTTTCGGAAATTTATCTGGAATTGAATTTGAGCGTGGAGGCGAAAGAAGCGGCGCACGAAGGGTTTTTACGTTTTCAGAAATTGGGGATGGGATATGAGGAGGCGAAGTGCCTGGCGTTTGAAGCCATGGCCACCAGCCAACTGGGGAAAGTGCTGGGCGCCCTGGAATTGTTTGGAAAGGCGCGGGCGAAATTCGTCAGCGAAAAGAATTTGGTATGGCCCTGGCTGATGGATTTGTACCAGGCGGTGGTGCTTTACGACGAAGGGCGGCTCTTTGAGGCGAAGCGGCTTTGTGCTGGTGCGGCTGAGTTCTTCGATAAATCCTTCCTGCCGAGCAAGGCGGTACTTTGTCATCTGTTGATGGCGCGCCTGGCTTTGCGAGGCGGTGATTTGGCGGCGGCAAAAGTGGAATCGGCGCGAGCGATTGAGCGGCTGGCGCGATTGGAAGCGCCGGTGCTGCATTACCAGGCGCATTTTCTGATGGGGCAGATTCAGCAGGCTGCCGGAGATCTGGGCGAGGCCTATGAATCGTGCCAGAAAGCGCGGGGCTCGCTAGAAACTTTGCGCAGCAGCCTGCGCGGCGAAGAATTGAAAATTTCGTTCATGAAAAATCGTCTGGAGGTTTACGAAAGCCTGGTCGAGCTGTGCCTGATGCGCGATGAAGGGCCGCGCGGGGCGGAGGAATCTTTTAGCTACATCGAAATGGCCAAGTCGCGCAGTCTGGCGGAAATATTGATGCGCACTGGGCCGGCAATGAGGCCGGCCGAAGCGGGACAAAGCGACCTGGTGCGGCGCATCCGGGAAATGCGGGAGGAACTGAACTGGTATTACCGGCGGATTGAGATTGAGCAGTTGCGCGCGGAGGAACCGTCGCCGGAACGCATTGAGAAGCTCCAGAAAGAGGCGCTGGCGCACGAAAACGAATTGCTGCATGTGCTGCGGGATTTGCCGGAGTCGGAAGAAAGCGCAGCGCACGGCCCGGCGATGAAATCGCTGGAGGCGATTCGCGATTCATTGCCGGCAGACGCGGCGCTGGTGGAATATTTCAGCCTGAAGGATCAATTCGTTGCGGCGGTGGTGACGCGAGACGGCCTGAAAATTGTGCCGCTGACGCCGGTGTCGCGGGTGGTCAAGTTGCTGCGCATGCTGCATTTTCAGATGTCGAAATTCAAACTGGGCGCGGAATATACGCAGACCTTCGAGAAATCCATGCTGGGAGTGGTGCAGGCGCATCTGCGAGAGCTGCACGAAGAAATCTTCGCGCCGGTTCGGGCGCAGTTGAACGCGCGCCATTTGATCATCGTGCCGCACGGGATGCTGCACTATCTTCCCTTTCATGCGCTGCTCGACGATAGCGGTTACCTGATCGATTCCTTCACGATTTCCTACGCGCCGAGCGCCAGCGTTTTTGTGCACTGCCAGGAAAAAGTGACGCACGCAGCCGGTGGATCGCTGGTTATGGGAATTCCGGATGCGCGGGCGCCGTTGATCCTGGACGAAGTGCGGGCGGTGGCGAAAATTGTGCCGGACGCGGAATTGTTGTTGGGCGGACAAGCCAATCAAACCGCCTTGCGAGAAAAAGGCGCGCGAAGCCGGCTGATTCACATCGCGACCCACGGCAAATTCCGGCAGGACAATCCGATGTTCTCCGGGATTCGGCTGGGCGACGCGTATCTGAATCTTTACGACCTTTACCAACTCAAGTTCGACGCGGAGCTGGTGACTTTGAGCGGGTGCGCCACGGGAATGAATGTGGTTACTTCCGGCGACGAACTACTGGGGCTGATTCGCGGGCTGCTTTACGCCGGGGCTCAGTCCCAGCTGCTTACGCTTTGGGATGTTCACGACCAGAGCGCGGCGGATTTCATGGCCAGCTTCTACCGGCGGTTCCAGAGCGGCGAGGAAAAAGCCGCCGCGCTGCGGGGGGCGATGATCGAGCTCCGCGAGCGTTATCCCCATCCCTACCATTG
>JBEKGG010000437.1:0-2742 GCA_050012915.1 Terriglobales bacterium | reverse complement strand
CGCAGGCGGTGCAGAAGTTGGCGGCGTCCGGAACTGAACTACCACAATTAGTGCAGAACATTGGTCTAGTCTTCCCGGATAACTACTCGGTGTGGTGATGCACGCACATGGACTGGATGCCGATGCGTCCGGGTCCCGTCATACGCGCCAGGCTCATGTTCGTGCCGCCGAAAAATCCAGTCCCGAGGCGCTGGAACTCGACCTCCATGCTGACGGACGAATCCTTGTACAAAAACGCACCCGGTTCCACCATGATGCTCTCACCCGCCTTGAGCTTGCGCTCGAACACGTTGCCGTAACCGTGCAGCAAAACCAGCCCGGGGCTGTTGGTAGTGACGAAGCGATCCATGAACATGCCTTGGCCGCCGAACAAAATGTTGCTCAAACCTTTCACCCGGACAAACGAGTAATCGATCTGGTGCGACCCCAGCACAAAAGCGTGCTCGCGAACGTCCAGTTCCATTCCAGGATGCAAAGGCAGCACCACCAGTTCGCCCGTTGCGTCGCGCGAGAAGGCGATGCGGCCGGGGCCAGTTGCCACGCTGATGATGAACGGCATCCCGGCGAAGGCACGCTTCAAACCGCCCGGCAATTGCAACACGCTGATGGGCACGTTGTCGTCCTTCCACAGCATGATGTGGTGCTCGAAGAAGACTGAGTCGTTCGCGCCCAGATGGATCTCGGCTACGGGAACGATTTCGCCTTCCACCTGGCAGGTGCTGGAGCTGAAACTAAACTCGGTCATATCGCGCAGGCGCGGGGCTTCGCGCCAGCCGGACTCGCTCACCAGGTTGCGAATATCGAGGGGCGCGCCGCACGCCCGGCAGGTGAGCGCGGTCTTCTCGTTCATGCCCTGGCACCACTGGCATTGGATGCGTTCGAGCGGATCGGCAGCGTGAATTGTGTCGCTCATTTGTCCCGTGTCATTTTAGCGAGAACCACCGTGCTGGTAGATGCCCAGCACATTTCCCGCCGGATCGCGAAACTTCGCGGTGATCTCGGGCGCATCCGCGCCGATGGGCTGCACGATCTGGCCTCCGTTCTCGATGATCAGGTCTACAGTGGCTGCCGCGTCGTCCACCATGACGTGTACCATCAGCCCGGGCGTGGTATGCGGCGGGCGGCCAAGCACCCAGACGCCACTCACTTCGCCCACTCCATCGTCAAAAGACGCGTCACCCTCTTTATTCTTGCGGATCTTCCAGCCGAACACGCATTCATAGAAGTCAGCCGATGTGGCGATGTCCGTAGCGGGAATTTCGACGTAGCAAATCTTGCCGTTTCCGAATGTGGGAGGCATCTGGAACGATTATCGCTAGAAAGGGACGGCTTCGCGAGTCTGGAGATAGCGCTCAAAGTCGTAAAGACCGGCGGGCGAACCGATCTCGTAGAAGCGCTCGCGCACTTCGAAGGCCGCCAATCGGCCGCTGACGCTCAAATCGTGGAAGAG
Organism: Terriglobales bacterium; assembly: GCA_050012915.1. Classification (GTDB taxonomy): domain Bacteria; phylum Acidobacteriota; class Terriglobia; order Terriglobales; family Acidobacteriaceae; genus JABDBE01. Next base: position 1,292 of record JBEKGG010000437.1, on the reverse strand, counting down.
AACGGCCAGATCGGGGGACGTCACCTCACGCAAGACTTCGCGGTGGAGGCAGGACAGGCCGTAATCGATGTACTGCATACCCGGCGCGGCGGTTTTGTCGTACAGCATGACGCGGCCCGGCTGGTAAATCACGTTGCTGTGGTCCCATCGTCCTTCATTGCGAAGAACGGTCATCAGTGCGGGCTGGCCGCTGGTTTCAAATGCGCGCCAGACCGGACGGTATTCAACCGGAAGGAACGAATCGCCATAGATGACGAAGAAGTTCTCGTCCAGCACGCCTTCATCGCGCGCCAGGAGCAATGCTCCGGCCGTACCGCGCAATTTTTCTCCCTCGTCCACGTAGCGAATGGAGGCAATCGGCGGCGGCTCTTCGGCCCAATAGCGCCAGATCATGTCGCCCTGATGGCCGATGGAATAGACCACTTCGGTGATGCCTTGCGATGCCAGCCAGTGCAGCTGATGCCAGGCGAAAGGGCGTCCACGCACCGGCAGCAGCGTCTTGGGACAAGTTTCGGTGAGCGGGCGCATCCGCGTTCCCAAGCCGCCGGCGAGAATCACGCACTGCATGCCATGAGCCTCCTTAGTCTCTGGAAAGTAGCTTTGAGCCTTCGTGATCGAATTTGAAGCGGAACTCATGCAGACCTTCGTTTACCATGGCGCGGCGCAGCGCATCGCGATCCTCGGCGTAGAACAACAGAAAGCCCCCGCCGCCCGCGCCCACCAGCTTGCCGCCAACTGCTCCATTTGCGCGGCCGATTTCGTACCAGCGATTGATTCCTTGGCTACTTGTTCCGGGCGACCGTTCTTTCTTGTGCATCCAGTGCTCGTGCATCAACTCGCCGAAGCGCCGTGTATTGCCTTGCTCGAGCGCCAGCTTGATGCATTGACCAAGCTGTTTGGTGTAATGCAGGTTTTCGAGCATCGCGTTGTCGCCGAGTTCGGAACGGACTTTCTGATCGTCCAGCACGGCCGATGCATTGCGCGAGTAGCCGGTGAAGAACATCATGAGGCGATCCTCGAGATTGTAGAGCGTGTCGTTGCTGATGTTGAGCGGCGTAACGTTGACTTGGCCGTCCGGACAGAATTCGAAACAGGCTAGACCGCCGAATGCCGCGATGTACTGATCCTGTTTCCCTACTGGTTCCTGCAGAATATCGATCTCGATCTTGCAGGCTTCTTCCGCCACAACGGCTGGATCGACGTAGTTGCGCTGGAAGGCATGCACCGCGCGCAGCAGCCCGACGGTGAAAGCCCCCGACGATCCAAGACCGGTTCCGGCAGGCACATCGGCC
>JBEKGG010000436.1:0-5030 GCA_050012915.1 Terriglobales bacterium | reverse complement strand
CGTGGATCATGTGATCAATTGCACCGGTCCTGAGTCCGATTGCCGCAAGGTCGACAGCCCACTGCTCAAGAGTCTCATCGAACAAAGGCTGGCTCGTCCCGACGCACTTTCTCTCGGCCTGGATGTTTCCCCTGATGGCGGCTTGATGGATGCGCATGGCGTGGCATCGAACCTGATTTACGCCATCGGCACGCTTCGCAAAGGGAACCTGTGGGAGACGACAGCCGTTCCTGACATTCGCGTCCAGGTGCGGGAGCTATCGAAGACGCTGCTGACGGCCTGCGAAGAAGTGAACGCGCGACGCAATTGGCAGGAAGCTTTGGCAACTGTTTCGCAGGCCGGGGTTTCTCGCGCGGCGTCTCCTCGGCCGGCCTATGCGGGCCAGCGGCAAGGAGCCGGCAGGTACTTCGAGCAGTTCTACCTCGGCTGCCTGGCTCATGCCTCCTACATGCTCGCGTCGGAAGGCGAAGCGGTGGTGGTCGATCCGCAGCGGGATGTGGAGATTTATCTCAAGGCCGCCCAGCAGCACGGGGTAACGATCCGCCACATCTTCGAGACTCACCTGCACGCCGACTTTGTCTCCGGACACAAGGAACTCGCCGCCCGCACCGGAGCCAGGATTTATATTGGGCCGCATGGGCGAGTCACCATTCCTCATGCCGAGGTGCACGATGGGTTCGAGTTGCGCGTGGGAAGGATGGGGATCAAAGTGCTGGAAACGCCTGGTCACTCGCCGGACAGCATCTGCCTGGTGGTGACGGATGAAAAACAATCTACGCATCCATGGGCAGTACTGACCGGCGACACTTTGTTTATTGGCGATGTAGGACGGCCTGACCTGTCAACGACGCACGGCGCCCAGGAGTTGGCGGGCATGCTCTACGACAGTCTGCACGACAAGCTGCTCAAACTCCCTAACGATGTCCTTGTCTATCCCGCGCACGGCGCCGGATCGCTTTGCGGGCGCAACATGCGCAACGAGCGATTTTCTGCCATCGGTACAGAAAGACTTACTAACTATGCCCTACAGATAAAAAATAAGGAGGAATTTGTGCGAGAATTGACCACCAACCTACCCCCGCGTCCCGCCTACTTTCCACAAGATGCCCAGATCAACCGGACAGGCGCGCCTGCGTTGTCCGATCTGCCTGGCCTTACGCCGCTTTCGGCAACTGAACTGCAGTCGCTGCTTGATGAGCGCGCGATGGTGCTCGATGTTCGCTCAGGCGATCAGTTTGCCGCTGGCCACGTGCCCGGATCGATCAACATTCCACTCTCCGGCCAGTTTGCCTCATGGGCGGGGATCGTGCTCGGGTTATCTTCCCGGCCGGTGCTGATTGCAGAGTCAACCGAGCAATTGTCCGAAGCGCGCCTTCGCTTGTCCAGAGTCGGCATCGACGACGCACAAGGATACCTGCAGAACGGGACGGAAGGCTGGACCAAGGCGGGACGGCCGTTGGTCACTTTGCCCCAGATTTCGGCTGAGAGCCTGCATAAGCGCATGCAGGCGTACCAGGTGCAAGTTCTTGATGTGCGCCGCGAGCCAGAATGGCAAGCTGGACACATCTCGGCAGCGGCATGGTGCCCGCTGGAGGATTTCAAGGATTCGCTTCCCGACCTGGATCGCAGCATCCCCGTCGCGATTCACTGCAAGGGCGGCTACCGCAGCATGATCGCCAGCAGCCTGCTGCGGCGAGAGGGATTCGAGAATGTCACCAATGTGATTGGCGGCTTCGACGCCTGGACGAAGGCACGACTGCCCATTGTGACCGAGTCGCTGATCACGGCTTAGAGCGCGAACGAGGCCGGGGCTGCGGCGAGCCCGAGTTCGAGACCAAGCCCGAAGCCTTTTAGGGCTGCGCCGTCAGCCGGGCAGGAATTCGGGTGCATTCGCGTCTTCTGCAAACAATGTCTATAATTTTAATAGGAATTGTTGACAATGACGCCGCCGGGTGATAATCATCCATTGTTCCCTGATTCATCTCCGTACAAATCAATTCATCCATTCAAGTGAAATCAAGGTGTAGAATTCCCGCAATCGCGGCTCGGGTTGCTTTCAATCGCAGCCTGATTTCCACAACTGACAACAAGCAAGCGGCGTTGTAGATTTAATCCATCATCGATGATGGCTCGCACAATGCGACTCATCGGACCAGACTGATCTCGGGAGATGCCGGACCCGCGAGCCGCATCGTCGAGGTCCAATCCCTCCCAACGAAGTTCAACCGCTCGGCGCAATGCAGCACTCTTCGTTCGAGCAGTAAGGATTCAGTTGCATGCCTGACAATGCTGAAGTCCGCCACACTTTGAGCGAGCTGCAAGCGCGCCAGCTAGCCACCGTAACCAAAACGGTTCCGATGATGGAGATGATCACGCCGCGCTGGCTGGTCACTTTCCTGTCATGGATTCCGATCGAAGCCGGCACGTTTCGCGTGAACAAGGTCGCCCCGACCCGTCCCGGCACGCGCACCATCGAGTGCAGCCCCGACGATGAGGTTGATCTGCCGGAGATTTACGTCGATTATGAGGAGCATCCCAGAGAGTACACGCTCAACGCGGTCACCACAGTGCTGGACGTGCAGACCCGCATCTCCGATCTTTATCGCAGCCCGCACGACCAGATCCGCGAGCAATTGCGTCTGATGATCGAGAAGGTCAAGGAACGCCAGGAGAATGAGCTGGTTAACAACGCCGAGTATGGCTTGCTCAACAACGTTGCGCCCGACATGCGCGTGCAAACCAGGCTCGGCGCACCCACTCCCGACGACCTCGATGAATTGATCTCGAAGGTCTGGAAGGAGCCTGGTTTCTTCCTTGCGCATCCGCGAGCGATTGCCGCATTCGGCCGCGAGTGCACGCGCCGCGGTGTGCCTCCACCCACGGCCACCATGTTCGGTTCGGCATTTTTGACCTGGCGCGGCATTCCGATCGTTCCCTGCGACAAGATCGCTATCAAGGATGGGAAAACCAACTTCCTGCTCCTCCGCACCGGTGAGCAGAAACAGGGCGTGGTCGGGCTCTTCCAGCCTGGCCTTCCCGGGGAAGTCACGCCCAGCCTGTCGGTCCGCTTCATGGGCATTAACCATAAGGCGATCGCGTCGTACCTGATCTCGCTCTATTGCTCGATCGCAGTTCTCACAGAGGACGCGATCGGAGTGCTGGAGAACGTCGATGTCGATCAATATTATGACTACGCCAAGTGACCCTGCGGCGGGCAATCCTCAAGGAGACTCCTTGGATGGCGGAGCGGTGGACTACGCGTACCCATTCGCAAGTATGGGATCGTTGCCTGATCCGGCGTTGATTGCAAAACTGGCAAACGAGTTCTTTGCGGCCCTGCCGCGAATGGCTGTGCCCGCGGGCGGCGGGGCCGAAGCGGTGCCTGCGACGGAGATGAAGGCGGCTGCGATCCCTGCCGGCGCGCAATCGCCCACTGCTCCCTGGCAACTGGGCAACTTCGCCGAGACGGAGAGAGCTTCGCGCCTAACCGTGCCGACTGCGCCAACTGCTCCAACATCGATTGACCCGATGAAGGATATGCTTTCCTTCCCGGCCAGTCTGGCTGCCGGAGCGATGCGGCCAGCCACTCCGATTCCAACCTCCGCGCATCCCTCCTCGCCGCCGAGTGGCCAGTTAACGGAATCCGATCTGCGTGCGATTCCCAACTCGTTGACGGCAGCGTTGGTGCTTGGGTCGAACCTGCCCGGCATGAATTTAAAGCCCACCGTACAATCCGTCGACTCAATGGATGGCGCGCACGCGCCCGGTCTGCCAACTGCTTCAGCCACACTTCCGGCCACGGCGATGTTTTCGTTCCCGGCTGTTCCTTCCCTGCCGTCGTCGGCGGCCGCAGACCCGTTGGGTGGAGGAGTCCATGGGGCGATACCGGCTGAGCAGGCTGGCGCGCCAGCGGCACTCGGTTCTTCACCATATATTGTCGATGCAGGAAATGCGGCGTATCCAGAAGCGCCGCTGGCCACGCCGCCAGTGTTTCCATCGCTGACCGAACTGTACTCGTTTCCCAGCGTGCCGGCGATGCCAAACGCGTCGGGCGCCCAGTCGAGTTTTTCCGGCAATCGACCGACGCCAAATACTCCAGTGTTACCTTCGGCCCCTGCCTTGTCTTCGGCACCGACCGCGGCTTTGCCCGCCGGGCTTGAGCCGGGCGTTCCAGCGATCGCCACTCCTGATGTGCCCGGGGTTAACTCTGAAGCGGCAACCGCCATTTATCCCGGCGTTGCGAGTTCCTTCCCGCATGCGAGCGAGATGTTCTCTTTTCCAGGAGTGCCCGGCGTTCAGTCTCCGCCGGGACTTCCAGCACTGCCAAACTCGGCTCCTCCCATACCGTCGAGCGAGGCTGATTTGCGGGCAGCGGTTCCGCCGCCCAATGTGCCGGGCTCGTCGACCTATCTTCACGGCGCAGAGAAGGCTGCTCCCGAGGCTGGAGCAAACACAACGGCGCAGCCTGGCGTGCAGCCCTTCGAATTCCGTCCGGACCTGGCTCCGGGTGAGCTTAAAGTCGCCAAACGTCCGTTCGATGCCCGGCTCATCCGGCGCGATTTTCCAATACTTCAGGAACAAGTGCAGGGGCGGCCGTTGATCTGGCTCGACAGCGCCGCTACCACGCAGAAACCCAACGCGGTTATTGACCGGCTCTCTTACTTTTACCAGCATGAGAATTCCAATGTGCACCGCGCGGCGCACACGTTGGCGGCGCGCGCTACGGATGCGTACGAAGGCGCGCGGGAGAAGGTTCGCCGCTTTCTCAATGCGCCGTCGCCACGCGAAATCATATTTGTACGAGGAGCCACGGAGGGCATCAACTTAGTGGCCAAGAGCTGGGGCCATCGCTACGTGGAGAAAGACGACGAGGTGGTGATCACCTGGCTCGAACACCATGCAAACATTGTTCCCTGGCAACAATTGTGCGCCGAAAAGGGCGCGCGGCTGCGCGTGGCGCCGGTAAACGATCGCGGCGAGATCATCCTCGAAGAGTACGAGAAGCTGATGGGGTCGCGCACCAAGATTGT
>JBEKGG010000435.1:0-3220 GCA_050012915.1 Terriglobales bacterium | reverse complement strand
GGCGTGTTGACCAATGGGGACCAGGTTCGTCGGTACCGGACGTGAGCCGGCCGGAAACAAAGCTTTACTTCTATTTTCTGGGAAGGTCGTTCATCGATGCAGGCTTTGAGGCTATCCATTATGGGCAAGTGGAGATCATGAACGGCAACGATCCTGATTTGACTCATTGGTCGCAGGTCTTAACTCTGGCCCGGGCCTATGCAGCAATGCACGCTCGAAGACACATGCTGCTGTGCGATGCGCATGTTCCTCAGGGTGGGCTGGTCAGAGATGGACATCTCCTGCTGGATTTCCATGCGTTTCCCCTCAGGATCATGGAGGTTCCCGATACGCCGCAGGAGGCGATCCTCAAAGTAGGCTTTTCCGACGGTATTTACAACCGGAGCCGCGGCGGGATCGCTCCTAGCGGCTGGACGTGCGACCACCTGCCGTATCTTGTCGAGTTCGACAACTACGGTGTCAGCAAACAACCAGGACAGGCCAGGGCCGATGGTGGCCAATTCGATTGGATCTGGGGCTACGACGAGATTACGTGGTTTGCGCACCAGAGTAAGGAGTATCGCGCCGATTGGCTGCGCTATGCCTGGCATTGGGTGCGGACGACCGACCCGAACGGCTACCTTGAAATGCCCGGCAGCCGGCAGATCACCAATGGACATGTTGGATTGCGCAGTAGCGGTTCGGCGGAACCTCACTCCGGTAGAAGGCCGTGGTATCACGCCAATAATCCAAGTGCTGCTGTCCCCGATGGGATGGGAGATGAAGGGACCATTCGGGCCATTTGGGCCGCCGATTCAGCTTAGGCTCTCGCCTTTTGGCGCGGCGCCAGCTTTCCGTGTACATCTCATCCCGTGTAGAAAGGTGTGGGGGACGCTGAGTCACCTGAAGGAGCCTATGGCAAGTCGGACAGCTTTAGTCGTCGGTGCGACAGGCATTGTGGGTCTCAACCTGACGCAGCACCTTGCAGTTGAACCAGGCTGGAAGGTCTTCGGCTTGGCACGTAATCCGTCCGCTAGTGATGGAGTTCAGGCGGTCGCAGCGGACCTGCTCAAGCCCGACACGCTTAGCGGCGCCCTGGAAGGAATCAGGCCGACGCATGTCTTCCTCACAACCTGGCTTCGGCAACCGACAGAAGCTGAAAACATCAAGATCAACTCCGCTATGGTGCGCAATCTGTTGCAGGCCCTTTCCAACATCGGTTCGGTCCAGCATGTTGCACTCGTCACGGGCCTAAAGCACTACCTCGGGCCCTTCGAGAGCTACGGCACAGGAAAGCTGCCAACCACCCCCTTCCGCGAAGAGCAGGGCAGGCTTGAAGTTGATAATTTCTACTATGCGCAGGAGGACGAGGTCTTTGCTGCAGCCCAGCGAGACGGCTTTACATGGAGTGTGCATCGTCCGCACACCATTATTGGCTACGCCGTAGGGAACGCCATGAATATGGGCGTTACCCTCGCGGCCTATGCAACGATTTGCCGCGAGACTAGCCGGCCCTTCCTCTTCCCCGGCTCTGCAGTTCAGTGGAATGGCCTTACCGACATGACCGATGCGCGTTTGCTTGCGCGCCATCTGCAATGGGCATCGACTACGCCGGCAGCCAAGAACGAAGCATTCAACGTTGTCAATGGCGACGTCTTTCGCTGGAGCTGGATGTGGCAGACGATTGCCCGGTGGTTTGGCGTGGCGCCCGCGGAGTTCCCGGGCCAAGCGACACCGCTCGAATTACAGCTCACTGGCGCCGCGCCTATCTGGGCTGAAATCGCACGTAAACACAAACTCCTGCAGGGCGATCTGAATGTGCTCGCATCCGCATGGCACACGGACGCAGATCTCGGCCGGCCGATCGAAGTGTTGACGGATATGAGTAAGAGCCGCAAGCTAGGTTTTCTTGACTACCAGGCGACCGATGACAGCTTCCGGGACCTCTTCACCAGGCTGCGCAAAGAGCGCCTTATCCCCTGATGCGCTGGTTGCGCAATCCATTCGGTGCTTATTCGCCTGGCCCGAACTTTTCGTAGTCCCTGCATTGACCATGCTCCAGACTTTCACGGTGTTAAGTATCAGCTGATACAGCAGTCATCACGCTCAGTGGGAGTCTATCGCTCCTCCCGCGCCGGTTCCTGGGGTGTCGGCTAACCGGAACTTAGCCGCCGAGATAAATAGGGCTTTACGTAGCTTGACGACGAAGTGCCTATTAGAATGGAATTTTCAGCAACTTCCGCGAAGGTCGGATAAGTAGTCGTCTTAATCCTTGTTAACCCAACGGCCGCGGAGAGATCCCAGGTTGGGGGCAGCCGGGGTTTCTGTTTTCCCGGGGTCGGGAGAATCCACTGGTCATGACAGAGCATCCAATCGGTGCTCTGCACAGCGGCGCGTGCACCTCCGCAAGGACGAGTCCGCTGAAACGAAACCCTGAGAGTCCGTAGCATGTTGCCCAATCTAGCCGAAGACGGGACGGAAGACGCTCTCCACAGTGTTGAGGAGCGCGTCCACTTGATACTCGATTCCGCAACCGAGGGGATTTTCGGCTGCAATGCAGAAGGTACTTGTCTTTTCTCCAACGCTTCGGCTGCGCGCATGCTTGGGTACAGCGATCCCAGGGATTTGCTTGCCAAGAACATGCACGCGCTGGAACACCATACCCGAAAAGACGGCGCGCCCTATCCACTCGAAGAATGTCCAATTTATGTTGGTTTTCAGAAAGGTGAGAGCGTTCACAGAGACGATGAGGTCTTCTGGCGAAAGGATGGCACGAGCTTTCCTGTAGAGTATTGGTCGAATCTGGTCGTACAAAAGGGTGAGACGAAAGGTGCGGTCGTCACCTTTATCGATATTACCGGGCGGAAGCAGACCGAAGAGGTACTGCGCAAGAGTGAAGAGCGGAACCGCAGCCTGCTTCAGATCAATAATGCCATTATTACGAACCTCAGCCAGGAGGCCCTCCTGCGCTCTATTTCCGAGGCACTGCATCGGGTCATTGCGTTCGATCGCTGCGCGATTACCCTCCATCAACCCGAGCGGGATTCTTTCCTCTTCCTTGCGGTGGAGGGAGAGTTGTCCTCGGACTATTTCCGAACCGGGCTGGAGGTTCCCCGAAGCGAGACCAGCGTCGGCTGGGTGTTTGACCATCGACAGCCGCTACTGCGCCGCGATCTTCAAACAGAGTCTCACTATGCGAACGAACACCGCCTCTGCGCAGAGGGAATCCTGTCGAAGTGCG
>JBEKGG010000434.1:0-2625 GCA_050012915.1 Terriglobales bacterium | reverse complement strand
GTTTCATGCGGAGTGTTGGGCCCACGAGTCTAACATAGGACGTTCGCGCGGATTTCGGCCGTGGAGCAGGGAATCGCCAGCTGATGTTCAATGTAACTAAAGAAAGGCTGCAATCGTAATATCATAGTGAGTGTGACCACAGGGAATTCCGCTGGATTTGCGATTCGTACCGATCATGTCTCCCGGCAATACCAAATGGGCGAGGCGCTGGTGCGCGCGGTCGACGACGTTTCGATCACCGTCCGCGAAGGCGAATTTGTCGCTTTGCTGGGCAGTTCCGGCTCCGGTAAATCCACTTTGCTGAACTTGCTGGCGGGGCTCGACCGGCCAACTTCCGGCGCGATCTACGCCCACGACAAAAATCTCGCCGATATGGATTCGCGGCAGCTGGCGCACCACCGCAGCCACACCGTGGGCATGGTTTTTCAGGCGTTTAACCTTTTGCCGCGCATGACCCTCGAAGAAAATGTGGAACTGCCGCTGCGTCTGGCGGAGGTGGATCGCGCCGAGCGTCCCGCGCGGGTGCGCGAGGCGGTGGAACGGGTAAAACTGACCGCGCGGCTCACGCACCGGCCCAGCGAATTATCCGGCGGGGAACAGCAGCGCGCGTCGCTGGCGCGCGCGTTGGTGAACCGGCCGACGATTCTGCTGGCTGATGAGCCCACCGGGAATCTCGACAGCGTGACCGGCGACACGATTATGCGGCTATTACAGGAAATCAATCAGTCACTGCAGATGACGATGGTCATGGTAACGCACGACCGACCGCGGGCCGAGAAATTTGCACAGCGCATCATCTTGATGGGCGATGGAAAACTGATCAGCGACGGCGTTGGAGTGACGGCATGAAGCTGCGCGACTTGACCGAATTGGCTGGGCGGAATCTGCGCGAAGCGTTGTTGCGCAATTCACTGACGACTCTGGGCATCGCTGTGGGCGTGGCGTCGCTGGTGGCGATGACCTCGCTGGGGGTGGGCTTGCAGGAAATGGCCAGTTCGCGGCTGGCGAAAAGCGGATTGTTCGACGCGGTGTTTGTTGTTTCGCAAGCCAATCAGCGCCGCTTCGGCGGTCCGCGCCGCGACGACAGTACGCCGAAGGGGCCTTCGCGCCGTCTCGATGAAACCGCGCGTCAGGATTTAGCCAAATTGCCGAACGTCACCGAAGTGTATCCGGAGATGCGCTTCCAGACCGAGATTCAGTACGACGGCAAGCCGTACGGAACCACCGCTGCGGGGATCGTGCAATCGGCGCAGGCGGACGGCGCTTTCGACAATATGAAGGGTACTTTTTTTTCGGGTGGCAGTGCCAGCGAGGCGATTTTGCAGGTGGAGCTGGCCAAGGATTTGTCGAAGGATCCCGATTCGCTGATCGGCAAGGACGTGATTTTGCGCTACGCCGAAAAGCAGCCCATTCCGAGCCAGCCTGCTGCGCGCCTGAACGGTAAGGGCGCCGCGTCCGATGCGAGTGAAGACAACGAATTCGGCCCCAGCGGCGGTGATGGATTGAGCGCCGGATTTTCCATCGTGCCGCGGGAAATGACGCTGCACATTATCGGCATCGTGGAAACCGAGCCGGCCGCTGGTTTTGGCGGCCTGGGCCGCGGACGCCTGCTGATTCCGATGGAAACCGCACAGAAGCTGCGTGCTTCGCAACCGGGCGACATGCGTGAATTGTTGCGCGGCGTGAACGGCAAGCCGGTGTACGAAACGTTGACCGTGCGAGTGAAGAGCCCGACCAATGTGAAATCCGTCGAAGACTCGATCAAGTCCATGGGCTTCGGAACGTTTTCGATTATCGACGCGACCAAAAATATTCAGCTGTTTTTTCAGGTCTTCGATTCGCTGCTGTTCATTTTCGGCAGCCTGGCGTTGACCGTGGCCTGCCTTGGCATCATCAACACTTTAGCCATGGCTATTCTGGAGCGGCGGCGCGAGATCGGGGTGTTGAAAGCGCTGGGCGCGCAGGACAGCGACGTGCGGAAATTGTTTTTTGCCGAGGCCGGCGTAATGGGGATTGTCGGCGGAATTTTCGGAGTGTTCTTCGGCTGGCTGATTGGCAGGGTACTGACTTTCGGAACCAATGTGTATTTGACGCGCCAGCAGCTGCCGACCATCGATTTATCGCGCGTGCCGTGGTGGATGGTACTGGCGGCGATCGCCATCTCTTTCGTGGTGAGCCTCGCTGCCGGAATTTATCCGGCGTCGCGGGCGGCGCAACTGAACCCCGTCGAAGCGCTGCGTTATGAATAAAAGCTTCGGCCTCCTGCTCTTTCTGCTTTCAGCCGTAGTTTGCACGGTGGCCGCGGCGTCTCTGCGCGCTGCACAGCCCGGGCGCGGCGAATGCCGAACCGTTCCGAGCAAAATACTTGGCCATCCGGTGGCGTACTGCGTGATCCTGCCGCGCGGGTACGACGAAGACAAAACCAAGCAATATCCGGTTTTATATTTTCTGCATGGCTTGGGCGGGAACGAACAGATCCTGGTGAACACCGGCGTAACCAACGAAGTGGAAGATCTTCGCGCGGCGGATAAAATCGGCGAATTCCTGTTGGTCGCGCCCAACGCCGGCCGCTCGTTTTACATCGATTCGCGCAACGGAAAAGTGCGCTACGAGACTTTCTTCATT
>JBEKGG010000433.1:0-3294 GCA_050012915.1 Terriglobales bacterium | reverse complement strand
TTGTCGCTGCCTTCACCCGAAAGTGCGACCCGGCACTCTGCGCCGATGGTTGCAAATTGCGTAAAAAGTCCGGCGAAGAAAGGATCATCCACCGGCTCGGGCCAATGCATTTCGGGGCCGTCCGAGCTCGCGAACGCTTTCAGTTCATCAACCGCGATGAGCTGTATCGGAATTTTCAGAAAATCGGCAACCTGCCGCGCATAGTACCCCTCTTCATCCGGTATCAACGATTTGTAGATTACGGTGTAGGCGCGCAAGTCGGAGGCTGCCGCGACGGTGCGAGAGAGCTCTCGCGCCGTGGTGGCGACCGTCGCGGAATCGAGTCCGCCGCTTAGTAGGATTCCCACCGGAGCGGTCCGCAGGCGGTCGGCGACAGCTTGCTGCAGCAAAATCTGAAAATGCTCGACAAAGTCCTCCGCATGGCTGTAACGAATGCGGCCCTCGGTCGGAGCAGTCCAGTAGCGTTTGATCCGGAGGCCGTCGGCTGAAACCGTCATCGCATGGGCGGCTGGAAGCCGGCGAATGTCTCGAAAGGTGGTGGTGGCCTCATCGCAGTTCAATCCAAAGAGCAGGAAGTCGCCAACCGCTGCGTCGTTCAAGTCAGCCGAAATATCGGGATGTTGGCGCAGGCAATTCAGGACATTACTGAAAAGGAAGAGTTCGCCAAGTTCGGCGTAGTAAAAGGGCTTGATGCCGAAATGGTCGCGCGCGCAAAAAAGTTTTCTTTCGCGCGCGTCCCAGATCGCAAACGAAAAATCGCCGCGCAGGCGCCGTACGCAATCTTCTCCCCAGATCGAGTACGCACGCAGAATAAGATCGGAGTCGCTGGCTGAGCGGCGCGCCTGCGCGGAATCGAACTCATCCGCTCGCGCCATTTCCGCGATCAGTTCGTCCCGGCAGTCGATGCGGGCATCGGCGGTGATCCAATATTGGCCGGCGAGACTCGCGGGTTGCTGCTCGTTTTGCGATTCACGGGAAGTGCGCAGCAGGGTGTGGCCGAACCCGGCAGAAGTGCCGATCCAGGTGTCGCGCGCATCCGGCCCGCAATACGAAATGGAATGGGTGAGCGCCTGCAGTAACGCACGATCGATGCGCGCTCCGCCACGTTCGAACATGCCGACGATCCCGCTCATTCCGCTTGGGTCTCCAGCGAGGTTATCGCGCCGTCGAACGGAACGAACTGGCGATTCGAGCCGGTATCGTCGTTCAACGGAACCCGGTCGAGTTCAACCCAGGCATGGGCTTCGAAACGTCCCGCTTCTTTCCGCGCGCCGATTTTCAGTTCGGCGGCGAAACCGTGGCGACGCAAGAGCGACCACAACACCAGGGATTGCTCCAGGCAGTTCGTGCCGAAAAAAAGATTCCGAGACACGGCAGCTTGCAACTGCAAAATCCGATTGGCCGATATGGCCGCGGCGGGATGCCGCGAATTTTCAATTCGCTTAGAAGCAAATTCCTGGCAGCGCCTGAACCCGAACAGGCGCAAACCAATCCATGCCGCGGCTAATCCCAGCGCAGCCGACCAGGCGACGGCGCGCTCAGCGCGGTTCAGCGCCCAAAACGTTCGCCAACTTTGAATGGTCGCTTTCACTGGGTGGTTCTAACCCCTTGCTGCCGAAGAAGTCGCGGTACGCTAGCCCGCGAGCCGGTCGCGTACTTCGATCAAGCCTTCACTCCGCATTTCTTCCAGCAGCGCAAACAAATCTTTTTCGCAGCGTACTTCGTCCACTTCGTATTCGTTCAGGATGGCATCGCGAATCTGGCCAACCGTCTTCGCTTCTTTCAGCAGATTCCATACGGTCGCGCCCACCGGATTCACGCCGTAGTAGACGCTGTTCTTCATGTTTAAGATGGCCGATTCATCGCCCAACGGACACGAGACCTGTTGGGAAGTCACCATTACCGTCGTTTGTAAGGAAAGAGGTGCGTCCACTTTGGCCGCTCCTTGGTACGTCAGGGCTGGTTGGCTGAGGCGACAACCGAAAACCTAAAACCGGCGTTTACGCCGAACGCCGTCTCTCACTGCCTCATATTCTACCGAGACTTAATCAGAAAGCAACGACGGAACTGGATTGCCCCGGTGAGTTCGGATATAACCACACAGATGCCCGGTGACGATATCGCCGTATCTTCGCTCGAGAAATTTTTCCCTCCTGCACGCTCTGGCTGGCGGAGTTTGCTGCAACCGATTTCGAAACCGACTGAACGCGCGCTCGCGGGTGTTTCGTTTGCGGTTAAGTCTGGAGAGGCGGTAGCAATTGTGGGGCCGAACGGCGCCGGTAAATCTACGCTGCTGCGCATCCTCGCCACCCTGATCGTTCCCACTCGCGGTCACGCGTCGATCGCCAACAACGATGTCGAACGCTCCCCGGCTGCGGCTCGCCGTCAGATCGGGTACCACACTGGAGGCGACGAAGGTTTCTACGGTCGGCTGAGCGCTCGCGAAAACCTGGGCTTCTTCGCGGCCATGAACAATCTTTCCGTAGCGGACATCCGAACGCGCATCGCGGCGACCGCTGAACGAATGGGAATTACCGCCGACCTCGACCGCCAAGTCCGAACTTTCTCCACCGGTATGACCCATCGCCTGGGGCTGGCCCGGGCTTTGCTTCATCAACCCGCGGTGCTGCTGCTCGACGAACCCACGCGCAGCCTGGACCCACTGGCGGCGGCGGACTTTCGCCGTCTGATCAAAGACGACCTGGTGCGCCGTCTCGGTACAACTCTTCTTTTCGCCTCGCACACGCTCAGCGAAGTGGAGGAGGTCGCCGATCGCGTGCTGGTTTTGGAGGAGGGCCGCGTGATCGCGTTCGACACACCTCGCGGTCTGGGCCTGAAAGCCGGCTCGCAAAATTTTGCCGAGGCGGTTACCAAGTTGTTGCGCCAACCGGCGCACAGCGGTGTGGCGTCGTGAGTTTCGTTCGCACCCTGCGCAAGGTCGTGGCTTTTTTCCGCCGCGATTTCGCCATCGCACGCGGATATCGCGGAGCATTCCTGATCGAGATTCTTGAAGCATTTTTTGGAGTGGCAACTTTTTATTATCTCTCCCGCTTCGTGCAAAGCCCCGAGCTATCCAGCGCGCTGCCGGCGGGAAGCAGCTACTTCGCCTTCGCGCTGGTGGGTTTCGCGTTTTTCGATTATTTGAGCGTATCGCTGACCGCGTTTGACGCCAGCATCGAAGAAGCGCGGCAAAACCGTACGCTCGAGGCGCTGCTGGTCACCCAAACGCCGCTTCCGGTGATTCTCGCGGGTTCCGCGGTGTACCCGTTTGCCGCGCTGGCCATGCGCACCTGC
>JBEKGG010000432.1:0-4937 GCA_050012915.1 Terriglobales bacterium | reverse complement strand
TCGGCGGAAACTGCCAAACGGAGGCGGGTTGAGGAAGCATACGAGCACGTCATGACTGATCCCACGTTTAAGCAGGGTACTCGCTTAAAAGGAACGCACGTCAGCCTGGAAACCAAGCGCTTCATTGTGGAAATGTACGAGAAATTAACCGAGCGGAATCTGCTTAAAGGGGCGTAAAAACCGTGAAATTGCTAACGGACGGAACTGGAAATAATCCGCTTTTGGGCTTTTGTCTGGCGGTGATTTCGCGCCACTCCGAGAACTGGCCTCCAACTGAACAGGTTTTAGCAAAAGAGTTTGTTAGTTGGCTGGGTGTCAAGTCGTTCTTAACGCGAGATGTGATGCAGGAATTGTGTTTGTCTAAGGGAATAAACCTGTCATTTGTTGCGCTTGCCCCAGAACTTCGCGGATTTAACTGCTCTTTTCAAGATAGGAAGGAAATTGTCATTTCCGAACATGAGAACGTTCCTTTTGCTGATTTACACACGCTTCTGCACGAATTCAGGGAAATGCTCGAACACGTCTTTGTGGAACTAGGATGGGCTTCGCTAACTCCGAAAGATTCGTTAGAAGAAACGGCGGAGGAGTTCGCGGCGATTGCGAGAATGGAGACTGTTACGCGAGAATTTCCTGTTTATATCAAAATGGTGAGCAAGATCGAGACTCCGTGGCAGCGTTATCTTGGTTACGCCGTGTTGGTCATCGGTTGTTTCGCGTATATCTTTACCTGCGTAACGCTGCCCCAGTACGAGGACATGATCGCCGACGCCCGTCGCCAACGTTACGTACGTACGTAACGTTAGAACCCCTATCCCATGCCCCATATTTCTCTCGATGTCTAGATCACAGTGCTTCTCGGCGTTGAAACGGTGCCACAGATACCGTGATTATTAATTCGATGCCAGCAGGGGAACGCAGGAGGTTTTCCGCAGGAATCGCAAGCTGGTGAGTCGGATTCCTGTAGTCGGACAGCTAAAGCCAGAAACTCGCCACCCCAAGCGCCCAGGGTGGCAATACCGTCGCACTATTCGCGAACTTTTCATTTGACATCCGCGCCGCCCACCTTGTAGATTCCTCCGCAACCGGCGGGCGGGATTCCCAGGCGGGTTGACTGTTTCGGCTTCGTCAACGATTTCCTTCTCGCTGCTTCCCCTGAAGTGTGAATAGATCGTGCCGTTGAGTAGTTGGCGGCGCTAGTGCGGACAACTGGTCGCATGGGCAACCCGGCGCGAGCCGGGAGGGGTCCCTCTGTTCATTTCATCAGGAGGAATTTCGATGGTTTGTTTTGTACGGTTGTCCCTGAGTCGTTTACTTACCCTTTTTCTTGCAACTCTTCTTTTCGGCCTCAGTGCGCCTGCGCAGATGCCAGTCAGCACCAGCACGACTTCCACCCCTGTGCCGGGTGCTGGCCATGATTACCTTGGCGAGATCAACGAGACTGTGAACCCTGCCACTGGATCTGTCAGTATTCGGCTGAACGCCATGATGCCTCCTGGTCGTGGCCTCACGCTTCCGTTTTATTTTGCCTACGACTCCAGCGGAGTCAACTATGTTGGCCTAAATTCGGCCGGCGCGTTGGGATGGCTCAACCCCTCGCTCACTGTGACTTCCACTGGAGGTTGGAGCAACAGCGTCCCAGTGGTGAGCTTGAATGAGATTACCTGGACTGGTGTTTCGAGCGAAGGTCACGACAACCCGTGTTTTGCGTTTGTCAATTATGTCTACCAAGATGCCCACGGCGATCGACACAATCTAAATTTGACTACCTATAATCAGGCTGGCGATCCAACTGGAGCGTGCACCTACAATTACGGCCCCTCGCCTCCCGGATTCGGAGCGGAGGTCGTCACGCAGGGCGGGGAAGCCGGCCCGAATGCAGGTGGAGTTGTGGCGGCGATCCCAGCCAACGCTAGTGCGGAGCCGGGCCCCATAACCGTTTCAGAGCCCGATGGCACTACAGTGAATTTCCCTTCCTACCCTCGTGGAATCGTCGATGGATCGGACACCTATAGCGCCTTGGCTACGTCGGTCGAAGACCGCAACGGCAATGTGGTGACGATCAACGCTTCCACACCCCCGGCATACAGTTATTTGGACACTGCGGGGAGAGCGGCGTTGCAAGACACGGGCTTTGCCGTCAGCCCTGAAACCATAACGATTTCAGGTCTCAATGCATCCTATAAGCTCCAATGGATGCCGCTGTCTCCGCCAACTTTTGTCGCTCCCATAACGGTACTTTCTGGCAGCGCATGCAACTTCGGGGGAGGGCACGGCGCATGGGCTTACCAGTCGGGGTTGTCAACCCTCACGCTGCCGAATGGAAAGAGCTTCACCTTCGCGTACGACCCGACCTATGGCGTGATCAACAAGATCACCTATCCAACCGGAGGGTATATCCGGTACGTTTGGGGCATAAATTCCCAGGCTGAGTGGGGAACGAACGAAAACTCCCAACCGAATGACCAGTGCACCGCGCTATATGGAGTTCCTGTCATCACGGACCGTTATGTCAGCTTTAACGGCACAACGGAAGTCCTGCACCAACAATTCACCTACTCAACTACCTGGACGCTTAGCTGCGCTAACGGCAGTAACAACTGCCCTAATTGGACAAGCAAGCAGACTACAGTCACTACGACCGACAATGTACGCGGCACCAGCTATAACACGGTTTACACCTATACGGGACTTATCGCTGACATTCCCCCAAACACAATGGCTGGGCCTACGTCTAAGGACCCAGTGGAGGCGAGCATCGCCTATTACGACACCACAGGCTCGCTGCTGAAGACCGTCTACAAAACATGGGCGAACACTCGACTCGTGACGAGCCAGGAAACGCAGTATGCAAACGGCGAGACAAGTGAAACAACGTGGAGCTACAACAGTAGGGAGCAGCAGACAGAGCAGGATGAGTATGACTTTGGCTCAAGCGGGGTCGGTTCACTGTTGCGAAAAACCGTCACCAATTATCAACAATTTAACGAAACTCCCTTATACCCAGATATACCATCCATTGTTGACCGCCCCTGCCAGGTCATAACGTATGACAGCACGGGAACGAATCGCGTGGCGGAAACCGATTACTTTTACGACAACGGAGCAACAACTACTCCGTGCGGCACTGCCGGAACCCCGTCCGTGACCGGAGCGGGTGGTAGTTCCCTGACCGGCCATGACGAAGCGAACTACTCGGCGAGTTCGACGAACCCCAGAGGAAATCTCACACAGAAAACTCAGTGGCTAAGTGCGGGTTCTTCGCCCGCCACTACATACAGTTACGATGAGACCGGGCAGGTCCTGAGCATGACTGACCCCTGCGGTAATGGGACGTGCAGTGATATGACTGGCGCGACCACCCACACAACGACATACTCGTTCGCTGATAGCTACCTAAATACCCATTCTAGTGGCTTTACGACGACCGCAGGTTTTCCTCCCAGCGGCAAGGTGACCAATGCATATCTGACGAAAGTAACCTATCCGATCACAAACGGCGTGGCGCACATCGAAGAGTTCTCGTATGGATACAACGATGGCGAACTCACTCAGTCCAGCGATCAAAACTCTCCGCCTCAGCTGACCACCTACAAGTACAACGATTCACTGGGTCGACTCGGGGAAACCGACTATCCCGACACAGGCCAGACCCTCGTCACCTATAACGATGGCGTCCCGAGCGTGACGACATGCGAAAATATCAATGGCACTGCCGGTGCAACCTGCAGTGCGACGAGTCCGGCAACAGGCTGGAAGACGACGCTGTTGACGATGGATGGTTTAGCTCACCCGGTTCAAACCGAATTGGCTTCTGATCCGAGTGGACCAACGTACACGGCTACGGTGTACGATGGCAACGGTCGAAAATACCAGAATTACAATCCGACGCGCTGCTCTTCCATAACTACCAACTGCGACAACGAGACCACCTGGGGAGAAACCACGACCTCCTACGACGCCCTGGGTCGTGTGACGTCCGTAAGCGAACCGGACCACTCAGTCGTGACAACGACGTATGATCAAACTAACGCTAACAGCCCCGGTCTTTGCACAACGGTTACGGACGAAGCAGGCAACTCTCGTCAGTCGTGTGCGGATGGCCTGGGGCGAGTGACCAGCGTCTGGGAAGCACCGACTGCGACTGGCTACAACTTCGAGACGGCTTACGCGTATGACGCGTTGAACGACCTTCTTTCCGTCACCCAGGAAGGTGGCAGCACTTCATCGAACTGGCGCGTGCGGTCATTCGTGTACGACTCCCTTTCCCGCCTGACCAGCGCCAGAAATCCGGAGTCGGGTACGATTGCGTACTCATACGACCTCAATGGCAATGTAATGTCAAAGACTGCGCCGTTAGAGAATCAAACGGGCACAAGCACCGTGCAGACCACGTATGCACATGACGCACTGAATCGGCTGACGAAGAAGAGCTACAACGATGGCCTCACGCCAACAGTGCAATTCGCGTACGACGCCTCAAGCTTGACCGGCTGCACTGTGGCTCCGCCAGCACTTACGGACAGCTATCCGATTGGGCGAAGAACCTCTATGTGCGACGGTTCGGGCGGCACCTCATGGTCCCATGACCAGCTCGGTCGAATTTTAATTCCCAGACGGCTGGTTGCCAGCGCAAGTCCACACGAACTCACCTACACATACAACCTTGACGGATCTCTGGCGACACACACACAAAGTGACGGTAGCGGCGGTAAGACGATCACTTACACAACGGGCGGTGCAGGGCTTCCACTCTCAGCCCAAGACGCTTCAGGAAACATGTTCGTGAAGAGCGCTACGTACGCTCCCTTCGGGGGGCTGACCAGTATGATCAACGGGTACACATCGTCGTTCGCCGGGATAACGACGAACAACCAATACAACAACCGTTTGCAGCCATCAGTTTTCTCCGCGAGTACATCCTCTGCGACGATCTTCAG
>JBEKGG010000431.1:0-3254 GCA_050012915.1 Terriglobales bacterium | reverse complement strand
CCTGGTTCCGAACGAGCGCAACAGCAACCCACCAAACAGAAATGCGAAGCCTCCGCCCACGTAGGTCGCCATGGTATACACGCTGAAGGCCACCGAACGTTTCGCCGGCGGGAACGAATCCGAAATCATCGAGTACGCCGCCGGAGTCAGGGTCGCTTCGCCAATGCCCACGCCCATGCGTAGCAAAAAGAGCTGCACCTAGGAACTGACCAGTCCACATCCGCCGGTCATCAGGCTCCAGGTCAGCATGCCGGCAATAATCAACCGCGGCCGGCTCACCCAATCCGCCAAACGCCCAAACGGCAGCCCCAGCACCGAATAGAAAATCGCAAAACTAAAGCCAATCAGCAGGCTCATCTGCGTGTCGCTGATCGCCAGATCGCGGCGTACCGGAGCCACCAGCAGATTCAGAATCTGCCGGTCGATAAACGAAAAAATGTAGGCGCACAGCAGCACGATCACGGTGTACCAGGCCCACCGCGCCGTGGGATAGCCCGGTTCAACTCCGCCACCCGCCACAGGCGATGCACCGACGGAACGGCTTACCATCGAGGGACTCGGGGTTGGCCTTGCCCAATCTTCAAAATTTCCACGATCACTCTCCTTCGAATTCGGGGATAGTATCAGTCAACATTTGAAACAGAACAGTAATTAAAAACCAGAAGTGCGGCGGCGATTCGGCGAGGCGGAAAATGCGGAGAAGAAATTTCCTAAAAACTGCGGCCGGAGCGGCATGGAGTCTCGCCCTTCCGGGTCGAAGACATTTCCTCAGCGGTATCGAAGGCTCCGGCATGTCGGAGCGAACCTACCGCGTGCTCGGCGTTCCGCTCCGCAGCGGCTCGCTTTATCCGGGCAACGAAAATGACGCGCAGGCCTATCGCGACGCCAAACTCGTCGCGCGCCTGCAATCGGCAGGTTGCCAGGTCGTCGATGAGGGAGACGTCGCCATACCCAGTTATCTTCCGCACCATTCGGTGCCTCCGATCCGCAGCTGGCCGGGTCCGCGCATCGCCTGGGAATGCGTGCGCGATCGCGTCACGCCGATCCTGCAACAGCCCGGCCAAATTCCGCTGTTGATTGGCTGCGATTGCAGCGTCGTAGTCGGCACCGCCGAAGCGTTACAGCGCGAGCACGCCTCGGATTTGCACATTCTTTACATCGATGGCGATTTCGATGACGCTGTCCCGGTTGCCGAGGTCAGTCACAGCGCCGCCTCCTGCGCCGTTTGGCTGCTCACTCGAGAATCTCCCTTTTGTATCGGGCCGCCGCTCCGTTCCGATCAGCTCACCGTCGTCGGCTGGAGCAATCCCTCCCAGTCGGAACGCATCCAAATTCCCTCGGTCTCCCTAGCCGCCATCCGCCGCTCCGGTCCCCGGGAATCCGCGCGCGAGATATTGGACGGCATCACGCCGTCCGCGTCCATCCTGGTCCATCTCGATATCGACGTTTTTCAGAAACAGGAATTCTCCGCGGCCTATTTCCCGCACGATCAAGGCCTGACGCTCGCTGAAGGCAGGGAACTGCTCGCAATCCTGTTAAAAGATCCACGCATTCGCCTCATCGAAATCAGCGAGTACGCCACGCTGCGCGATCTCGATCAGCGCAATATCAATACGCTGGTGGATCTGCTCGCCGCAACCTTAGGGTGAAATCTCCGTGCCCTCGGGTTTTTCTCTGTGTCCTCTGGTAAATCTTTGAAGCCGCCCGCGCCCAAATCCACCACCGCCTACCCGAAACACCGGTTGTCCTTTGGAACATCCCTCCCAATTTCTCGCCAACCGCTTTCCACCCCGGAGTATCGTAGTCCCCGGTGCATCCTCCGCACCTACCGCGCGCCAGCGGACACCCACGACACGGGAAGGCCCGGGCTATGCCTCGAGCCGCCCTTTGCGGGAAAAATCCAAGTTCCCGCAAAGGTCTAACGGAGGAGTTATGAAAAAATTTGTATCTGCTGGCGCATTATTGTTCGTACTGTTGTGGCTTACCCCGGCGGTGCACGCCCAATCCACCGTCCAACCCGGCACCCAGGTTCGTCTCACTCTGGTCAACGGCCTCACCACCAGCGTCGCGCACGACGGCGACCCGTTCACCGCTATCGTGGCCGAGCCGGTTTTCATCGGCAATCAATTGCTGATTCCGGCCGGCGCCAAAATTCACGGTACGGTAACCGGCGTTACTCGGCCGAAGTGGTTTGGCATGATTCGCGGCGGCGCTTCCATCAATCTGGTCTTCAATTCCATTGAAGTCGAAAGCCGCATCTTCCCGGTGCAGATGAGTATTCTGTCCTTTTATACCGGCGACATGGATTCGGGTAAAAAGCGCAAGGACCTGAAAACCACTGAAGGTGTAGTGGTGGAAGAAAAGCGCGATCTGAAATCCGACATCATCACCGGTGGCCTGGGCACCGGAGCCGGCGCCTTGGCGGGGCTGATTTTCAGCAACGTGGCGCGCGGCACGGTCATCGGCCTGGTCGGAACCTCCGTCTACATCGTGGCTAAGAAAGGCAAGGACGTCGAACTGCCGGCCCAGACCGGTATGGTGGTTCGCACCGATTCCACCGTGACCTTGCCCAGCTCATTGCTGCACAACGCATCCTTCAACACCACGACGGGCGGACATTAGGCTCGACAGCAGACACGAGATTGAGCAGTCCGAAATACGAACGAAAAATGCGCCGCAGCGAAACCAATCGCTGCGGCGCATTTTTAGTCCGCGCTAATCCCGACCAGTAGATATGAATTCCGGCTCGCTACTCTTCCGCTTTCAGCACTCCGCCCGTCCACGGATCATCCCGCTGCAGCTTCGCAGCGGTTACGTTCCAGCCTTTCCCATTCCGCTCTACGTGCACGGCCCGGAACAAAACCGGACGTAAAAGTTCGGCACCGCCATCGTGGCCGGCCAAAGCTCGTAGCGCCAGAATCACTTCCGTCGCAATCTCCGTCTTTAATCTGAATTTGAAGCCAGATTCGCTCACCTCGGAAGTTTCGCTGCGTTCGGTGAAAAAACGCCCCGCGCGGTCGAGGCCGCAGGCCTCAATCTGAAATCGAACGTCGCGCCGGCACTTTCGGATCGCCCCTGGGCCCGGCACCGCCGGTTTCTGCCAGCTGGAAAAATTCGTCGCCATTTGCTTCTCCTCTTCTCGCGGTCCGCAGCTCAGCCCAAATTACGCCGCGCCCTTCGCCGCCGCTTGCTTTGGCGTGCGTTTCAAGAACCGGTACAAGCTGGTACGCCCGATGCCCAGGATCTGCGCCGTC
>JBEKGG010000430.1:0-3528 GCA_050012915.1 Terriglobales bacterium | reverse complement strand
ATGGCTGATGCGCTTGCCCAACTCACGCCGCATCAAATCGCGCTCCGGATTCGCTCCCGACCGCCCATCCGGAACTTGATCGAGTACGTCGTACTGCTCTCCAGACGCATCCGTTGCAACCGGCGCGTCCTCTTTGCGCACCTGCCGCTTGCGCAGATGATCGAGGCAAAGATTGGTCACGATACGGTAAATCCAAGTGTAAAACGAGCACTCAAAGCGAAAATTCCCAATGCTCTTGTACGCCTTCAGGAAAGCTTCCTGATAAACATCCTGGGCCTCGTGTTCCGAGCCGGTGAGATGCAGGGCCAGCCGCAACACTGCCTGGTCGTAACTCCGCACCAGCTCCTCAAAGGCAGCGCGATTGCCACGCTGCGCTTCGCGGACCAATAAAGTGTCGTCGATACGGCCTGAAGCTTGTCCAGCCATAAGGCCCCGCAATTGGGGCTCCTGGATTCCACCAGCTTCTTCCCTTGAGTCCCGACTTAATGTCGGACGGGAACACTCGCCAACTGCAAATGGTACAGCCCACGCGCCGGCCGGCATATTTTTCTCTGTCCTCGAATGCGCCGGGACGCCATTGCCGTTCTTCCCGGTCGCATAGCTATGGACGGCCTAAAAACCCAATCGTGAGCAGGAATTATAGGAGTTTGGCAGGGTTTTTGCTGACAATGAACAGATGTAACAGGATGGAAGTACGAAACTTATGCCGCTCTGTGCAAACCGTAGAAACGTAGCTTGCTACGTTGAGCCTTTACGAACTGCGCGTCATCCTGAACAACGCGCTTTTGCGTTGCGAAGGATCTGGGCGAACCGCCCGATGCGTCGCGTACTTTGCGACGCATCCTACTCCAACCAAGGAAACTGTAATCCCAACCAGAAACTGTCATCCCGAGCGAAGTCGAGGGACCTTGTGTTTGACGTCATCCTGAGCAACGCGCTTTCTGCGTTGCGAAGGATCTGAGCGAGCCGCGCGATTCGTCGCGTACTTTGCGACGCCATAATCGCGCGCTTGGCTCGCTTCCTTATTATTCCGTAGCGTCCTTCTCGATAACCACCTTCAAATGCGCGGTCACGTCTTTGTGCAACTTGACGGGAATCGTGAATTCGCCCAACGTGCGAAGCGCTTCGTGCAGCTGCACTTTGCGGCGATCCACATTGAAGCCCTTCTTCTCGAGCGCTTCGCCGATGTCACTGGACGTGACAGAACCGAAAAGCTGATCGTGTTCTCCCGAACGGCGCTGAAAAGAAACCGTGAGACCGTCAAACTGCTTGGCCAATTCTTCCGCCTGCGCCTTCTCCTTAGCCGAGCGCCGAACCGATGCCGCTTTCATCTGCGCGATTACCGCTTTGTTGCCGGCCGAGGCTTCAATGGCCAGCTTCCGCGGCAGCAGGTAATTCCGGCCAAAGCCCTCAGCGACTTTCACCACGTCGCCGCGCGACCCCAGCTTCGCTACATCCTCTTTAAGAATGACTTCCATAAATAACTCCCGTTCTAAGATGTTTTCAGCCGACAGATTCACAGGTTTGAATCAACAAAGCAATCCGTGAGAATCCGTGGCCGCCTTTTACGCCGCTCGCCCAGCAAACGGCAGCAACGCGATATTGCGCGCCTGCTTGATCGCCAAAGACAAGCGTCGCTGATGCGGCGTGCACACGCCAGTCAAGCGCCGAGGCACGATTCTTCCGCTCTCTGCCACGAACTGGGCCAGGAGACGAATGTCTTTGTAGTTGATCGCTTCAATCTTTTCGACACAAAACTTGCAAACCTTCTTGCGCCGGAAATATTTCCGCCCCCCCGGTCCACCCTCGCGACCACCGCCCGGCCCGCCGGGACGAGAAGACGGACGCCGTTCGCCGCGATCCGGCCGGTCACCGCCAGAAGATGATTCAGACGTTCTAGTTTCGTCAGCCATGATGCTCCTTAAATTCGTCGTTTGTCTTTGGTCGTTCGTCGTTGGCAATCTCGTGCCGGAATCGCGTTGGCCAACGACCGCAGGCCAACCACCGACGACAGTTTTTACGCCGTTGCCGCGGGAGCTTCCCCAGCAACCTCAGCCGGCGTCACCGGAGCTGCCGCCTTGCGCTTTGCGTCCTTGATCGCCTTGATCTTGTCCAGCCGCTTCTGCTCCTCGTCGATGCGCACAGTCAGAAACTTGATCACCGGCTCAGTAACGCGCAAGCGGCGCTCGAGTTCATGAATCAGGCCACCACCGCCTTCGACGGTGAGCAGCACATAGATGCCGTCGTGAAATTTCCTGACGGTGTACGCCAGCCGCCGCTTACCCATGCGTTCCACGCTCTTCACTTGCCCGGACGAAGAGGTCACTGCGGCCTCCAACGTGGAAATAAGTTTGTCCAGGTCCTCCTCCGCCATATCCGGGCGGACGATGAACATCAATTCATAAGTACGATTCATTCGTTGTCTCCGTGAAAATCCGTGGCTAATCTTTTTCGTTGTCGGGCTTGCGGTTGAAGCGATTCATCGCCGCAGCCTCGCCCTCAGTCACAATCGCCTTAACCGCATCGGCTGCGACCTCAAGCATTTCGTCGACAACCTTTAGCTGCGCCTTACGAAACGGCGACAGCAAATAACTCATTCCGTCTTCGATTTTGCGATCCGGCGCAACCCCCATTCGGATCCGCAAAAAATCATTCGTGCCCAGCGAGCTGATGATGGACTCGATTCCGTTATGCCCCGCCGAACTCCGCTTCCTCTGAATCCGAATCGTTCCCAGCGGAAAATCCAGCTCATCCTGAATCACGACCAGGTCTTCTTCCGGCCTGACATCATGCTTCGAGATCAGCTCACGAACCGAGATGCCGCTCAGATTCATGAACGTCTCGGGCTTCGCCAGCAGAACCGTCTCCGAGCCAATCACCGCTCGCGCAGTCAGCGCCCGGCACTGCCGGTTTCTAATCTCAACCCCGAACTCGTTCGCAATCCGGTCGACCGCAAGAAAGCCCAAATTGTGCGGCGTGAACTGGTATTCGATCCCCGGATTGCCCAGCCCAACTATAAGCTTCACGTTGTTCACCACAGAGGCACAGAGTCACAGAGAAAATCTCAGGCCAACTTTGTTTTTGCAATCCCTGTGACTCTGTGGTGAATTTATTTCTTTTCCTTCTTCTCAGACTTCTCTGCCGCGGGCTCCGCACCTTCTTCTCCAGCTTCCTGCTTGCCCTTCTTGATGACCTCAGGCTCCGCAGGTGTTGCTCCAGCTTCGGCAGCAACCGCTTCCGGCGTGGCTACAACTTCTTCCTTCACGGTGATGACCGTCGCCACCGGTTGGTTCGAATCGGTTAGGAACTTCAGCTTGTCTCCATGAGGCAGATCGGAAACGCGCAAAACCTTCCCGAAAACTAACTCCGTGACATCGGCCTCAATGAACGCTGGAATGTCGCCCGGCAAACACTCGATTTCCACTTCGCGCAAAATCTGTTCCAGAATGCCGCCTTGTTGCTTTACCCCGGCGGCTTCGCCTTTCAGCATGATCGGGACATTGACGACTAGTGTCTTGTCCATCGCGA
>JBEKGG010000429.1:0-4820 GCA_050012915.1 Terriglobales bacterium | reverse complement strand
CTGCATCCATGCCGCGAACGGTTCACGCGCTCTGCTGACCGCAGTTGTTTCCGATGACCTTGATCGAGCAAATGACGACATCGACTATGCGCTGGATGCCTTCAAAGAAAATGGCGTGGAAGTGGTGACAGTAGCTGATATGCCGTCAATCGCGGATCGCTTAAGGCAGGATCTGAATGCATGAAGGCGAAAGGCCAAAAAACAGAATAAAGCCCGGTTTTCCTCTCAGGTCAACTGGTAACCGGCAAAATTCACAGGTTTTCCGCCATGCAAGGCTGCTGCTATATTCCTTTTGGCTCCTCTTTCCCTCAGAATTCCTGCGGGGAACTGTCTTCATCCATGACCGAAGCCACCGACTTCAAAGAAATCGTGAAGCAGCAAGCGGACATCGTCCGTGTCGTCGGCGATTACGTCAAACTGAAGAAGGCCGGGGCGCAGAACTATTCGGGGCTTTGTCCATTTCACGATGAAAAGACGCCGTCGTTTTCAGTCCACACCACGCGGCAGTTTTTTTATTGTTTCGGTTGCGGCGAGAAGGGAGACGTTTTCAGATTCGTCCAGAAGATCGAAAACGTCACGTTCCCCGAAGCCGTTAGGAGCGTGGCGCAAAAGTTCGGGATCGCGCTTCCCAAGCTTACCTACAGCAGCCCCGGGGAGGCGGAAGAAGCCAAGCTGCGCAGCGTGCTGCTCGAGGTCCACGAGCGTGCAGTTGCATTCTTTCAGGAATGCCTCCGCCGGCCGGAAGGCGCCCGAGCCCGCGAATATCTCGCTGGACGCGGCCTGACCCAGGAAATCATTAGAACCTTTCGCATCGGCTATGCTCCGGATTCCGGCTTCTTGTTGAAAGATCGGTTGAAAGCAGAATTTGACGAGGAGGTGCTGCGTGCAAGCGGGCTTTTTTCGTGGAAGGAAGCTTCCCAAGCTACGACGGCCGGCTCTCGACAGGACGCAACGTCCCTCGACTCCGCACGGGATGACAAAGAACAGGAGGGCAAGCAAGAAAAGCGAGCCGTGCGCGACCAGCAACCCGGATCCCAAAGCCCGAAGCCTGAAGCCAGCCTTGCCGATATTTACTCCAAATTCCGCAACCGCGTTGTGTTCCCCATCACCAACGAGGGCGGCCGGGTCATTGCATTCACCGGGCGCACACTCGCCACCGATGAGAAAGCCGGACCGAAATATCTCAATTCACCCGAGACCGCGATCTATTCCAAGTCGCGCGTCCTGTTCAATCTCGATCAGGCCAAAGAAGCGATTCGCAAACTGGACTACGCCATCCTGGTCGAAGGACAAATGGATTGCATTTCCGTTTACGCGGCCGGTTTTCACAACGTGATCGCCAGCTCCGGAACCGCGTTCACCGAACTTCAGGCCCGATTGCTTGGACGCTTCAGCAAGAATGTGGTCGTGAATTTTGATCCAGACACCGCCGGTGCAAAAGCCACCGAGCGCACCTTGGGCCTTCTGGTCGAAGAAGAATTCCAGATCAAAGTGTTGACCCTCGAAGCCGGCTTCGACCCCGACCTCTTCATCCGCCGCAAAGGCAAGGACGCGTATGGCGAGGCGCTCAAACACTCGCAGCGTTATTTCGATTACCTGATCGAGCGTGCCCAAAACCAATTCCCCATTCGCAGCGCCGAAGGAAAAGTGAAGGCGCTGAACCACCTTCTGCCGCATATTCAGCGAGTACCCAGCCGCATCGTACGTGACGAACTGGCCCGCGAGATTTCGCAAAAACTCGGCATCGACTCTGCCGTCCTGCGGCAAGAGCTCAAACATGCCGCGGCCAACCGGTCGACCGCGACCCTCAAAGCTAACGTCGAGGCGCAAGTTACCGATGCCGAGAAGCTGTTGATCCGGGCGTTAACCTCGGCCGGCGAGATGCAGACCTTGGAACAACGCATCTCGGCGCGCGAAGGAACCGCAGAAGAATTCGATCCCGCTCGTCAGGCGCATTTTGTGCTCACCCATGAGCGCCTGCACATCGGGTTGACGACGGAGTCTCTCATGGAATGCTTGCTAAACTCCGTGGGAGAAGTTGTTGATGTCATGGAATCACCGCTGCCCGATTCCGACCGCAATCTTCTGGCGGCAATCCTGATGAAAGAAGACGAAGAACTCACGGCCGAGCGATTGGAGGGTGCGGTACGGGCGCTGCGGCGCATTCATTACCGGCGTCAAATGGATTCGGTTCAGCGGGAGCTTCAGGCGGCCAAAAAACACGAACCCGACCGGCTCCGGTTTTTGCTGCGGGAAAAAGACCGCCTGAAACGGGCCTTGATGGATCCCGGCGTAGCCGATCCCGGCTTGTCTGATCAGGCCGCACTCTACCGGCCCGCTTGAATCCACCTAGAGCCTTGAAACTAAATGGGGTCTTCCGCCATCTAAGTTGTTAACGGTGGGCAACATAGAGGACGGGCGGATCTGGCACGAGCTTTCGCGTCTGGTACGCGAATTTTCTGTGCTATAATTTTAAGGTTTGTGTCGGCGCTAATCCCGCCACTTCACGTTCCCACCGCATTAAACGACGTTTCGACGTCCTTCCATGGGACGATTTAAGGAAAATCTTTCTTGGCTCTTGACGACAAATACGACGACATTAAAAAGCTGATCGATACAGGCAAGGAAAAGGGATACCTTACTTATGACCAAGTAAACGATTTAATCCCGCACGATGTGCATTCTCCTGAAGACCTGGACGATCTGCTCACGACGATTGGTACGCAAGGAATCGATGTGCTGGAGGGACCGAAGTTGCCCTCCTCTGCGCTCGATAAGAAGTTCGACGAAGACGAAGCTGGCGAGGACGTCGAACTCGATTTAACACCCGGCGCTCTGGAAAAAACCAACGACCCCGTCCGCATGTATTTGCGCGAGATGGGCACAGTTCCCCTGCTGACTCGCGAGGGCGAAGTTGAAATCGCCAAGCGCATCGAGCGCGGACAACTCCGCGTTCTGAAGGCGCTCTCGCGTTCTCCAATCGTCATCAACGAACTGCTGGCGATGGGCGAAGACCTCAAGAAAGGCGTCCGCTCCATCAAGGAAGTGGTCACCTTCGATGAGGAAGAAATCACCGATGAAATTCTGCAGAATCGGCTAAAAGAATTCACCGGGAAGATCGACGACTTGGCCAAGGCCTACAAAAAGGCCAATCAACTTCTGGAAAAGTTCGCGGCAGTCTCGCAGAAGAAACGGCCTAAAGACTATCGCCGCTACCGCATCGCGTTGGCACGCGCTATCGTCGATGTCTCTCTGTGCGTCCGCAAGCTAGGTTTCACCAACAACGAGCGCAAGCGCCTCATCGACCGGGCCAACAAGACGGTCGACATGATGCGGTCGCTCGACCGTCAGTCGACGAACCTGGAAAAAAAAGCCGACGCGACTCGGAGTGAAGAGCAGCGCAAGGAATATCGACGGCAGTCGCGGGCTATCCGCAGCGAACTCGAGAAGCTCGAAGTCGAAGCCGGAGTGTCGTTCCAGGAACTCAAGCGCACCCAGCGCGAGATTATCCAGGGGGACATGGATGCGGAGCAGGCCAAGCGTGAGCTGATCGAGGCCAACCTCCGCCTGGTGGTTTCGATTGCAAAGAAGTACACCAACCGAGGCTTGCAGTTTCTCGACCTGATTCAGGAAGGCAACATCGGCCTGATGAAGGCCGTGGACAAATTCGAATACCGTCGTGGCTACAAGTTCTCGACTTACGCCACGTGGTGGATTCGGCAGGCGATTACTCGTGCAATTGCTGATCAGGCGCGTACGATTCGCATCCCGGTGCACATGATCGAAACGATCAACAAGTTGATCCGCACTTCGCGGCAACTGGTGCAAGAGTTGGGACGCGAACCTACGTCGGAAGAAATCGCCAAGCGTATGGACATCCCGGTCGCCAAGGTGCGCAAGGTGCTGAAGATCGCGCAGGAGCCGATCTCTCTCGAAACGCCGATTGGCGAAGAGGAAGATTCGCATCTGGGCGATTTCATCGAAGATCGTGCGGTAGTCTCGCCCGCCGAGGCCGTGATCAACGTCAACTTGAAAGACCAGACTTCACAGGTGCTGCGTACGCTGACTCCGCGTGAAGAAAAAGTCATCAAGATGCGTTTCGGTCTCGAAGATGGCAGCGAACACACGCTCGAAGAGGTAGGCCAGTCGTTTGCGGTAACTCGCGAACGCATCCGCCAAATCGAAGCCAAGGCGCTGCGCAAACTGCGCCATCCCTCGCGTTCGCGAAAGCTGCGCGCTTTCATGGATGGGGTCAGAGACTAAGGACCTTTTCACCACAGAGACACGGAGAAAAACAAGTAATTGAAAAAGGCGCGGCTTCGGTCGTGCCTTTCCTTTTTTCCTGGCCGCCACATGCACCGGCAGTACAAGTCCTTGCGTTTACATTGACTTGTGTCTCATATTTTGCAAGACTGTAAATCTGAAGATTAGGTTCGGCGTAGTGTGGATGTTTCGCTTCCACTTCGTTTAAGCTGTCTTGTCGCGCAATGGAATTGCTGCTGAATCTCGTTTGGCTGTCGCTGGCCGTGCCTGCCATCTGGATGTGGCACCACGCGTCCGTTTGTCCCCTGGGCGCCTGTCGATTGAATCGGATTCGCCCGTTCCTACTTCTAAGCTGCGTTCTGGTTCTGCTATTTCCTGTGATATCCGCTACCGACGACCTGCAGGCAGCGCGGCAGGAAATGGAAGAATCCAGCCCATCGAAGCGGATGGTCAAGCAGGCCGTCAGCGATAAGTCAGCCGTCGGTTTGAGCGTAGCCGGTGCCCTGCCGGCTTGGATTTCCCCGGTGCGGTTTGATCCCAACGACGAGCTTTGTGGG
>JBEKGG010000428.1:0-4568 GCA_050012915.1 Terriglobales bacterium | reverse complement strand
GCGCTGAACCCGGCGTTGGGCGCGTCGCTCCACTGCATGGGCGTGCGTTCGCCATCGCGCCCTTTTTCCTTCGGCCATCCGGTAACCCCAAGCGGGTCCTTTACGTCTTCCTTGCGCACCGGGTCGTTATTCTCCATCGCCAGTTCCTCGCCGTAATACATGATCGGCGTTCCGCGAAGAGTCAGATACATGCCAGCCATCAGCTTGGCGATCTGGTCGTTGTGTTTTCCGTCGCCATAGCGCACGGCGGATCGCGGCATATCGTGATTGCCAATCACGTAAACCGGCCAGCCGCCCGTCGATTCAGCGTTTGCGATCTGCGTACGAAAGTCGTTCGCCGACAGCTTGTTCACCGTGCAGAACATGAAATCCATGGGCAATTGGATTTCGTCATTATGATCGCCGTAATACTCTTTCAACTCCTGTCGATTCGACGTGTAAGTCTCTCCGATCAAGACCGCATTATTCTGGTCGGCCACCTTGCGCAACTTTTTAAGTTCAATGTGATTTTCCGGCAATTTGTCGTTGTACTTATTTTCCATGTTGGGATCGCCCAAATCACTCGTGCCCGGCAAGACTGGATTGTCGTGAAGGGCCGGGTCTTCAAACAAGAGATCCACGGCATCCAGCCGAAACCCGGAAACGCCGTTCTTGTACCAGAAGCGAGTCACGTCGAACATGGCTTTTTCCACCGCCGGGTTGCGCCAGTTGAGATCCGGTTGCTGGACCTCAAAGAAATGGTAGTAATACTGGCCCGTCTTCGGATCAAACTGCCAGGTCGACCCGCCGAAATCGGAAATCCAATTGTTCGGAGGAACGCCGGGCGCTTTCCCATCGCGCCAGATGTACCAGTCCCGATGCGCCGAAGTTCGGGATGATGCGGAATCGAGGAACCACTTGTGCTGCGCGGAACTATGATTCAGAACAAAATCCATGATGATGCGGATGTCGTGCTTCTTCGCTTCCTTCGCCAGATGCTGGAAGTCTTTCAGCGTTCCGTACATCGGATCGATATTTTCGTAATCCGAAACGTCATAGCCGAAATCGAATTGCGGCGACGGATAACAAGGCGAAATCCAAATGGCATCCACGCCGAGATCCTTCAGGTAATCAAGTTTCGACGCGATGCCGTTGAGGTCGCCAATCCCATCGCCATTACTGTCGGCGTAGCTGCGCGGATAGATTTCATAGAAAACGGCATGCTGCCACCACGGGTGGACGTCCGAATCTGCGCCCCGGTCCTGCGCGCCGGCGAAGAAAAGTGCATAGCCTACGGCCACAACCAGCAAAGCTACGGTTCGAACTCTTCGAAACATGGTGGGTCGAAACATGGTGCGTCGAAACCTGGTGCGTTGAAACATAATGCGTTGCTCCCTGTAATGCCAAAAGCCGAAATGCAAGATTCTCCGAGAGTACAACAAAATGAAAAATGAAAAATCGCCACGAGCCTATCTATGGCGTAGTCGAGGGCATCATCGAGCAATCTGGCACTCCTTACTTCTGCTTCAAGGATCTGGACGAGGACAAGCCCACCGGATCGATCAGGATTCGCGTCGAGACCATCGATTACTTCCTGCGGCGCTACCGTGAGGAGGTTATCCGGAAGCGCACAGCATCTGAAGGCATCGAGACGCGGTTAGCGGCGCTGGAAGCAGAACTGCGAGGGCAAACCACACCTGAAGCTCTCCAGACCCAACAATTCGAACCAGAGGCACAGAGTATGGCAGCTGACTAACCTGGGCTGACTAACCTGGACCCGCGACAACTGGCGTTCGGCCGGTTTCATACTTGATCGCTGCAGTGTGCACTCGTTTCAATTCTCCGTGAAAAGCCTTGTCGTCAAGGTCTCAGGGTGAGGTCCTTTCACTCATCCCTTTCCGGTCCGAAGACAGCTTTAACGCTCATCATTGTTTCAGTGACCACAGGCCCCAGAGCTTGGAGATCCTGCCACTCGCTATAATAAATGGGGCGCACTTCTGGGAAATGTCGCCAGGTTAAGGCCGAATCGAAGGCTGCTTAAGATCATCAAAAAGACATGAAGAAAATCCACCAGCATCCTCTGGGAAAGATCCTGGAGAATCGAATCGCCATCATCGACGGAGCGATGGGTACGACCATCCGCACCTACGGTATGACGGAAGCGGATATCCGAGGAGAGCGATTCAAGGATGCGACAAAGAGCCTGTTGAACAATGGTGACCTGTTCTCGCTGACGAAGCCGGAGATGATTGGCGACATCCATCGCCGGTTTCTCGAGGCTGGGGCGGACATCATCGAGACAAACACCTTTGGAGCAACCAGCATCACTCAGAGCGAATTCTTTGTCGAGGATCCGCGAGAGCGCGGCGGCCGCAAGGATCCCGCGTTCTATCAAAAAGTCGTCGACGATCCATTTCTCGGCAGCCTGGCTTGGGATATCAATGAGCAATCTGCGCGGCAGTGCCGTGAGTGGGCCGATCGTGTGGGAACCGCAACCTCGCGCCAGCGCTTCGTGGCGGGAGCGATCGGGCCGCTGACCGTGTCTCTCTCGAACTCGCCCGATGCCGACGACCCGGGATTTCGAGTCGTCACCTTCGATCAGGTTAAGACAGCCTACGCGCAGCAGGTGCGGGCTCTCATCGCCGGCGGCGCAGACTTGCTTCTGGTCGAGACGATCTTCGACTCGCTGAACGCCAAGGCCGCACTGGTCGCCATTCGCGAAGTCTTCGATGCGGACCATAAAGAACTGCCAGTCATGATTTCGGCGGCGGTGGGGCGCGGCGGCGAGACGATGATCTCGGCGCAGACGACTGAGGCGTTCTGGAACGCGGTGCGGCACGTGAAACCGTTGTCGGTGGGCCTCAACTGCTCGCTTGGTCCCGATCTGATGTATCCGTTTCTGGAGGAGCTCTCGGAGAAAGCGGACGTTGCGATCTCGTGTTACCCGAATGCCGGCCTGCCGAACCCGCTGTCGGAAACTGGCTTCGATCTGGGCCCGCAAGACATGGCCCGTTATCTGGGCGACTTTGCACGGGGAGGGTTGATCAACATCGCCGGCGGCTGCTGTGGAAATACTCCCGAGCACATCGCGGCGATCGCCAAGGCGCTCGAAGGCCTGCCTCCGCGAAAGTGGGGGACGCAGCTCACCGAGGAACCCTTCGTTCGCCAGAGCGAGACTGGGCCAAGCGAGATTGAGAGTCGAGCGTGAGCGAGTCGGAGGGCGGGAGCAACGAACCCACGAAGGTGAAACCACTCCGTCTCTCGGGATCGCAACCGTTCACCCAGCAGCCCGGCGTTTACATCATGATCGGGGAGCGGACCAATGTGGCCGGTTCGCCCAAATTCGCGGAGCTCATCAAAGCCGGTAAATATCAAGACGCTGTAAGCGTCGCCCGCCAGCAAGTCGAGAATGGAGCGAACGTCCTCGACATCTGCATGGACGAGGGCATGATCGACGGCGTCACAGCAATGACACGCTTCCTGCAACTGCTCGGGAGTGAGCCGGAAGTTGCCAAGGTGCCTTTTATGGTGGACTCCTCGAAATGGGAGGTCATCGAAGCCGGGCTGAAGTGCCTGCAGGGCAAGGGAATTGTCAATTCGATCTCGCTGAAAGAAGGCGAAGACAAATTTCGCCAGAACGCTGCGAAAGTCCTGAAATATGGCGCGGCGGTGGTCGTGATGGCTTTCGACGAGCAGGGGCAGGCAGCAACATACGAGGACAAGATCCGTGTGTGCGAGCGCGCCTACCATATATTGGTCGATCAGGTAGGGTTTCCACCCGAAGACATCATCTTCGATCCGAATATTCTCACCGTTGCCACCGGCATGGAGGAGCACAACAACTACGCGGTCGACTACATCAATGCCACGCGTTGGATCAAGGCCAACCTGCCGCACGCGAAGGTGAGTGGCGGCGTTTCAAACATCTCATTCAGCTTTCGCGGCAATAACAAGGTCCGCGAAGCGATCCACTCTGCATTTCTTTATCACGCGATCGCGGCGGGCATGGACATGGGCATCGTGAACGCGGGCATGCTTGAGGTCTATGAAGAGATTGAACCGGAACTGAAGGCACTGGTCGAGGACGTGCTGCTGAACCGCCGTCCCGACTCCACAGAGCGACTCGTGGACTACGGCGAAAAGCTCAAGGGGGTGGGCAGGGCAGTCAATGAGAAGAAGGCCGAAGAATGGCGCAGCGGCACGGTCGAGGAACGCCTTTCTCACGCCCTGGTCAAAGGCATTGATGCATACATTGAAGCCGACGCCGAGGAGGCTCGCATAAAACTCGGCCGTCCTCTGCTAGTCATCGAAGGCCCGCTCATGGCGGGTATGAGCGTAGTGGGCGATTTGTTCGGAGCCGGCAAGATGTTCCTGCCCCAGGTGGTCAAGTCTGCGCGCGTGATGAAGAAGGCCGTCGCGCACCTGACGCCGTTCATGGAAGCCGAGAAGGAAGCCAGAGCTGCGGCGGGCGAAGTCGTCAAAGCGCAGGGAAAAATTCTTCTCGCAACCGTCAAGGGCGACGTTCACGATATTGGCAAGAATATCGTCGGGGTCGTCCTCGCCTGCAACAACTACGAAGTGATCGACAT
>JBEKGG010000427.1:0-3016 GCA_050012915.1 Terriglobales bacterium | reverse complement strand
AGCTGCACCACTTCGCTGGTGAACGAAAAAACCGCCACGCGATCGTCCGGCCGCACCACTTCTTTCACGAAGCGTTCCGCCGCGTCGCGCTCGATTTTCAATTCGATCGTCGCCGACCCGCTGGTATCCACCAGCAGCGCCAGGTCCAACGGCCGGTTGGTCTGCGGCTCAAACCGCACAATCTTCTGCTCCACATTTTCTTCGAAGAGTTGAAATGCGGTCTGCGGCAATCCGATCACCGGCTCGCCATTGGCGTCGACCACGCTGGCGAGAATGTTCACCAGGTCGGTCTGAATACGGATGGGCTGTTTTTGTTTCTGCGCGGCGGCCGCTTGCGGTTGTGCGTGGGCTTTTTCCAGCAGTCCAATGGCGTCAATCGGCAGGTAAATCGCCGCCAGCACCAAGGCAATCACGCGATAGTTCGATGCCGTCGATTTCCTCGGTTTCGTCGATTTCGTCGATTTCATCTAGGAGATCGATTCTTTGGGGCGCGAAATGGCTTCCTGCCAGGACTTTTCGCCTTCGGCCCACATCGCGCCGCCCGCGAAATATTCCTTCTTCCAGATCGGCACCACCCGCTTCAGCGTGTCAATCGCGTAGCGGCAAGCGTCAAACGCCGCCGCCCGGTGCGCCGACGTGATCACAATGACCACGCTGGTCTCTCCAATTTCCAGCCGCCCCAGACGGTGCACAATCCCCACGCGATGGATCGGAAATTTCTGGTGGATCTCGGCTCCCATCTCACGAATCTTCGCGTAGGCCATGGTTTCGTAAGATTCGTATTCCAGGTAAAGGGTTCGCTGCCCCTTGAAGTTATTGCGCACGAAGCCGTCGAAGACCACCACCGCGCCATCTTCCGGCGCTTTCAACCGGGCCACCAGCGCTTCGGTATCGATGCGTTCGCGCACCAGCAAGAAAATGTCGTCGGAGTGCGCCACTGTCAGCCTCCGCTCACCGGCGGCAGGAACGCCACCTCATCGCCCGCCGCCAGCGGCTGGCGCCAGTCGGCATATTCCTGGTTCACCGACGTCGCAATCGACCCGCGAAATTCCGCTAGCTTCGGAAACCGCCGTCCGTAGCGCTCGAACAAATCATCGACCTTCGCGCCGTCCGAAAGCTCCGCCTCTTCCTGCGCCAGGCCGGTAATTTCCTTAAGTTGTCCGAAGAAAAGCACGCGGATTCGCATGAACTCTTATTCTATCGTGCCGCCCGCCGCAACGCGAACGCCCCGCGCAGCGGTGTAAGCGCGCGCCGGAGGGTCTATCTCGCGGGCGAAGCCGCCAGCCGCGCCACCATCTCGAGCCGTACCGACGCCCGCTGCAACGCCGCCGTCAGCGCCTCCGCTTCGCGATCGACCGCTGCGCGATCCATTCGGTCCAAGGCCTCGCTCAACCCCGGCATCAATTCCGCCGCGTATCCGGCATAACTTCCCGGCGCGTAAATGGTGTGCTTGTACCACGGCCGGTTGGTCAGTCCCGTCGGATTCAGCAAACTCTGCTCGGTCTCCACCAGTTCGCGGTTAATCCTGTCCTGCACCGCCGGTACGATCGAACCGTGCGCGCTCTGCAACGCCGCCGACGCGTGCGTCGCCGCCATCGTCAGCTGTGACGACGCTTCGACCACCGCCTTGAGCTTCTGGTTGGCTACGCCCGCTTCCTGCGCCCGTGAACTCATCGCATTCGCCGTCCGCGAAATTTCCCAGGCATACGCCGGATAATCGAACGGCAACACGTCGGCCTCGTCCAGCCGCAGCGTCACCGTCCCCAGCAATTTCGCCAGCGTCGCGTGATACGCAAACGTCGGATCGCCAAATGTTTTCATCCAATAGAAATCGTCATAAATCGAATGATAGACGCCGTAATCTCCAATGAACCCCATATCCAGCGAGGGAATCCCGGCGTGATCGAAAAACGCGCAAAAATCCGAACCCGCACCCAAATCTCCCAACGGGGCGTCCGCCGTCGGCTCCGCTTTCGGCGTCAGCCGCGGCGCCCCGCTAAACTGTCCCTCTGAATTGTTGGAATGTTCCAGCCACACGTCGTAGACGCTGCGCGCCCCAGTAGGATCCGGCACGTCCCGCGCCGCATCGCGAATTAATTCCTTCAGCGATGGCGTCCCCGACCCGCTGAAATTCGGCCCGGCCACTCCCACATCGGTGTTGATATACGCCACGGCTTTTTCCTGCAGCTCGGCCAAATGCGCTTCCACAAATTCCGTCGAACCAATCAACCCCGGTTCCTCGCCATCCCATTCGCACATCACAATGGTGCGTCGCGGCTTCCATCCCGCCTTCGCCAATTCGCCCAGGGCCCGCGCCGTTTCCAGCATCGCCGCCGTTCCGCTGCCTGGATCCACCGCGCCATACACCCAGGCGTCATGATGATTTCCAAGCATCACCCATTCGTTGTCGGCGGTGCCATGGAGCTTGGCCACCACGTCGTAAATCGGCCGCTGCTGAAAATCCACTTCCACCTTCATCCGCAGCGTCGTGTACTCCGATCCCATGTGATAGGTGAACGGCAAGCCGCCTTGCCATCCGCGCGGGACGTGCACTCCGCCCATGTCCGCCAAAATCGCCGCGGCGTCCTGCGCATTGATTGGCAGCGTCGGAATGTGCGCCAGATTTTTCGCTTCCGCCGGGGTCACTCGTTTCGCCCCGCGCGTCGCTCCCACTCCGGACGTCAGCGGATCCCCCGGATAGATTTCGGTGTATTCCACCGAGCCGCGCTGGATTCCGCTCATCGGCCGCCATGGGCCGGTGGGAAACACATCGCCTTGCGCGTAACCGTCGTCGCCCGGATCGGAGTAAATCACCACGCCAACCGCCTGGTGTTCTTCGGCCAGCTTGGTTTTGATGCCTCGATAACAGCGTCCGTAACGCGCCAGCGCGATTTTCCCCGCCACGCTGATCCCCATCGAGGCCAGTGCGCGATAATCTTCCTGCGTTCCATAATTCACGTAAACAACCGGGGCGGTCACCTCTCCCGACGGCGAAAACGCATTGAACGCACCTACG
>JBEKGG010000426.1:0-2920 GCA_050012915.1 Terriglobales bacterium | reverse complement strand
GATCGGACTCAACGCCGTATTCGTGCCGCACTCAAACACCTGGCACCTGGAACACGCCGAGCTCGAAAGCGGTACTGGCAAACTGCTCATCCTGACGAGCTTTCGGGAACTACGCTCGCACTTCTAGCGTCGTCATTTCTAAGCTGCGCGTTTTATTGATCGGGGCGGCGGAAATGGAAAGGAATGTGGACCACCGCTTCGAGGTCCACAGGCTTGCCGTCCCTCGCGCCAGGCCGGAAGACCCATCGCGACAAAGCTTCCATCGAATTTTTATCCAACTGCGGATCGATGCCTCGCACAAGTTGAATGCTATCCACGGTTCCATCCTTGCGGACGATCGCGTAGAGAATTACTTCGCCGTCGACTTTTTCCTTGATCAGGGTCTGCGGATACTTCGGATCGACTTTGCGTTCGGGCTCGGGGCCGGACAAATTCCCCTTGGGCTTGTTGTACGGCTGATCGCCTTCGTCCAGCTGCGCGAAGTTCATGACCCAGCTTCCGCTGAAGCTGGTCAGGTTGGGCATGTTGATGTGCAGGGTGTAGACCTCTTTGCCGGAGAGAATTTTTTCCGGAGCGAGATTCGGATCGATCGGTCCGATCACCGAGGGGCCTTTGTGCGCGACCGGAGGCGCATTCGCCGAATCAAGCGGCTTGAGCACAAACTTATTATTTGAACGTCCTGCCGGAGCAATGCCTCCGGTTGAGTGCGAGCCACCGCTTATACTCACCGCGGCAGGCAACCCTGCGCCATTCGATGCGGAATTCTTTCCGCTGCCGCCGATGCTGGATTCTCCGCCTGCTGCTCCGCCATTTTCGTTCGATCCGTGCTCAACGCCGCCGGGACTACCCGGCTGCTTCCCGTCCGGCGAAATCGCGACGCGCGCGGACAAATTTCCCTGCGGAACGCTGACTTCGGGCGCCGGCGGTCCGGGATTCGCCGAAATTGCGATCAAGCGATGCAAACTTGCATCGCCGGAGGCGGCGCCAACTTCCGGGGCGGCGCCGTTATCGGTTTGTTTCGTTTGCCGTTCGGCCGCTTTGGACGTGGCGCTCATCGCCAGGCGTGGCTGCGGATTGACCACCGGAGCAGCGGCGATATTCAGTTCAGCGGGAGTTTTTTCCTGATTCGTGACGTCTGGCGCCGCCAAATCCTTGGTGACGCGGTTCTGCCGTTGCGGCGCCGCCGCGGAATCCATGCGCAGCGTCGGTTTTGGTGGCGCCGGCGCGGCCGCCCATTCCGCGATGTTTGGCAACGGCGTCTCAATCTTGGGCGGGGTGGGCGGCGCATCCGGCTGAATCAACGTCTGCCGCGGATGGTTTACGCGCACCGGCTCCGAAAGAATGGTTTGCCGAGGATGAAAAGCATCAGCGCCTTTTTCCGGCAACGGTTTTGCCGGATCGCCTTTGGGACTCGGTTTCGGCGCGTTGCCTGGCAGCGAAATCGGCGGCAAATCCTGCGGGTTGGTCCAGGTCAGTTCAATTCGGGGCAGCTCGAGATCGGACGGTTTGCTTTCCAGAAAATGCCAGATGGGCAGGAAGAGCAAGCCGACCAGGGCGACGTGCCAGAGAACGGAGCCGCCAAAGGCTTTGCCCGGAACTTTGTTTTCGATCCATTCGACGCGCAAATCCGAATCGGCTGGCAAGTCCGCGGGGCTTGGCGCCTTCGAGCCATCAAAATAATTTCGCAGGCTCGAACGAAATTCGGTCCAGGGCGAGCCCCAGTCCACGCCGAGGTCCAGCCGAGGCAGCCGCGAGTGTGACGGCAGTTCGACGAACTGTTCGGCCACTGGCTCCAGTTCTCGCTCACGCTGCATTACAGGTTGCATAAAGGTCCGGACATTATACCCGACGGAGTAGGATGCGCTGAGGCTAGGCTGCGGCTGCCAGGCGAAAGAAACTCAAAGATGCGTCGCCCTGCTCCAAGACGCGGACTCGTTCCAGTCGATCGAATCGCATCGGAAGGGTGGTCTTGAAATAATGTTCCACGATGACCACGCCGCGCGGAGCGATGAGATCGGAGCCATCGAGGAAATCCAGAACGCGCCCGTATTCCTGGGTTTTTTCGTAGGGCGGGTCGACGAAGATAAAATCCGCGACCACGCGGCGGGTGGCGATTTTTTCCAGGCCGGCGATCACATCGGCATGAATCAACTCCGCATTTCGAATTTCGAGAGATTCGAGATTCCGTTGAATAAGCTGCACCGCTTTCCCATACGATTCCAAAAAAATTGCCTCGGAGGCGCCCCGGCTGAGGGCTTCGATGCCCATGGCGCCGGTGCCGGCGAATGCGTCGATGAAGAGCGAGCTTTCAATTGCCGGGCCGAGAACATTGAAAAACGTTTCGCGCAAGCGGTCGCTGGTCGGCCGAAGTTTCAGCACACCGGGCCCTTTTAACACGCGGCTGCGATATTTACCGGCAATCACACGCATGATTTATCCCACTGATGCCAGATGATAGCGTTTTCGCCACGCCGGACTCAGCGCTTCGAGTTTCGCAATAACTTCCGCGGCGCGTTCTGGTTTTTCGGCCAACGCAAATGCTTCGCGGCGCGCGAGCTCCAGAATCTCACGATCGCGCAGCGGCTGGGCTACCGAAAATGCCGCATCGCCGTGCTGGCGGGTGCCGAAAAATTCGCCGGGCCCGCGCTGCTTCAAATCCTGCTCGGCGATCTCAAACCCGTTGGACGTGGCGACCATAGTTTCGATTCGCGCGAGGGCCTCGCCGGTGATTTTTTTGCGCGCGACCAGGATGCAATAGGACTTGGCGGTGCCGCGGCCGATTCTGCCCCGGAGTTGATGCAGTTGCGCCAAACCAAAGCGATCGGCGTGCTCGACCACCATCACTGTGGCGTTGGGAACGTCGACGCCCACTTCGATTACCGTAGTGGCCACCAGAATTTGGATTTCGTTTTTGCGGAAC
>JBEKGG010000425.1:0-2860 GCA_050012915.1 Terriglobales bacterium | reverse complement strand
CGCCATAGCCTTCTAAGAAAAACGTCAGTGCTTCATCGACAGCAATGATTCTGACTTAGGAACATCCGCTCGTCGACCCGCAGCTCATGCAGCGGTAGCAGCTTCCATTGCGGACCATGATCGCGCCGCAAGTGGAGCAGCTAGGCGCATCACCCATTTCGTACATCTCGCGCATGGCGTCAGACGCGTGATAGATGCCGCGATCCTTCAGATTGATGCCGTAGGCAGCAGGCGCGCCTGCCGCGGTCCCCTTCTCCGGGTTCAGGCTCGGAATCGAGCTTTGCGTGGGAACTGCTTCGGGGGCGATTCCCCCGCCGCTTGCGAAACCGCCTGTTTGCGAGCCGACCATGTTCAGCCGTTTGGCCACTTCTTCCGCGAGCCTCGCCAGATGGCCCTGGGATGCCGGTTCATTCTCGTCGGTCTCGCTGTCTGGAATCAGCGAAGGCGAGGCGGGAAGCTGCGGCGCCGGCGAGCCGAAGCCGGCGAAGAGCGACAGCTGCGTGCCGGAAAGGAAGCGCAGATTGAGCCAGCGGAAGATGTAGTCCATCAAGCTCTTTGCGTAGCCGATATGCTCGTTGCCCGTCCAGCCCGAGGGTTCGAAGCGCGTGTGGGCAAACTTCTCGCACAGCACCTTCAGCGGCACACCGTGTTGCAGGGCAAGAGAAATAGACGTGGCGAATGCATCCATCAAGCCCGAAACAGTAGACCCCTCCTTGGCCATCTTGATAAAGATTTCGCCCGGCTGGCCGGTGGGATAGAGGCCGACGGTGATATACCCCTCGTGCCCGGCGATGGAAAACTTGTGCGTGATGGAAGCACGCTCCTCAGGCAGGCGGTGACGTACGGCGCGCGGCGGACCGTTGGGATCCTGCGCCGGGTCTTTGGGCGGAGCAGCGGGCATGGCCGAAGCCTTGATCACCGGCACCGCGGCGGCCTTGGCAATTTCATCCAACGTGGTTTGGAATGCAGCCGCCGCGGCAATCACCTGCTTCGCGGTCACTTCAAGCTTCTCGCCGATCTTGGCCTCAAGCGCCTTCAGGTCAGCCTCGGAAGCCAATTGTCCCGCACTCAGATTGGCCAGCACCCGCGTGCCCACCGCATCCAGAGCCGAGGGCTCTTTCTTGGCATCCATGCTGGTGTTGAGCGGCTGCGTGCCCTTCGATCCGTCACGATAAATGGCCACAGCCTTGATGCCCTGACGCCAGCTCTCGGCGTAAGCCTCAGCCACGTCTTCAACGCTCGCTTCATGGGGAAGGTTGACGGTCTTCGAAATGGCGCCGGAAAGGAATGGCTGTGCGGCGGCCATCATCTTGATGTGGCCCATGTAATTGATCGAGCGCGTGCCCTTGGCCGGCTTGAAGCTGCAATCGAACACAGCGAGGTGCTC
This sequence comes from Terriglobales bacterium, assembly GCA_050012915.1. Taxonomy (GTDB): domain Bacteria; phylum Acidobacteriota; class Terriglobia; order Terriglobales; family Acidobacteriaceae; genus JABDBE01. Next base: position 1,473 of record JBEKGG010000425.1, on the reverse strand, counting down.
CGGCTTGATGCCCGGCGCGCCCTCGATGGTGCCCGTTGCATCGATGTAGCTGACAATGGCATTCACATCGTCGGAGCTATAGCCCAGCTTAAACAGGGCCGATGGCACCGTGTTGTTGACGATCTTGATCATGCCGCCGCCCACCAGCTTTTTGTATTTGACGAGAGCAAGATCGGGCTCGATGCCGGTCGTGTCGCAGTCCATCATGAAGCCGATGGTGCCGGTGGGCGCGAGCACCGTGGTTTGCGCATTGCGATAGCCATAGCGTTCGCCGAAGATCAGCGCCGTGTCCCAGCTTTCGCGGCTGGCGTCAATGAGGGAGTCAAGCTGCGGCACGTTGAACGGTTCGCCGCTCTGGCGCGACTTGCCGATGTTGTTAACCTCCGCGCGATGCATGCGGACTACGTCAAGGAACGGCTCGCGGTTCACATAAAAGCCTGGGCATGCGCCGCCCTGGCGTTCGACAGAAGCCGTAAGCGGCGTTGCCGATGCCAGCGGCGGGCAGTTGGCTGCAATCACGGCCGACTGCAGATAAGCCTGCCCGCACATGATGGCCGTAAGGGCGCCTGCCAGGTCGCGGCCAGCTGCGGAGTCATAAGGCAGGCCGAAGGCCATCAGCAGCGCACCCAGGTTGGCATACCCCAAACCAAGCGGCCGATAGTCATGCGAGTTATGCGAGATAGCTTCCGTCGGGTAACCCGAGTTATCGACCAATATTTCCATAGCGGTAATCACGACCGAAATCGAATGCCGGTAAGCTGGAATATCGAAGACGCCCGCCGCATTGACATACTTGAGCAAATTGAAGCTAGCCAGGTTGCAGGCCGAGTTATCCAGGAACATGTATTCGGAACACGGGTTAGACGCGTTGATGCGCGCCGTATTCTTGCTCGTGTGCCACTTGTTGATGGTGGTGTCGAATTGCATGCCCGGATCGCCGCACAGCCAGGTAGCTTCGGCAATCTTGTGCATGATGTCGCGCGCCTTGTAAGTGGCAACCGGCTCATGGCCCTTGACTGTATAGGTCGAAAAGTCGCCATCGTTCTCATAGGCGCGCATGAACTCGTCGCTGACGCGCACCGAGTTATTGGCATTCTGGAAAAAGATTGAAGAATAAGCTTCTGAATCGGGTCCCGACCCGTCGTAACCCGCCTTGATTAAAGTGAAAGCCTTAGCCTCTTCCTTGGCCTTGCAATCGATGAAGTCCATGATGTCCGGGTGGTCCACATTCAGGATCACCATCTTAGCCGCGCGCCGCGTCTTGCCGCCCGACTTGATCACGCCCGCGAAAGCATCGAATCCGCGCATGAAGCTCAGCGGACCAGAGGCCTCGCCGCCGCCGGAAAGCAGTTCCTTCGATCCGCGAATCGTCGACAGGTTGGTGCCCGTCCCCGAGCCCCACTTGAACAGCATCCCTTCCGTCTTGGCCAGGGTCAGGATCGACTCCAGCGAATCGTCAACAGAATTGATGAA
>JBEKGG010000424.1:0-2643 GCA_050012915.1 Terriglobales bacterium | reverse complement strand
GCCGCCACGAGCGGCCAAAGTGTCAGCTTGGCATTGCGTTTTGCTGGAGAAATCGCCCGGGTGGGGAATTGGGCTGGGAGGGATATCGTGCTCAATTTATTGTCGCGTCCTCCACTCAGCGATCCTCGCACTCTCACTGGCGCGCATTCGGCGCGAGTTCGCTTTCGCAGAATACGGATATTTGCAGCCGATGCAAGAGTTATTTGCATCCAGACGAAAGATTTCTCGGTGCGCGAGTTTCTGCCGGATATTTTTTTCGGCCGGGAATGCCAGGCTGATCTTAGAAGTGGGAATTCGTCGACTGGAAATCTCAGCCCGTCCAAACTCGCGCCTGGGGGAGGGAAGATGGTTTTGGGGAACGAATCTTGGGCAATCGAGCGCGAGAATTACTGAGGATTTGCGTGGGTTTTGGCTTCGCGTCTCTCTCGAGCCTCATCGGCCCATATCTTGCGCTGCTCTGGTGTCAGGACGCTCCACACTTGCTTGCGCGTGTCCATTTTTATCTGTTTCGCTTTTTTTTGCCTTTGGTCGTCGGTCAGCGTCTTGTCTTTCTGCATGGCTTTGAGTTGTTCCTGGGTGTCCTCGCGAATGGTTTTGATCTGGGTCTTCTGGTCGTCTGTCAGATTCAGCGAATCATCCGCTTCCGGAGTATCGGGATCAGCCTTGTCGCCGCGTGAGGCTTGCGACGGTCGCGCACTTGTGCCGGCGCCAGGATTCGAACTCGAGCCCCCCTGTTGCGGAGCTGCACTGAGAGCCAGGCTGAAAAAGAGAACAATGCTAAAGATCACCGCGGAAACTTGGCACTTTTTCATATATCTCCCTCGATTTCATTCCGCGTCGCCAATTTGACCACATTAGCCTTCCTTTCGGCCACTTTTCCTATCCTTCTCTTGGTGCCTCAGCCCGATTGGGAAGCTGGGCCGCACGGGCAGTAATGGGAAGTGTTCGCACATCAATTAGTAAACTACTTCCGTGTACAATTTTGAGAAAGGCTTTAAACCCCACCAAGTGAGCCACTTGTGACTGCGCCGGTTTGGAACAGCGATTGCCATATCCCTGGTAACGCCTGCAGCAACCGCGATTACGCTGCAAAGAGGGGGCGGAGCAAAAAGGTGCTATATGAAGTCGCCGCTAAAGCTTGGAGCAACACTCGCAGTTCTCTTTTTCCTTTCGGCGGTTCCTGCGAAGGCCGATTCTGCACCTTCGGATACGATGACTTACACCCTTTCCGGGTCAACCACCGCGTCGTTCACAATTTCCATGGACTCAGGGCCGGATTGGTCTGATAACGGCACCGCTTTTACCATGGATCCCCTCAATCTCATGGTCGACGGCACGTCCATGACGGATACAGTCGTTTTCTTTAACTCCTCGGAACTCGGCGGGCTGAACGGCGTTTTCTCGTGTCTGCCGGATTTGATTGGGCCTCAGCTGTATACGGGCAGCGAGTCTGATCCCACATTTTTGACCGGAGTTTTTCAACTTTTCGACATCGAGACGGGGGCCTCGTACACGCTCACTGTCACTGAGTCGTCCTCAATGCCGGAGCCGTCCACGATATTGATGCTGGTTTCGGGACTCTTCGCTGTCGGCCTGGGTTTCCGCCGCCGATCTTCGAACCCTGCGGATGTGAACTAATCGGCCTGTAGAACTTTCCGGGACGGATCGACCCGTCGCAAGCGACCTTCGCGGTTAGGTTTTTTGCAACGCCGTCAGCGCGGCTAGTACTTCTTCGCTGTGTTTGCCTGGATTCACATCGAGAAATTCCTGCACGATTACGCCGTCCGGATTGATGATGAACGTGTGCCGGGCGGACAGTTTTTTCACGCCCAAGTTCATAATCGAACCGTACTCCTCTGAAACTTTATGATCCGCGTCGGAAAGAAGCTTGAAGTTGAGGCCTTCCTGGGTGCAGAACTTCTTATGTGAATCCGCGGTATCCGCGCTCACTCCCAGAATGGTTACACCTTTTGCTTGATATTGCGCCAAGTCGCGTTGGAAATTGTGAGCTTCCGTGGTGCAGCCGCTCGTAAAATCCTTGGGATAAAAATAGAGCACCACCCACTTTCCGCGATAGTCATGCAGGTTCACCGGCGCGCCTTCCTGCGAATTCAGGGTGAAATCAGGCGCGGCAGTTCCGGTCATGGGAGGCTTGTCACTCGCATGCGCGACGCCATAGCCAACGCCCAATAGTGCTGCAAAAACCATTAGGGCCACAACGATACGGTTCCTCGCTATTTTTGACGCTCTCATCGTAAGGGTCTCCTATGCCCGCATATATTATGCGTCACTGTGTCTTGCCCTCACAAGCGGCAGGGCTCGGGCTGGACCGGAGGCCGAGCCCAAGGCCGAGGCTCGCGCGGGGGCCTTCCTAGCGTAACCGTTGAAATTATGCGGCAATCAATATGGTGGAGGCGGGGGGAGTCGAACCCCCGTCCGAGAAGCCTTGCTGCGCGAAGACTACATGCTTAGCCCGTTCCGATTTTTTCGTCGCGCGCGCTCAGAGCGGGCAAGACGCGCGTGCAACTAGTCCGATGATCTCGCCGCCGCATTACGGACCGAAACGCGGCAACCAGCCTACTGTGTGACGCCTCATCTCAAACGCGTAGGTGACGCCTGAGGAAGCGCGTAGCCTAATTTAAG
>JBEKGG010000423.1:0-3944 GCA_050012915.1 Terriglobales bacterium | reverse complement strand
ACCGCCGACCTACACCATCAATGCAGGCGTATCCAATCCCGTTTCGATCGCGGCGGGAACTACGAGCACGGCAACCGTAGCAGTGAACCCACAGCCTGGTTATGTTGGCACCATTACCCTGTCCTGCAGCATCTCCCCCACGATCGTAGGAGTTCCCCCGTCCGCCGCCACCGCGCCAACCTGCAGCATTAGCCCGACTTCGGTGACGGTGACCACCGGCGAGACATCGCCGCCCACTGCGGCGCTCACGTTTACATCGGCTGCGCCGGCGCACGCCGGCACGCAGCGACCATCCAGAATCTTCTACGCTTTCTGGCTGCCAGTGCCTGGGCTGGCGCTGGTGGGACTCAGCGTCGGATCTCTTGGTTCACGCCGGAGAAGATTGTTGGGCCTGTTGCTGCTCGGGCTGCTGCTGACCGGCTTGGTCGTCACGCCCGCCTGCGTGAGCACGGTTCACCTCGGCAACGTTGGAACTCCTCCTGGCCAGTACTCGATTGCGGTCACCGGGGTCGACACAAACGGCCTGACCCAGGCCAGTAATGCTGCTGGAACCACCAACGTTGTGACCGTGACTGTAATCGACAACTAGTGATGTTGAGTGCCCAAGCCGGAACGAGATAGCAGGATCTCGCTCGTGCTTGGGATTTTGAGAGATTCTGTCGCGGGCAAGGCGGGCAAGAGAAGACGCCAAGGCTCAACACTGGGACCTTTGTCGGGAACGAGACAGTTGTTCGTGGGCCACAGGGAGAAAAAAAGCATGCGCCGCGTTGCACGCTCCGGATTTGCCAGGCTACTGGCAGTTAGCTCAATCCTGCTTTCTTTACTTACCACCTCTCTGCACGCGCAACAGCGGCAAGCGCTTCAGACCGATGTGTCGGCGCCGGCAGGCGCGAAACTTGTCGGCCGAATGCCCGCTTCGCAGCAGTTGAGCCTGGCGGTCACGCTGCCGCTGACCAATCAGGAACAACTCCTTACCCTGCTGCAACAGCTGTACGACTCGTCGAGTCCGAACTACCGTCATTTTCTAACCGTGCCGCAGTTCACGGAGCAGTTCGGTCCTACCGCGGTGGACTATCAGCGGGTTATCGGTCTCATGGAGTCACATGGTTTGAAGGTCACGCACACTTATCCCGACCGACTTGCGGTGAACGTAACTGGCTCGGTCGCCAACATCGAGCGAGCTTTTCAGGTGACGATGCAGGTCTATCAGCACCCCACCGAAAGCCGTACCTTCTACGCTCCTGATGTTGAGCCGTCGGTCGAAGTGGGCTTCCCGGTGCTGAGCGTCAAAGGTCTGAGCACCTACAACCTGCCGCACCCCATGCTGAGGCGAGCTTCCCGGGACCAGCGGGTGCACAGCGATCAGACCGGATCAGGACCAAGCGGTCAGTTTCTCGGCAGCGATATAAGAGCGGCATACGGCGCGGGCACGGCGCTGGACGGCTCCGGCCAGGCCCTGGGACTGATCGAGCTTGGCCCGTACAACCTCAGCGATGTGACTGCTTATTTTGACAGTCTCAGCCAGTCGCTCAACGTACCCATCGTCAATGTGTTGCTGGGAGGCGCCGACGGCATCTGCTCCGGCTGCAATGACGGCGAAGAAGCCATTGACGTCGAGCAGATCATCTCCATGGCCCCCAACGCCTCCGGCCTAATTGTTTACCTGGCTTATAACTCGAACGTCAGTGCCTATAACGCGTACCTTCAGGCGGCCAACGACAACATCGTCAAGCAAATGAGTATTTCCTTTGGCTGGAGCGGCACTCCTGGTTCCGAACAGGATTATGAAACGGTTTTTGAGGAACTGGCGGCGCAGGGGCAGAGTTCGTTCGTGGCGTCGGGTGATGCTGGAGCAAATTGCGGGGGAGGAGGTTACCCGGGCAACAGTCCAAACATCACGGATGCCGGAGGAACGAATCTAACGACCAGCAGTGCGGGCGGTTCCTGGCAATCAGAAACAGGCTGGGTCGGCAGTGGCGGAGGGTGGAACACCGAGTCGCCGATTCCCAGCTACCAACAGGGTGCTGGGATCATTACTTCTGCGAATGAAGGTTCGACGCAGTATCGCAATATCCCGGACGTGGCCGTGGAAGCGAATACCGACAACTACTTCTGCTCGAGCGGTTCCTGCCAGGGAGGGATCGGTGGCACCAGCCTGGCGGCACCGCGGTGGGCGGGTTTCGTGGCTTTGATCAATCAGCAGGCAGCCGCTAACGCCACCGCCGCAGGCAACAATCCTACTCTCGGGCTTCTCAATCCGACTATCTACGGCACCGCGGTTGACTCCGACTTCCACGACATAACGAGTGGTTCCGACTACAACAGCAGCGCACCGTCCGGCTGTAGTGCCAGCGAGTTCTCAGCCGGCCCGGGTTTCGATCTCGTGACCGGATGGGGCAGTCCGAACGGGCCGACTCTGATTGATGCTCTGGCTCCGACTTCCACGAGGGCCAATTTTTCGATGTCGGCAACGCCGGGCACGTTGAGTCTCACGCCGGGCATGGGCGGCACCAGTTCGATTGCGGTCGCGGCACTGCATGGCTTCAGCGCGGCGACCAATCTCGCCGTGACGATCCCTGGTACTGCCACGCCATCGAACGCGCCGCCGGGCCTCACGGCCAGCCTCAGTGCGACCTCGATCCCGTCGGGGGGTAGTCCTGTGACCTTGACGGTGTCGACAACCAGCGCGACTCCGGGCGGAACTTACCTGGTCGCGGTTACCGGCACCAGCGGCGGCCTGACCCAAACGGCTTATGTGACGCTGGAACTGCCCTGGTTCGAGCTAGTGCCGACGCCCGAGACGGGAGTGTCTATCAACCAGGGTGGCACCGCAGACATCACGATCACGGTCGACCCCTTTAACGGCTTCAACAGCAGCGTGAGTGTCGCCGCGCCGACGTCAGGCTTGCCCGCCGGAGTAACGGCAGCACTCAATCCCACCAGCACCAAGACCGCCAGCACGCTGACGTTGACCGCCGGCGACACCGCAACGCTGACAGGCGCGGGCAACCCCACCGCCACTGTTGCGACCATCACCGGCACGTCGGCGGGTGTTACCACACAATCGACCACCGTCAGCAACCTGTTCGTAAACCCACCAATCACCGGCGGCTCCGGGACCGCGGTAGATCTGTCTTCGGCGTACGACATCTACAGCTTCTATACGGACGCGGCGGAGTCAACGATTACTCCCACGAACAGTTTGGACGGTGTGGGCTCGGTGTACTCCGCTAACCTGTTGAACTCGGGACTGGACTTCAACGGTGTCCAATTCGCTTTTGGACCGGCAAACGCGCCCGATGCAGTCACTGGTTCGGGCAGCGGTCCAATCGCGCTTCCTGCGGGCACGTTTGGCACTTTGCAGATGCTGGCCACCGGAATCGAAGGCAACCAGGCGTCTCAGGCCATCACCGTGACCTACACAGACAACTCCACCTCGCAGTTCACGCAGAGCTTCAGCGATTGGTGCAGCGCCCTCAACGGCGGCGGTTGCGTGAGTACGGGGAACAATCCTGGCGAGTCGGTCGCGGTTGCCATGCCGTATCGCGATACCACCACCGGCCCCGACGACCGGGTTTTCTACCTCTACCATTATTCTTTTGTCCTCAACACCAGCAAGACGGTGCAGAGCTTGACATTGCCCAACAACCGAAATGTGGTAGTACTTGCGGTCAGCCTGACCCCGGGCTATTCGCTTTCGGCGGGCACGGCCAGTCCAACCTCGGTCAGTCCTGGCAGTTCCGCCTCGGCAACGGTGAGCGTGGTTCCCGCGAGTGGATACGCAGGTACGGTTACGCTCTCATGCAGTATCGCGCCGGCCGTAAGTCCGGCGCCGACCTGCTCCTTCGGAAGCACGAGCCCGGTAACCGTCACAAGCACCGGCGGTAGTGCGACGTTGACCTTCACCACGACCGGACCATCGGCCGCGATGATCCGCCGCTCCA
>JBEKGG010000422.1:0-3109 GCA_050012915.1 Terriglobales bacterium | reverse complement strand
TCCGCGAGTTTACCGGACTGAAGAAGGTAATCCCCGCCTGCGCGATGACCTATGTCGTCCTGTCCTGCATTCTCTTCTTCTATCGCCAGCAGAATTTCTCCCGCGTGTTTTTTGCGGTCAGCGCGGCCGTGCTGCTTTCCGCGACCATCGCAACGCGAGTTCTCTTCCGCGCCTCGTTGCGCAGCCGCTACGGCTCGCATGCGCGAGTTCGGGTCCTGATCGCAGGAGCCGACGCCTATGCCCGCAAAGTGGCGGCGCGGCTGAGCCGGGGATCCTTCGTTCCTACCAACGTCATCGGTCACATCCGGCTTCCCGGCCAGGAATGTGTGGTGAAAGACAGCCCGGTGCTCGAACTGGAGCAGCTGATCGGCGGATGCGGTGTGGCGTTCGATGAATTGATTATCGCGGTCCCGCCTTCGCAGTTCGAGCGGCTTAACGCTCTGCTGAGCCGGCTGGAACCGTTGCACGTTCCGATTCGCATGGTCCTGGATATTGGCGACCGGCCGATCGTGCGCGAACGGCTGTTTCAGCTGGGCGACCTGCAGATGCTGGACCTGGCCACGACTCATCTGGAGTCGCCAACCTATTTCCTGCTGAAGCGGGTCTTTGATGTGGCGTTCTCCAGCCTGGTGCTGACCGCCGGGCTTCCGCTGTTCGCCGCCATCGCTATTGCCATCAAGCTGAACTCGCCCGGGCCGGTGTTTTTCCGCCAGGAACGGGTTGGCCTGAACGGGCGGGTGTTCACCATGTACAAGTTTCGAACCATGCGGGTGGCGACCGACAACAGCAGCAACCAGCTGCATACGGCCGTTGACGATCCGCGGCGCACCGCCGTTGGCGCCCTGCTGCGCCGCTCCAGCCTGGATGAGCTGCCGCAGTTTTACAACGTGCTGATCGGCGATATGAGCGTGGTGGGTCCGAGGCCGGAGCTGACGTTCTTCGCCAGGAAGTTCGCGCAAGAGGTTTTGAATTACGACACGCGGCATCGGCTGAAGGTAGGAATCACGGGTTGGGCACAAGTCAACGGCTGGCGCGGCAATACGTCCATTCAAAAGCGCATCGAGGCCGATCTCTACTACCTGCAGAACTGGACTCTCTGGCTGGACATGCGAATCGTATGCATGACCGTTTTCAAGGGGCTGCTGAGCAAACACGCCTATTGATTTCGAACCGCCAATAGCGGGCAAATCTGCCATCTCAAACAGGCTTGGCGCAGGCTTCCCGGGCGCTTTAAACCTACCTTTCGCAACAGTAATTGTGCTACTGTAAGAGACCACTTAGGGGCAATGTATGGGCATGAAACTGGCAGTTGTCGGTTCCGGATATGTAGGGCTGGTGGCGGGAGCTTGCCTCGCCGAGTTGGGCCACGATGTCCTGCTGGTCGATAACGATACCGACAAGGTAGCCATGCTGCAGCGTGGGGAAATGCCCATCCACGAGCAGCATCTCCCGGAGCTGATGGCGCGCAACCGGCAACAGGGCCGGCTTCGCTTCAGCGATTCGATTGCAAATGCGGTGCAGAGCTCTAGCGTGATTTTCATTGCCGTTGGAACCCCTGCCATGGTCAATGGCGCACCCGATTTGTCCTATGTCGAGGCCGTGGCTTCGGCGGTTGGGCAGCACGTGGGAGAGTTTAAAGTAATCGTTGAGAAAAGTACCGTTCCAGTATTGACCCATCAAGAGATCGGCAAGGTCATGATGTTGAACGGCGCGCCTCCGGAATCGTTCGAGGTGGCGTCGAATCCGGAGTTCCTGCGCGAAGGAACGGCGGTAACCGACTTCCTGTTTCCCGACCGAATCGTAGTCGGCGCCGACGGCGAACGTGGCGCGGCGATCCTGCGCAAGGTCTACGAGCCCCTCACCAGCGGTGCCTATTATTCGCAGAGTGAAGCGATTCCCCGCCCCGCGACGTTCTCCGGCAAAGCGCGGCTGCTGGTGACCAGCGCGAAGAGCGCTGAGCTCATTAAGCATGCCTCCAACTCTTTCCTGGCGATGAAGATTTCCTTCATCAACGCCGTCGCCAATATCTGCGAGGCAGTCGGAGCTGATGTCCAGGAAGTCTGCGAAGGCATTGGAGCGGACAGCCGCATCGGCGAGCGTTTCCTGCGCCCCGGTATAGGCTATGGCGGATCGTGCTTCCCCAAGGACCTGCTGGCCTTTCGCCTGGTAGCAGAGGAGTGCGGCCTGGAATTCGGCCTGCTCAATGAAGTGATCAAGCTGAACGAGTACCAGCGCAGCCGCTTCGTGCGCAAGGTGCGCTCGGCGCTGTGGAATGTGAAGGGCAAGAAGATTGCCGCGCTGGGTCTGGCGTTCAAGGGCGGCACCGACGACATTCGCGAATCTCCGGCAATTGCCATCGTGCAGGCGCTGTGTAACGAAGGCGCGGAAGTTGCCGTATACGACCCCAAAGCCATGGAGCGGGCGCAGTGCGTCCTGCAGGACAAGGTGCAATACGCGAAGTCGGCCTACGATGCCTGTTCGGGCGCGCACGCCATGATCGTGCTCACCGATTGGCAGGAGTTCGCGGAGCTTGACCTGGCGCTAGTACGCCGCGCGCTGCGGCATCCGATCGTCATCGATGGCCGCAATCTCTTCCGCCGCGAGAACATGCAGGCCGCCGGCCTGCATTACTACAGCATCGGACGGCCAACGACGGCTCCCGCAAAATCCTCGCAACCCGATTCGCCAGGCGGAGTGGAAGAGATGCTGAAAGTCTTGCGCTCGGCCGAGCCCATATCGAATCTTTCCGTATAAACCTGGGACGCTAACCCCGTCGCGACTTTGTCATCCCTTGAATCTGTCATCCCGACCGAGGACTTCAGTATTTGCGTGAGAACCGCCTTTCGATTTCGGCAGTGGAGTACTACCGCGGAAAATTCAGCGCCGTAGGCGCGGAATATCATAGCCCAGCACGTGGCCGCAGGCGGAGTGCTGGGTCAGTGGGAGAAAAACCAAAGTCCCTCGGGGACGACAGGGTTGTCACGCAGACACTTCAGTCCGACCGAGTGATCTGCGGTTCTTCACGCGCTGCGCCGGTTCCCCAGAGGCTCTTCCGAACAACGCGCTTTTCCGCAGATCGCTAGGCCGCGGCTTCGGTCTCGACCGCCTC
>JBEKGG010000421.1:0-3870 GCA_050012915.1 Terriglobales bacterium | reverse complement strand
CACCGATTCGGTCACGGCGAGCATTTCGTCGGCTGAGAGCACTTTGTCGATGTCGAGGATCAAGCAAAACTTCTTGCCAAGTGTTCCCATGCCGAGCAGGAATTCGGTCTTCACTCGCGTACCAAACGGCGGAGTCTGTTCAATTTCGTCAGCGGAAAGTTCAATCACTTGACTCACGGAATCGGCCAACACTCCCATGGTCAGGTTCTCTCCCTCAAACATCACTTCGGTGATGATGATGCAGGAAAATTTCGAAATGCCGCTGGCTGGTAAACCGAACTTCACCGCGAGGTCCACCACCGGGACCACCCTGCCTCGCAGGTTGGTCACGCCGCGGATCCACAGCGGAGTGTTGGGCACGGTGGTGACCGCCTCGTACTCAACGATCTCCGTAACTTTCACAATGCTGATCGCATATTCCTCACCCGCCGTAATAAAGGTGAGGTACTGCACCGCGCTCGCGGAGAGTTGGTTTTTCTTCTGATCCGACGCTTGCTGTGTCGCGCCCATAAATGTCAGTCCTCACAGTTCTGCCGCGTATTGCCAAAAAAGCCGTTACTGTATTTCTTGGCGACCTCTGCGCTCCCGGCGACGAATCACACGCGTCCGCCAGCCGAGGTCCTTTAAAACGGAGCGAAGTTTTTATCTTCCTGTGCCTTGCCGCTGGACTGCTGAACGAGGCCGCGCTGTGCTGGCGCGTTTTTAAACGCCGCTTTTATCGGCATAGCCACGTGTTGTTTGCCGTCGCCGTTGCGATTGGCAGGCTGCTCTCCCGCTACGCGGAAGAAAGTCATCAACTGTTGCAACTGTTCCGACTGTGCCGCCAATTCTTCGGCGGTGCTGGAAAGTTCTTCCGCCGACGATGCGTTGCGCTGCGTAACCGTGTCTACCTGGGCCATCGCCTGGTTGATCTGCGTAACGCCGCTGGACTGTTCGGTGGATGCCGCGGCCACGTCCTGCACCAGTTCGGCCGTCTTCTTGATGGAGGGCACCAGGTCAGAGAGCAACTGCCCAGACCGTTCTGCCACGCTGACGCTCTTGCCGGCGAGTCCGCCGATTTCCTGCGCCGCCAACTGGCTGCGCTCCGCCAACTTTCGGACCTCGACTGCGACCACCGCAAAACCCCGGCCCTGGTCTCCCGCACGAGCCGCCTCGATCGCGGCGTTCAGCGCAAGCAGGTTGGTCTGGTAGGCGATCTCTTCGATCACCGAGGTCTTGGCGGCAATCTGCTTCATAGCCTCGACGGTTTCCTTGACCGCGCCGCCGCTCTCTTCTGCCGAGAGTGCACCCTTCGCAGCCGCCTGCTCTACTTGGCGGCTGTTGTCGGCGTTTTCGGTGATGGACGCGTTCATCTCCTCCAGGCTCGAACTCATCTCCTCGACAGAAGCCGCTTGCTCGCTCGTGCCCTGCGACAGGCTCTGCGAGGAAGCCGAAACCTGCTGGGCTGCCGACGCGACCGCCGCGGACCCTTCGCGAACGTCTCGAATAATGCCCGAGAGCCGGCTGCTCATTTCCTGCATCGCCTGCTGCAATTGGCCGGTCTCGGAACGGCTGGTGACAGTTATTTCTTTTGTTAGATCGCCGGCGGCGATCCGCTCCGCCTGCTCGACCGCCTGCTGGATCGGCACAGTAATACTTCTTGTAACGCTGATCGCCACCAAGGTGGCCAGGAACAGAATTGCGGCCAGCAGCAATAACGCGATCTCTCGTCCCGCGACATACGCTTGCTGACTCTCCTTCATGCTTTGCGAAACAGCAGCAGTTTGAAGGTCGATGAACTTTTGCCACGAAGCGCGATACTTGTCGAGCGCCGGGATCACCTCTTCGCTCAGCGTTGCCACAGCCTGGTCGCGTTTCTTATCCAGCAACAGTTTCTTGGCTTTTTCCCGAGCTGAAATATAGGCCTGCCGGTCGTGGGTGACGACCTCGAACTGGTCCCGCTCCTGGGCCGAACTGAGAGTCTTTTCGATTTCCGCAACTTGCCCGTTGATTTCGCGACTGATCCCCTCGTTCTCCTGGTTCAGCCTTTTCTCTTCGTCGGGGTTCGTGGTCTCGAACAACTGCAGAGTGATGCGGGCATTGGTGATTGAGTGTTCAATAGTCTGGTGCGTCAACTCAACCGTGTTGTAGCGCTTCTGCATGGAGGCGGACATGTTGGAGTTGAGGCGTCCGAGCCAGCTCAGCCCAAATCCGCCAACCGCAATCACGCACAGCAAAATGGCTCCGAACACAACGCCCAGCCGCGTGCCTATTTTTCGATCTTGCCAAGTCTTCATTCGTTTCTCCGCCTTTTAACTGTTCTTGTACGTAATAAAAATGCTTTTGTAACTAAGCTTGTGCCTGCAGGCTCGACTGCATGACTCCGCGCATCAGACTGGGAACGTCGATGATCAAACCAACCCGACCGTCCCCCAGCACCGTTGACCCGGCGATTCCCGATACACTTCGAAACGCCCTGCCCAATGGCTTCACCACTGCCTGCATGCCGCCCAGCAATTCGTCCACCGCGATCCCAGCGTGGAATTCGTTGATTTTGACGACTACGATGTTTTCCCTCTTCGGAGCCTCGCCAGACACGCTGAACAGCCGCCGCAATCTCACGTATGGAAGCGGACTGCCGCGTAAGCTAAGAATCCCGCTGGCTTCCGGGCTGCGCTGTTCCGCCGGAAGTTCCGTGCACTCGGTCACATGCTCCAGAGGGACAACAAATGTTTCACTGCCCACCCTCACCGAGAAGCCTTCAATAATGGCGAGGGTCAACGGCAACCGAATCGTGATCGTGCTGCCTTTGCCAGCCGCGCTCGAAATCTCCACCATCCCGCGCAAAATGTCGATGTTGCGCCGGACCACGTCGAGACCCACCCCGCGGCCCGAAAGATCAGTCACCGATTCGGCGGTAGAGAATCCCGCCTGGAACACCAGGCCATAAATATCCTGGTCCCGAAGCTCCTCTGAGGCAGACACAAGTCCAAGACGTTTTGCTTTCTCCAGAATGCGCGCGCGGTCGAACCCCGCTCCATCGTCCTGCAGTTTCACGATGATGTTTCCGCCGCTGTGAGCAGCCGTGAGCCGGATCAGTCCGCAAGCATTCTTGCCTTGCTTCTCGCGCACCGCCGGACTCTCAAGACCGTGATCCACCGCATTCCGCACCAGATGCAACAGGGGATCTTTCAAGTGCTCGATCACAGTCGTATCAACTTCGGTGTCCCCTCCCACCACTTCCAGCCGAGCCAACTTTCCGTGACTCTTGGCGAGGTCTCTCACGGAACGCACAAACTGCCGGAACAACGGGCCCACCGGGACCATGCGGATGCTCATCACTTCACTCTGCAGATCCATGTAAAGGCGCTCGGCCTCGCGATGCATTTCCAGGATGGCGCGTCCCTGTTCGCTGCCGAGTTGCTCGATCATCTGGCGCAGGCGGCCTTGCGCAATCACAATTTCGCCGGTCAGATTCAACATGTGGTCCAGCTTGTCGACATCCGCGCGCAGTGTGCGATGACCAGCGCCGGGCAGCGTATCCATCTTCACCGCCGAACTGGATTCCCCAGCCGCCCCTCTGGCGCTCACCACCCTCTTGGACCGCTTCTCAACTTCCTGCGCGATTTCTTTTCTGATCTTCTGTTGCCCCTTCGTCAGCTCCCGTGGACCAGCCTGTGCGGTTGAGACCATGGCACGAAGTTCGTCCACAGCCTTCAGCAACAACGAAATCAAGTCCGCACTGGGCAACGCCTGCTGCTCGCGAAACACATCCAGCAAGTCCTCTACAACGTGGGCAAACCCTGCCAGATCAGTCAGTTGCAACGAAGTCGCGTTTCCCTTGATGCTGTGGGCAACGCGGAAAATCGTGTGCAGCAGCTCCGGATCGGA
>JBEKGG010000420.1:0-4793 GCA_050012915.1 Terriglobales bacterium | reverse complement strand
GGCCTCGCGCTCATCCCGTTCACCGATCTGGCGATCGAGGAGACCTGGTTCGTCGCCGGGATGAGCTCGACCGGTTCCAACTGCCTGATCGCGGCCGACGTGTTCGTGCCCGAGCACCGGATCATGTCGGGCCTGCAGGCCCTCGGGGGGCAGTACCCGACGGGGCGCACCGACGAGACGCTCTACCGCTCCGCCTTCATCCCGGTGCTCGCGCTAGCGCTGGTCGGCCCCCAGCTGGGGATGGGCCGCAGGGCGCTCGAACTGGTTACCAAGAAGGCGGACACGAAGCCGATCTCCCACACCTTCTTTACCGCCCAGGCCGAGTCGACCGCCTTCCAGCTGCAGCTCGCGCAGGCCGCCCTGATGATCGACACCGCCCACCTGCACGCCCACCGAGCCGCCGACGACATCGACCGCGCCGCCGCGGCCGGCGCCTACCCGGACCTGCTGACCCGCGCGCGGGTCCGCGCCGACACCGGCTGGGCGCTCGAGCACATCACCAAGGCCATCGACACCCTGTTGTTCGCCCACGGTGCCGGAAGCTTCGCCCAGGTCAACCCGCTCCAGCGAATCTGGCGCGACTCAGCCGTGGCCGCCCGGCACGCGATCGGCCTGCCCCTGGTCAACTACGAGATCTACGGCAAGGCCCTGCTCGGCCGCCCCGACCAGCCCACGGTCTTGATCTAAAGGGCGCGATGAGTTCCGACCCCGCCGCCGGTATGTACTGACGAGTTCGCCGGAATACCCCGGGCGAACCGATGACAAGGGAGAATCCGATGTCAGACAGTCGTGCGGAAGACGTGGCCGCCATCCAGGCCGTGCTGGTTGACTCCTACAAGGCGTGGGAGGCGGGCGACGCCGACGGCATGGTCGCCAACTACACCGCGGACGCGACCGCCATCATGACCGGTTCGCTCCGCGACAGCCGTGACGTAATCCGCCAGAGCATGGCCCTGGCCTTCGCGGGGCCGCTCGAGGGCACCTCGACCTACAACAAGCAGCTCGGCGTCCGCTTCGTCGGCCGGGACGCCGCGATCGTCGTCAGCGAGTCCGGCATCTTGTTCGGCGGCGAGACCGAGGTTCCGGACATGAGGAAGGTGAACGCGACCTGGGTTTTCGAGAAGCGAGACGGCCGGTGGCTGATCGCCGCCTATCACAACAGCCCGGTGCTGGCGCCCGGGCACTGAACCCTGGCCGATCGGGTTATGGTGCTCCTGGCCGGAGCGGGGAAAGGGCGTGGGCGTGACGACGAAGGCAGAAGGCTTCGATCGCCTGGTCGAACCGTTCCGGTCGGAGCTGCTTGCGTACTGCTACCGGATGCTCGGCTCGGCTCACGACGCCGAGGACCTGGTCCAGGACACGTACCTGAGGGCGTGGCGGGCGCGGGCGCAGTACGACGAGACGCGCAGTTCGCTGCGCACCTGGCTCTATCGGATCGCGACCAACGCCTGCCTGACCGCGTTGGAGGTCCGCGGTCGCCGGCCGCTGCCGTCGGGGCTGGTGGCCGCGTCGGACCCGCTCGCGCCGCTCGTCCGGGGCGAGAACGCAGCCTGGCTTCAGCCCTTGCCGGACTCGTTGCTTGACGCGGGCGATCCGGCCAGGGCCGTGATCGACCGCAGCAGCCTGCGGCTGGCGTTCGTCGCCGCCCTGCAGCACCTGTCGGCGCGTCAGCGTGGTGCGCTGATCCTGCGTGACGTACTCAGCTTTTCCGCGTCCGAGGCGGCGGAAATCCTCGGCACTACCGTCGTATCGGTGAACAGTTCCCTGCAGCGGGCGCGCACCCGGGTGAAGGAGGTCGGGGTCACGCAGGAGCGTCTCAGCGAGCCGTCCGCAGCCGAGCAGCGCGCCTGGATCGATCGGTACATGAACGCGTTCGAGCGCGCCGACGTCGAGGGTCTGAAGCGGCTGCTGACCGCGGACGTGCTCATGGAGATGCCGCCGATGCTCAACTGGTTCGTCGGCCCCGGCAACTACGGCCTGTTCATGGAGTGGGTCTTCGGGAAGGCCGGAACGGACTGGCGTCTGGTGGCGGTCGCGGCCAACGGCCAGCCCGGGTTCGCCGCCTATCGGCGCGTCGGTGGCGGATACGAACTGCACACGCTCCAGATTTTCACCGTCACCGCCGAGGGCATCAGCCGGAATTCGGCGTTCCAGGATTCCGAGGTCTTCGCGTCTTTCGGTCTGGCGGCCGGACTCGACGCCTAGTGATTTGTCAACGTCGAGTCTTGTGTTCGGCCCAGTGAGTACTCACACGGCAGCTACGCGGCGGCGGTGCTGCGCCCGTTCGTCTCGGAAGAACTGTGCTGGATCGTCTCTCATCACCCGCTATTCCAGATGTATTACTACGGCGCTGCGACCGGTGACGACGCCAACGCCAGGGATGCCTACCGAGGGCACCCATGGTTCGATGACACGGTCGAGTTCTGCGAGCGGTATGACGAGAACTGTTTCGACCCCGGCTACGACTGGCTGCCCCTGGAGCACTTCGCCCCGGCGGTCGAGGAAGTCTTCTCGCGGAAGCCCGCCTTCCGTTAGCAAAGCCGCGGTTCGTCAGCACGGACCAGGGCGACGCCCGTAAGGATGAGCGCTCCGCCGGCGAATTGCGCTCCGGTCGGCACCTGGCCGAGGGCGGCCCAGGCGAACGCCGCGGCGAACACGACCTCCGACATGCCAACGAATGAGGCAAGTTTCGGGCCGAGGTACCGGATCGCCGCGATCCCCGCGATGTAGCCCGGCGCGGTGGCGAGCACGCCGATGCCGATGACCGGCACTACCCAGCTGGTGCGGTGGCTGAGGAAGGTAACGTCTCCGGTGCTAGCCGCGAGCGACATGACGTGAGCCAGGCCAAGAACTGTGAGGATCACGGCGCCAACGCACATCCCGGTCCAGCTCAAGACGACCGGTGACAGCGGCTCGCCGGCCTCCGTCGCGTCGCCGCTGGGATTGGCCCGGCCGCCGGCCAGGAAAAAGTACACCGTCAGGCATACGGCGTTCAGCATGCCCCACATGAAGCCGACGACGCTGATACCGCCAGTTCCGGTCACCCCGCTCATCATCGCCAGGCCCCCGATCGCGACGACCGCCCCGACGGAGGTCAGCCGCCGAGGGCGCTGCCGGTACCGCACCCACAGCCAGCCCACCACCAGCACCGCGCCCATGAACTCCAGCAGCACCGCGATCCCGACTTGGATGCTCTGGATCGCGTAGAAGAAGGGAAGCTGGCAGCCAATAACGCCAATCAGGCCGTAGGCGATCACCGTTCCGGCACTACGCCACAGCTCTCTCCAGCGGCTACGCAACTGCACGACAGCAGAAGGAGCCAGGACGAACGCGGCGACGACGATCCGGGCCAGCACGACGGCGCCCGGGCTCCATCCGGCCCGCAACAGCGCCGAACCGAAGACGCCGGAAGAGCCGAGCGTCGCGGCCGACACCACCGCCATCAGCAGTCCGGTTCCGCGCCGCGCGCCCGACTCCGGCGAGGAGATCCCGGTCGGCTCGTCCTGTGCCCCCAGAGCGGCCATTCCGTCCGGCTCCATGTCACCAGTGTCGCGTGGTCGTGACAAAAGGTTGAATGGCCTTAAACCCTAACTTTGCTAACATTTCGCGTTCTCATGGTCACCTAAGGTGAGAACTGTCATAGTCGGCATCATGGGGGTCGCTGGACCGGAGGGCATCCAGGCTGAAGTCGCCCAGGCTCAGGGCGGCGTGCGGGCGTGGGTGCTGCGGAGCACGCGTGACGGCGGCCACGGCCTACGTGAGGCGTCGGCTCCAGTCCTGACATCGCTGCTGTGCGCGGCGGCGTTCGCGCCGCTGGTAGCTGCCGGCGCGGGGGTCAGTGGCGCCGGCCCGGCGGCTATCGCAGGTCTAGAGGTGCTCTCCTCGGTCGGCGGTGGTGTCCTGAGCGGAATCCTCGCGGGCGCGATCGACCAGCTGCGCTCCCGGAACCGGCAGGAGGCCGGCGACGAGCGGCCCGGGACAGGGGCTGCCTCGGAGCAGGAGATCGCCCGGGAGATCGGCCGGGTGCTGGCGACAGAGGATGCGCGTGCGCAGGCTCTGCGGGCTGACATCGCCGAAGTGCTAACGGAGATCGACGCGGGCCGCACCATGCTCCGGGCGGCGATCGAGACGGGCAACGAGCAGGTCCGCGCTGAGGTGATCACGGCGGTCGGCGTGCTCGGCGCGGGCTTCGTTGAGCTCGAGTTCCTGATCGCCGATGTGGCACAGGCGGCGACGGAGATCCAGGCGAGCCTAGATGCGCAGGGCGCGAATGTGCGGGTGATTATCGAGCAGAACCTCCGGCAGTCCGCGGAGATCCGCCTAGCCCGGCAGGATCTGGCGGTCATCGAGCGGCGCACCCGCGGCACCGCGGAAGGGGCGGATGCCAGCCAGGAAGAACGGTGGGCGGGCGGGTGTCCGTATCGGGGGCTGCTGCCATTCGGGGAAGCCGACGCGGAGGTGTTCTGCGGGCGCGAGCGGCTGACGGCCGAGCTGGCGGTCAGCGTCGCGCGGCAGGTCAGCGTCGGCGGCCTAGTGGTGGTGACCGGAGCGTCAGGCGCGGGTAAGTCGTCGCTGCTGCGGGCGGGCCTGCTGCCGGCGCTGGCCCGGGGTGTGCTGGTGCAAGGCTCGGAGCGCTGGCCCCGGATGGTGATCACCCCGGGCCGTGATCCGCTGGCCGAGCTGGCTATCGGCCTGGCCGCGCTCGGCGGTGGTGACGCCGCCGCGGTCCGCGAGGCCCTGGCCCGCCTACCTGACCAGGCACACCTGGCTGTCCGGCAGGCGCTGACCGCTGA
>JBEKGG010000419.1:0-2529 GCA_050012915.1 Terriglobales bacterium | reverse complement strand
AATGCTGCCGATTCCAGAGCTTCGATCAACGCCTCGCGTGTGTGCGCGGGATCGATAATGGCATCGACCCAGAGGCGCGCAGCGGCGTAGCGCGGGTCGGTTTGGTGCTCGTAGGTCGCGCGCGTGGATTCGTAAAGCTCCTTTTTCTCCGCTTCGCTGAGCTTTTTCCCCTGGCGCTCGAGTTGCTTGATTTTAATCTCGACGAGCGTGCCGGCAGCGGCGTCGCCGCCCATTACGGCATAGCGGGCCGTCGGCCAGGCGAAAATAAATCTGGGATCGTAGGCTTTGCCGCACATGGCGTAGTGGCCCGCGCCAAAACTGCCGCCGCAGATCACGGCAATCTTCGGCACCACACTGTTGGCCACCGCATTTACCATTTTCGCGCCCGCGCGAATGATTCCGCTCCACTCCGCTTCTTTACCGACCATGAATCCGTTCACGTCGTGCAGAAAAATCAGCGGCACGAGATTCTGATTGCAGTCGAGAATGAATCGCGCAGCTTTGTCCGCCGATTCGGTGTAGATCACGCCGCCGAACTCGATGCGCTTATCTCCGGTGCCGGGTGCGGCGACGGTAACGGACTTTTTCTGATTGGCCACAATTCCAACGGCCCAGCCGCCAATGCGCGCGTAGCCGCACAGCAAAGTCTGCCCGTATTCGGCGCGGTATTCTTCGAATTCGCTCTGGTCCACGATGCGCTCAATGATTTCGTGCATGTCGTACTGCTGCCCCGGATTCGAAGAGAAAATTCCGTAAATTTCCTCGGCCGGATGTGCGGGTGGCGCAGCCGGTTTGTGATCGAAGGGCGCGCCGGCGGGATGGCCGAATTTGTCCACCAGGGCGCGGATGCGTTTGAGGCACGCGGGATCGTCCGGCTCGCGAAAATCAATGGTGCCGCTGATCTGCGCGTGCATCTGCGCGCCGCCCAATTCTTCCGCCGAAGTCTTCTGCCCGATCGCAGCCTGGACTAGAGCAGGTCCGGCGAGAAACAGGCCGCTTCCTTCGGTCATCAGGATTTTGTCGCACATCACCGGCAGGTAAGCGCCGCCGGCCACGCACATCCCCATAATCGCGGTAATTTGCGGGATGCCCATCGCGCTCATCACGGCATTGTTTCGAAACACGCGCCCGAAATCGTCGGTGTCCGGGAAAACATCTTCCTGGAGTGGAAGAAAAACGCCGGCGGAATCCACCAGGTAAATCGTGGGAATA
Source organism: Terriglobales bacterium (assembly GCA_050012915.1). Lineage (GTDB taxonomy): Bacteria > Acidobacteriota > Terriglobia > Terriglobales > Acidobacteriaceae > JABDBE01. Next base: position 1,317 of record JBEKGG010000419.1, on the reverse strand, counting down.
TGGTTTTCGATGGCGATGTTCTGCGCGCGAATTACTTTCTTCGCCGTCATGGGGAAGAAGGCGCCCGCTTTCACGGTCGCGTCATTGGCGATGATCATCACGCGGCGGCCGGAAACTTGCGCCAGCCCGGTAATCGTTCCCGCCGCCGGAGCGCCGCCCCATTCTTCATACATCTCATAGGCGGCGTAGAGGCCCAGTTCGAAGAAATCCGTTTTCGCGTCAATCAGCTTGGCAATGCGCTCGCGCGCGGTCAGGCGGCCTTTCTTATGCTGCGCTTCAATAGCTTTTGCGCCGCCGCACTGGCGAATGCGCTCTTCTTCGTTTTTAATTTCGGTCAGCCGATCGACCATTTGCCGGCTGCGCTTTTCGAAGTCGGCCGATTTCGTGTCGGGACGCTTATCGCTTTTTGTGGCGCTCACCGGATCCTTTCTTTCATGGGCATCTTCGCTTCAACGACCGGGCGACGAGGATTACCAAACCATGAATTGTACCACCCACTTTCGCTTTTGACTTGGCCCGTGGATGGGCTAGAATCCTCGCGGTTCGAGACGACGATCTTGAATCGGCTTCAAATTTCTGAATGGAGGCGCCTATGCGCTGCGATACGTTTGCGAAGGATAGGTCTGCCTCCGGTCTTCTGTTTTAACCTGCCCGGACGGCGCCGATCCTTCTACGCTTGGAACGCTTTAATAGCGTTTTGCTATTCCTAAGATAATTATATTCCCATTCCCGCCAGCAAAGTTGTCGTGCGGCAACGGCTCAAGCCGAAAGGAAAAGACAAATGGAATTTATCAATTTGAATCTCGCGCGGCGTATGGAGATGGCTGAAGCCCGCGCCTGCCGCGAATGCGCGGAGTCGTTTCACAGCATGCATCCGGATTTCCCGGTTGCGGTGGAAGAAATTGCCGGAGGCTACGCGGTCTTTGCCGGAGTGGACTCGCCGGTCACGCAGGCCATTGGCGTGGGGCTCAACGGGGAAGTATCGGACGCCGAGCTCGATCGGCTGCAGGATTTTTTCTTCAGACGTGGCGCAGCGGCGGCCGTTGAACTCTGCCCTTTGGTAGAAATTTCTCTTTACGAGAGATTCGCAAAGCACGGGTTTCATTTGCTCGAAGTTTCGGACGTTCTATACCGCAAGCTTCCGATGCCGGATGGAAGCGCCGACGCAATGCCCTCTGATGTCACCGTGCGCCGCGCGATGCCGGAAGAGGCCAAGCTGTGGTCAGAAACTGTGGCGCAGGGCTTCGCCGAACGTTTTCCGGTGACACAGGCCATTCTCGATGTAATGGGCGGTTTTTTCCCTCGCTCAGGCGACGA
>JBEKGG010000418.1:0-2867 GCA_050012915.1 Terriglobales bacterium | reverse complement strand
CTGGTCACCAGAGTTTTTATTCTGCGAGCGAGCGTGCGGATCTTGTCTGCGACAATTCGCTGGCGCTGCCCGAGCTCGGGATCGTCCACCAGCAAATCGGAATATCCCAGGATCCCGGCGAGTGGATTATTTATTTCATGCGCTGCACCTGCTGCAAGTTGCCCGAGCGAAACAAGCTTTTCGGTCTGAATCATCTGCTCCTGAACGTGCTTCAAGTTATCGAAGGACTCGCGAGCGCCTTCCAGCAGCCGTATCCGATCATGATCCACCAGTCGTTGCCGCGAAAAAATAAGCAGTGCCACCACGAGTGCTGCTACTTGCGTAACTCCAAATCGAAATGTCCGCACCGCCGCTGGATTTGAGCTGAACCAAAGGGACCATAGCGCCATCAAAGGAATCGAAAAAACGGCAGCCTTTGCCAGGAAAGACGGCCACTGCTTGCTCTTGTCGTCTTCCGCGCGTATCGCTTCGCGCTGAGGCTTCAAGGCATACGCTACAAAGCCTGCTGTACCGAACCAAATGAACGACGCCACAAGCGGCAAATCAAAGACGCTTCCGGTGTAATAATCCTGCCGGGTGATCGCTCGGTTCGTGATATACGAGCCTGCGGCGTACAAAAGCGAAGCGCTAAACAAGTGAGCATACACTTCGCGCCACTTTCCACGCGATCGCGTCATTAACATCGCAAATCCTACCGCGAGCAGCATGTTTTCCGCCGCAGCCAGGTGGTCGTACATCAATCCGTAGGTCAAGACGTTGGGCGTAATGTATTGCCACGGAATCACGACGAAAAGGTACAGATACACCCACCAAACCAGTAAGAGCGAGAAATCCAGATATCCGGTGCGGACGTTGAGGTCCTCCCGGCGGTCGTGCGGCTTCAGCGCCAGCGCGCCGATCATCGGCACGGGATGCAGGAAGAGTATTACGTCACCTATGAACGGGTCTGGCGTGTCCTTGCGGAGAACGACTTCGAAATAGGTCCACAGGGACTGACCCACGAGCCACGCGAAACAGCCCAGCGCGAGCAGCAACCAAAATAATCTGGTTCGCCTCTCTGGCAAGGACGCATTCATCACCAAACCTAAACAGGCGAAGAGGGCTGCGAGGCACTGGAAGATGTCACCGAAGGCGGTAAGGCCGCGGCCGGGAGCAACTGTAAGTGAGACGACGCAATAGCCGCCGACAATGAGCGCCCAACCAGCCACCAATCCCCAGGATGTGGCGGACAGCCGGGGAGCGCGGCTCAAGAATCTGGCGACAGCGGTTTCTTGCGTATTCATGCCCAGCCTAGGGGAATTTGGCTTCCTCTGAGCATACGATTCTCCGGGGTGTGGGTCGAAGGGGATTCCTGAGTGCGTTACTTGAGGAGCAACATTGAGGCAGCGTCGCGTGGACGACTTCCCGGTCGTCCATGAGCGTTAAGTCGCGCCCCTATAGGTGTTTGCGCGACTTGGCGGATGCTACGGGTGAGTCGAACGGCTGGCTTCGCGCTCGGCGACGATTTTGCGGGCGTTCTGGTAGAGCGCACGGGCTTGGGGGATCAGCTCAACGGCTTTATCGAGCTGAGGATCATCCTGCAGGGCTACTTTGAAGCCCTCATTCAGGCCGAAGACGGAGGTGAAGACTTCGCGCTTAATCTGCCACTTCAGCCAGGGGAGGTTATCCTGGATTTCGGGTTCGGTGTAATGAATGTGCTGGTCGCTCAGATATTTGCGGAGCTGGTTGATGACCTCTTCATTTACCACGAAATCCTTGGTGATGTCCGGTTTTTCGCCGAGATAGTGGCGCGTGAAATCGCCAACGCCCTGCGGGAGCAGGTAGAAAACGCCCCGGCGGTACATGGTCTGTTCGAAATCGTCGGGCTTGGGTTCCGCGATGGTGTCGTCCGGAGTGATTCCGCCTTGTCCGAAAACCTGCCGGCCGCTATCGGTTAGCTTCACTTCGGGCCGCGCGGGCTTTTGGGGGTTGTAGTGATAATCGTAGAGCGAAACGTTTTTGTAGTCGCGCTGGATCAGACGGCCGCTGGGGGTGTAGTAACGCGCGGTGGTGAGCAGCATAGCGGTGTCTTCGCTTAGCGGGAACTGGGTTTGCACCAAGCCCTTGCCGAAGCTGGTTTCTCCGACAATCAAGCCGCGATCGTGATCCTGAATGGCGCCCGCAACGATTTCCGAGGCCGAGGCGCTTTGTCCGTTGATCAGCACGACGATGGGAACTTCCAAGCCCTGATTTCCACGCAAGGCGTAATAGCGGCGCTCCGGGGACACACGCCCATGATGGGAAACCACAATTTCGTTCTTATCCAGGAACATATCGGCCAGACCGACGGCCTGGTTGAGCAGTCCGCCGCCGTTGTTGCGCAGGTCTATGACGAGTCCATCGAGCTTGGGGAAATCGAGCTGCTTCAGGGCTTCCGCCACGTCGCTGTCAGTAGTCTCGTTGAACGATACGATGCGGACGTAGCCGATTCCCGGCTTAACCATGCCGTAATATTCAACCGCAGGGCGGTAAATCTCGTCGCGCGTGACAGCAACTTCGATAGCCTTGTCCCAGCCTTCCCGTCCCAGCGAGATGTGAACCACGGTGCCCTTGGGCCCCTTGAGCATCTCGGCTACTTCGGTGGTGGTCAGGCCGTCGCAGACTTTCCCTTCTACCTTCAGGATGATATCGCCGGGGCGGATACCGGCTTTATAGGCAGGAGAGCCGACAAATGGAGCGAGGACCACGGTCTGATTGTCACGTCCCGTGACGGTCATTCCCACGCCGTAATATTTTCCCTGCTGGTCTTCCTTGAAGAGGGCGTATTGCTTGGGGTCAAAAAAGTTTGAGTGCGGGTCCAGGACATGCAGCATGCCGGGAATCGCGCC
>JBEKGG010000417.1:0-8231 GCA_050012915.1 Terriglobales bacterium | reverse complement strand
GAATTCCCGCATGGTGGCGTGACCGGGTTGGGAGATGCCTTCGCGCGTTAAGATTTTCGAGGGTGTGAGCGCGAGGATCTTCAGATCCAGCCAGAAACTTTGGTTTTCCACGTACCAAATGTCATACGCGAACTTCTGCTCCCAACTTGCCGCGTTTCGGCCATTGATCTGTGCCCACCCTGTAACGCCCGGCTTCACTTCGTGGCGGCGCATTTGTTCGGGCGTGTAGCGCACCAGATACTGCATCAAAAGTGGACGTGGCCCCACCAGGCTCATTTCGCCGCGAATCACGTTGATCAGTTCTGGCAATTCGTCCAGGCTTGTGCTCCGCAGGAACCGTCCCAGCGGTGTTAGTCTCTCTGCATCGGACAAGAGCTGGCCACTCGCGTCGCGCCTGTCCGTCATGGTTCGAAACTTTAGACACGTGAACGGACGCCCCTTATATCCCGGGCGCAACTGCCGAAACAATACCGGCGATCCCAAAAAAATCTGGACGATCCCGGCAACCGCTAAGAGCAGTGGAGACAAAACAAGCACCACAGCTGCTGCTGCGAACAGATCGAATATGCGTTTTACCGTCAGACTCCCCCCGGGTTAGGTTTCCGATTCATATGCTTTTGCCGCAAGTGCGATGCATTTCTGCATCGGCCTGCATGAGGTTAGGATACATTCACGCAGGATTAAGCTCGTTTCGATAGGGCATCGCAGGTTTCGGACGCCATGTCGACTCTTCGGGACGCGAAGATAATCCGAGCAAGATTGGCGGGCCACCGCTTGTTCATGCAAGGTTTTTCAACGGTTAGAAAGAAAATGGAACAAGGGATCAATATCGGCAGTGGGAGCAATATGACCGCAACCAAAGCGTTCAGCCACAGATAGGGGGTCCGCATGGCACGCGCAAATAGATGGCCGAACAGGTATATCAACGGAACATGCAGCAGGTAGATGCTGTAGCACATACCGCCAATTGTGGCGAGCCAGCGCTTTGCCAGCAGCCGAGACAATGCTGCGCCTCTAAACGCCGCGAGAGCGACAGTTCCAAAGCAAATTGCCATTGCTAGATTCGACCCAAAGCCGATCAGTGAGAGGGAATAACCCGCAGTAATGGCGACGCATCCGATTACGTCCCAGCTCAGCGAGCGCTGGCCCTTCCAGAAATCGCTCGCCATGGCTAAGTCGCACACCAAGATTCCAGCTATAAAAAAGGACAAATCTGCAATCAGTGACAAAGCCAAAACTGGGTGCAAACGGCTGACTAGGGATTGCGCAATGAGTGAAGCGAGTGCCAACATTATTAGTAGGCCGCGCCTCACCCATGGCCGCATGCGGAGGGTCTCCATAATCAATGGGGCAATCAGATAAAACTGGACTTCAATCTCCAGCGACCAGGTGATGAACGCTATGGGACTCTTACTACCGTAAATTATTGCGTGGGTGTACGTGCATGTGGCCAGCAAGTGAGGCAATAGTTCCCGCGCTCCGGAATGATGAATGAATACGAGGGAAAAATAGGTAAGCAGCATAGCAATCAGAAACGGCGGCTCAAGCCGGGTCATGCGCCGAGCATAAAAGTTTCTCAACCCGACCCGCGGACCACCGCTCATCGCACTTGCTGCAAAAGGCATTGCTATTACGAACCCGCTGATAACAAAAAACAGTTGGACACCTCGCGCGAGGTGTTCGTGATTATCAATCAGCCACGTCGACCGTACTGGAAGAGTATTCTTCCCAATCACGAATGCAAAGATGTGGACACCCAATACGGTTGCGATTGCAACGAAACGCAAACCATCAATCTGGGGCAAGAAATTGCCGCTCGAAGTCTCCCTTCGCAGAAGCGTAGGGATGACAGCGATCAAGCTAGAGAAATGCCTCAGGGGGTTGTTCATCTTCATCGAATACGCTTTCGGCGGACTAAGTCTTGGAGAATTCCTTGCCCTACAAAAAGTGCCGCTCTATTTGGAATTTTGGAGCGCGTCCCAGCCGCTGGTGTGCTTTGGTTGTCTTTTGGTTTGTTTTTGAGTGCAGTTTGACATGTTCCCCTTGCAAGCTTTCCGCACGCCGCCGGTTTGCGCTTCGGCTGACCTGACTCCACCACGAATATCCGTACTGTGTCCGGAGGAGTGGAAGTCCAACCTTCGCTGCCGCGAACCTGCAAACAAGCCGCCTGAAGGGGCGGAGATACCTCCCACAACCGGACCTGCCTCATCCATCTGAATCGGCGAGGGCTCCAGCGACTTAGTCCCTGATGTGAGTCTCACCGTGCTTCCCCACCCGAGAGATAAAGAAGGAATGACGCCTAAAGCACCCGGCTCGCGCACCTCTGGGTGAGCGCCAATCATCGGTCCGCCCGAGGACGAAGTTCCAATAGGCAAATCTGCCTCAGACGAACCTGCCTGAGTTTTAAGAGATCTCAGATTCGAATTCGCGCCAGATGGTGACGAACTGGTTCGCAGTGAACCGCTTATGGTTGTCTGCGATTGAGTCCGAGCTGGTAGAACTGCCGGGCTCGGTGCTAGCGGTCCTGCTGAAAATGTGACTGAGCGATTTACTGTCGCAGTTATGGATCGATCGACGGGAGTTCCCTGCGATATCGCGTGCGAGCTCAAGCTCAAACAAGCCAACGTCACCGGCACTATAAGGCGAAGCACAGAAACTTGGTCTTTGATCTGCATCATCGCCGCTGCTCCGCGCCTACACCGACAGACATTTTCCAAGCGCGATATTGGTCGTGCGAGTCCAGCAAGCACCGATAAAAATCGACGTAATTGTTCACAACGGTCTCCCGGGCGAAGGCCATCCTCACCCATTCCCCACCCGCTTTGCCCATTTCGCGTGCCGTTGCGTCGTCAGCCAACACGCGGCGGATCGCTTCTTCAAGCTGCGAGGTGTCTCCTTGATCTACGAGTAACGCGGTCTCACCTTCACGTACGGCGTCCACAACTCCGGTCACACGTGTCGCGATAACCGGAAGCTCCGCGGCCTGCGCCTCTAGCAAGACCATTCCGAGCCCTTCGCGACAGCTCGGGAAGGCGAATACATCCATCGCCGCGTACCATGGCGCGATAGGGTCCTGCCAATCTACGGCCGCGATAGCAGGGTGGTTGGCGATTTGCGCACGAACTTCTGGCGGCAGCCCATCGACTTCCTCGTAACCGCCAATCAAAAGTAGTCGCAGCGATTTGTCCCTCTCGCTCAGATTCGAAAACGCGGTCACCAGGTGCTGGACACCTTTATCGCGAACCCAGCGTCCGACGAATCCGATCACGCGTTCCCGAGAACTCCAGCCAAGCTTTCGCCTCAGCTGCATACCCTGCTGGCCGCGCTCCGCTGTGGCTGCAAACTCCTCGATCAGAATTCCGTTAGGGCTGCCCTGTCCAAGAACCTCGCCCTCACTGTTACGCAGAATGCGCATTTGCCGGGCGCGGGCGCAAAGACTGTGGCTGACGCAAAGTGTGATGTGGGCGAAGTGGGCACTTGCTCGTTCCATGGCAGACACCAGCCAGCGCTGCCATCCATGCAAGGTCTCGCTGCGTAGGCCATGCATTTGATAAACAATTCGCGGCACGCCGGTAAGTCGCGCGGCTAGCGTCCCCAGCAATCCGGCCTTGGGCGTGCCTGCCACCACCAATTCGGGGCGCAGCCGCCGCAAAAGCCACGCGAGTTGCCACAGAGAACGCAGATCCGTGAGCGGCGCAATCTTGCGTACCATGTCGATCTCATGCGTCTCAAACCCGTTCTCCAGTGCGTCTTGCAACTGTGCTCCTCTAGCGGATACTAGCACCACCCGATACCCGACCGCGGACAACGCTTCCTTGATACCGTCGAGGAAGCGCAGCGTCACCGCCGCGGTGACCAGAAACACGATGCGTGGTTTTTCGTTGTCTGGAGAATTTGTGAAAATCAAGTGTGAGTGCCCCGTAGGTCTCTCGTGACGTGATGGGCGGTATGGTTTGGAGAACCAACAGCGCTCGGCGCTAATATAGCAGTAGAGCTGTCCCTCAATGTTGCATGTGGGAAAGCCGCTGACTATCGCGGTCATCTCCCTCCCAGCAGGTACGTAGATATTGAGCCCTGCTGACCTTGCGGAAAAATGCGAAACTTCCACGGACTACGCGAATCGGTAAAAAGCTGAGGGCCCATAGGCCGCAAACGCTGCCCGAGGCTTTCCGGTGCCAAGCCTCTCGCAAATGTCCGCGGGCTGCTGACCGGTCGCCCGCGAGAAGCCGGTAAGTCGCTGCGCCAAGCCTCTTGGTCAAGTAATAAGAAGGGAAGTCCCGGGCAAGAACGCTACCAAACTCGGCGAGAGTAAGTTCTTGAAGTTCGGCATAGGCGCACGCGTGGCGAACCTGATTCTGTGCTGACGTCAGCCGTATGGGTGCGTCGGAATGCGCCTGGGCCACTCTTTGGGCCCAGGTTGGAATCCCGAATTTCTCTGCCACTTTCCACCAGAGCAAGTGCTCCCCCGCACTGCGGATCTCGGGATAGGAAAAGCCCGAAGAAAGAAATAGCTTCCGGCGAATCACAGGGAGGAAGTCACCTTTCACTACTCCGCTGACGTAATCGCTCATCTTCAGAATCAGGAATTCACAGGGAATAACGCCGCCACTATGGCCAAACATCAGCACCGGATACTTCTCGATCTCAGAGCCATCCTTAATCTGCTGCGTGATCGAGGATAAGGCATTCGGTAAAAGGGTATCGTCATCGTCCAGCATGACTACCCGTTCGTTTGTGGCCTCGCGCAAAGCCCGATTCCGTGCGGCACACGGGCCGCTGTTCACAGCTTGACGCAGGTATCGAACGTTGGGATATCGTGCCCTGATAAGATCAGCCGTGTTATCCGTAGAGGCGTCATCGACGACGATGATTTCGGACACTGGAGTATCCTGCTGCAACACAGAGTCGATCGCGTACCCCACAAGACCGGAGCGGTTGAATGTGGAAATTGCCACTGTAAAGTCTTCCCGTGACTGTGTCATTGGGCTGACGCCTGAACTAGAGCCGCACCATCGATTGTTCGCTCCGCAAACATGACTTCAGCCGGCAGCGAAGTTGCCAGTGCGAGCAAGCAGGTGAAGGTCAAGAGAGCGGTCCCCCCGTAGAAGTACTCGCCAGCATTGCCGGCAATAAGAGCAGCCACCACAACCGCGCGGCTGGATGTATCCAGATGGAAGAATCGCGTCACAGGTCTACCAGCGGCGAGCCAGAATCCCGCCATGATCGCCGTCATTAGCACGAAGCCAATCACGCCAGTCTCCAGCAACATGGCTACAAAAAAGTTATGCGGGCCCGTGACCCACAGCCCGGTGCTGCCGCCGCGGTGAAAGAGCCCCGTGCCCAGGACGGGATGATCGACGACTTTGGGTAGTTCATTCGCCACCGTCGATGCGCGCCCGCTGTCGTCGAAGCCAGCCTCGTTGTTCGCACTGTGGTCTGATAAAAACGTCTCATTGACCAAATGTTGGAATCCGGGCATCTGATAGTAAGCTGCAGACGTCCCTACCACGAGCAGTGAGATCACTAGTAGCACGCGCAATCGGAGGCCGTGCCGGTAGAAGATATACAGAATTCCAAAAAACAATCCAAACCATCCGCTCCTGCCGTGGAGTTGACTGGAAGCTGACCCCACGATGGTAAAGAGCAATAAGCCGCTGATCAACAGCGCGCACCGCCGCCAAGCCTTTGTTCCATTACCATCAAGCAACATTCCTGCCAGGTAGACGAAGAGCAACCCGATGGCTACGACAATCTCGTTGTAGGCCTTGTAAGCGTCGGTGTTCATGTACAGGCCCGCATGAGTCGTTGTAGCCGCCCCCGCCGCGCCCCTCAATACTCCTATGCAGAGGATACCCGCCGCCGCGAGCAACGACCACAACCACATCCTACGATCGCCTGCAGTATTTAGGCGAGAAGCAGCCAGAGTACCGACTCCGGCGTAGAGAGTGAATTTTGTCAGCTTTTCCAAGCCTATAAACAACGCCAGCAAGGGCTCCTGCTCAAAGCGAAGCGGGATGGAAAGCGTGGAGATCAACGCCCATACTAGGAACGCCACAATCACAGGAAATATCCCGTGAATTGCCTTGCGGCTTTTGCCGCCGGGAGCAAGCAGCATTATCAGAAGCAGCGGTCCAATAACTAAGTCGCTGATGTCGGCTCGTCCCACGGTGGTCTTGAACCCCAAACCCATGTTAGGCAAGTACATCAAAGGAAAGATGAAGTACCAGAGTCGTCTCATGGACGCACTTCGCCGTAATAATTGCCACACCGGGGTGCACGGCCGCCATCTCGCAGACCCAGTACGAATCCGCCCAGCCCAGCCTCAATTGCGTCCACCTGACGATAGTGGAAGGTATACGCAAGGCAAAGAAAGCTGAGCCGGACAACTGCGACCGGAAGTTGATACCAGCGCAGGAAGCGCCGGATGAGTACCGTCCGGTTATGACTCAGTGCGCGCACATAGCTTGTCATGTCTTTCTCGCGGCAGCCGCCGTTAGCAGCCGCTAAATGGGTTAGGCGTGCCCGGCCGTTGAAGTAAATCTTGTAACCGCGCTGCCTTGCGCGCAGGCTTAAGTCTGTCTCCTCATAGAGTGAGGCGCCAATGGACAACGACTCATCCACTCCACCGCATTCACGAAGAACACTACGCCAGCAAGAGAAGTTACATCCCTTTACGTGACTGGCCTCGCACTCCTTAGTCGAGTCGAAGCTGCTGACTGGCGATGCCGTCCAGAAGTTGAACCGTCCGGGTCGTCCCTTGCCTTCATTCGCAGCGCGAGATTCCTCGATGCTGCCGCCGACGATCCCAACTCCCCGCAACTTCAAAGCACGCAGGTGCTCAGTTACCAACTCGGGGCCGCATCGGATGTCGTCGTCGACGTACACGATGGCTTCATAGCGCGAATTCTGCCATCCAAAATTGCGCGCCTGCGGCAACCCCCGAAACCCTACGCGGCGATAAGAAATGATCTCCAAATGTGCCGCCGCCAGCGCTTCCATCTCCTCGGTCCCTTCCGCCGACTGATCGACCACTAGTATCTCCAGGGGCCGGTGTTCTTGCGCCAAGAGATCATTCACGGTATCCAACAGATAGGTGCCGCGGTTCAGTGTCGGTACTATCACGGTCACCCCCTGATCGATGTCATTCATGGAATCCTCGCAGTGGCGTGAGCAGCGCCTGAAGCCTTTGGATGTAATGTTCCCATGTGGCCTCGCGGAGAACACGCTGCCGCGCCCGCTCGCCCTCGCGATGAAAGCTCTCTGGGTTGTGTAGCAAACGGTGCATTATCAAGTTCAACGCGGCGACATCATCTTGCGGAATCAGCCAACCACCTTCGCCTTCCCGGACCGCGTCCGGGATACCCCCAGTGCGCGTGCCAACCACCGGCGTCCCACAGGCTTGCGCCTCCAGGAATACCAACCCAAATCCTTCCACCGACTGCCGCTCTTCCGATTGCCGCGTGCAGAGCACAAAGAGGTCGGCGGCTTGGTAATAGGGTGGCAGATCGTGATCGGCTACAAAGCCACACCAGCGCACGAGCGAGTCCACACCCAGTTCTCGCGCCAGTTTCTGCAAAACGGGCAACTCGGTTCCCTTGCCGACCACAACATAGACTAGGTCGTTGCGGTCGTCTTCGTCGAGTAGGGCAAGAGCGCGCAGCACAACGTCAATTCCCTTATAGGCAGCGATGCGTGCCACCGAACAAAGTACGGTCTTGCCCGCCAGTCCAAGCGCGGCTTTCACCGCTGCTCGATCTTCCGCCGGACGGAATCGTTCGGCATCCACTCCAAGTGGAATACATTCCACTCTTGCGCTCGGCGCAGCCGACCGTACGAGACTAGCCGTGTAATGGCTGTTGGCTACAACTAGGTCGGCCTTGGTCAACACGCGCCTCAGCAACCATCGCCACGGGATGCGCCGCCACGCTTGCGTGGATGGCAACAGTTCCAGTCCATGCGCCATGACCACGTGTGGGCGTCTCCCGCTCAGCCAGGCGAGCAATCCTTCCGGGTACCAGATCCCAGAAAGCACCCCGGTGTTGGCCGACAAACGTCGCAGCCTGTAAAGTGCTTCCCATTCACGTCGCGGGCGCCCGGCGGACACTTGATTTTCAGTTGCCCGGTCTTGCGGGTTAGATGGAGCGCCCTCTTGTGTCAGCACCTCCAAGGACCCGCGGTTCTGTCTGAACCCGCGGGCGATCTCAACCATCATTCTCGAAATTCCACCCGAC
>JBEKGG010000416.1:0-2511 GCA_050012915.1 Terriglobales bacterium | reverse complement strand
AATGCTCATCGGGAGAATCCTGCATTCGTCTTATCCGCACGCTCGCATCAAACGCATCGACACCAGTCGTGCCGAGAAATTGGAGGGCGTAGTAGCGGTGGTGGTTGGCAAAGACGCGCCCAATCCCTACGGCATTCTTCCTGTCGGTCATGACGAGTACGCGCTCGCCCTCGATAAAGTGCGTTACGTTGGAGACAACATTGCTTGTGTCGCCGCAGTCGATGAAGCCACTGCAGATCAGGCGCTTGAGTTGATTGACGTTGAATACGAACTTCTACCCGCCTACTTCGATCCCGAAGAATCAATGAAGGCGGAGACCGATCTCATTCACGACAACAAGCCGCACAACCTCGAAAAAGATTATCACCACGTGTTCGGCGATCCCGAGAAAGGTTTTGCCGAGGCCGACCAGGTTGCCGAAGCTCGCTTCATCGCCAACGAAGTCACGCATGCGGCCATGGAACCGCATTGCACGCTGGCGGCGTTCGAAATTGACCCTCACACCGGCAACCGCGGCCGTCTGACCGTGCAATCGTCCACTCAGGTCCCATACTACCTGCAACATAAACTGTCGCTGGTGCTCGAGATGCCGATGGCGCAAATTCGCGTCATCAAGCCGCTGGTCGGTGGCGGATTCGGCGGAAAAAGTGAAGTCATCCCGCTCGAAATCATTGCGGCGATTGCAGCCCGCAAAGCGCTGGCCCCGGTGAAAATTACTTATACCCGCGAAGAAGTTTTCTGGGCCCACCGCGGACGTCCACGAACGATTATCGATCTGAAGACCGGAATCACAAATGACGGCCGCATCACCGCCGTGAAGGCCCGCGTCGTCCAGGATGGCGGTGCCTACTGCTCTTATGGCGTCGTGACAATTCTGTATTCCGGGGCGCTGCTGGGCGCGCTCTACGATATTCCTAACATTCAATATGACGGCTATCGCGTCCTGACCAATAAGCCTGTATGCGGAGCAATGCGTGGCCACGGCACCGTGAATGTGAGATTCGCGTTCGAGTCGCAACTGGATGAATTGGCAATAAAAGTAGGGATGGATCCTGCGGAAATTCGCCAACGCAACTTGCTGCAACCTCCGTGCATCACGGTGAACGGCCTGCGCGTGCAGAGTTATGGACTCCCAGAGTGCATCGAAAAAACTGTTGAGCGCTCCGGCTGGAAACAGCGCAAGGGCAAGCTGCCGAAAGGCCGCGGCTTGGGCATTGCCTGCAGCCACTACGTAAGCGGCGCTGCAAATTCGATCATTCGGTCCGACATGCCCCACTCCACCGTGAACATCAAGATCGACCGCGACGGCGGAGTGGTTGTATACACCGGGGCCTCCGAAATCGGACAGGGCTCGGACACCATGACAGCTCAAATCGCCGCAGAAGTCCTGGGCTGTTCTCTGGGACGGGTCCGAGTTATCGCTGCCGATACGGACCTCACCCCTATCGACATTGGTTCATACTCAAGCCGCGTAACTTTCATGGCGGGCAATGCTACATTGCGTGCCGCTACGGAAGTACAAAGACAGATTGCGCTGGCGGCGGCTCGCAAAATGAATTGCACGCCCGAAGACCTGATCTTTCGAAGCGACATCGTGTACAAGCAGGGAAGCGCTCCGCCGGTCATTTCCAAAGTTGCTGACGAAGAGGTTACGCAATCTGGCGCTTCGGTGAGTGGCCGTGTCGAAGGACAAATCCTGCGTGGTTCTCTCCAGCAAAAACGCAAAGACGAGGGCCCCAAGGACTGGATGACCTTCGAAGAAGCCGTCGTCGCCGCTATCGATTTCCACGGAGCTCTTACCGGAACCGGTTCGTATGCGCCGCCCGCTGATGCGCGTGGTGGCAAACACAAAGGCGCAGGAGTCGGCCCGTCGCCCGCCTATTCCTATTCGGCTCAAGTCGCTGAAGTGAGCGTGGACGAGGACACCGGCGAAGTGACCGTACACAAAGTCTGGGCCGCACATGACTGCGGCCGCGCGCTGAATCCGGTTTCGGTCGAAGGCCAAATCATCGGCTCCGTCTGGATGGGCATGGGCCAGGCGCTCACCGAAGAAATGGTTTGGAAAGACGGCATGCTGATGAATCCCGGCCTGCTCGAGTATCGCAGCCCTTCGTCGGTTGAATCGCCAGAAGTCGAACCGATCATTGTGGAGAGTATCGATCCGGAAGGTCCATTCGGAGCGAAGGAGTGCAGCGAGGGCTCGCTGGCAGCGACCATCCCGGCAATTGCAAACGCGATCTACGACGCAGTGGGCGTGCGCTTGCACGAATCTCCGTTTACGCCGGAGCGTGTGCTCGCCGCAATGCGCGCCAAGAAAAACGCAAAATATATCAATCTCACCGAAGGCGTCGATCCCACTTCGCCATCGACATTTCGCGAACATGGCGGATCGCTTTGGTATCGCGGCAAAGGACCAAAGCGCCATCCGCTGGATCCCTCGCGCCGCGAAGCAACCGCTTCGGCGGGAGGTGACGATTGAGCCTTCCGCAATTTAGATTGCTGCGCCCGCGG
>JBEKGG010000415.1:0-3226 GCA_050012915.1 Terriglobales bacterium | reverse complement strand
TGCGCTTCCTGGATGGCCGCGCCCAATTCTTCGCTGGTGATGTTCATGTACGCTTTGAACGAAGTCATGCCTTCCGTGGTCCAGTAGTCCACCATGCGCTTGGCGTCGTCCGCGCCGGTCAGTTCATGCATCTGCGCGAATCGCGTCGGCGCGCCTTCCAGATACGGAGCTGTGGCGTCCATGGTCGGCCCCGGCATCAGGTCTGCGTCTATGCGGCTCTTCACTTTCAAATCGGTGTAAGGCTCCAGGCTTCCCGTCGTGCGCATGGTGGTTACGCCGGCCGCCAGATAAAGTCGCGGCGCGGTGTAAGGAATCTCCGCAATGAACAGCCCCGGCTGGCCAATCCTTCCGAAGGCGTATTGCACCGAGATCGAGTCCGTATAGTAGAGATGGTTGTGCATTCCCACGAGCCCCGGAATCACCGTGTAACCCGTGCGGTCCATTTGTTGCGCGCCCTGCGGGGCTTGCACCGACGCAGACGGCCCGATGGACTTTATCTTGCCGTTCGCGATCACCACGGCTTGGTCTTCTTTCGCCGGCGCGCCCGTTCCATCAATCACGCGCACGTGATTCAGCACGAACACCGGCGCATCTACGCTGACGACCTCCGCAACATCCGGCGCCATCGGCGTTTGCGCCGCCGCGACCGTAGCTACCATTAACGTGCCAATCAGAAGTACGAAACGCATCCGCTCACCTCGCAAGATTTGCCGTTGAATATCAGTAAGGAGCCGCATTCTACCTCATCATTTCCACAACGCGGAACGGGATTACGGCTTAGCAATCGCGTCCCTATTTATTGGCCCAAGGCGGCACGACGCCGGTCATGCGTGCGTACGCGATCAGTTGTCCCATATGCTCGTTCGCGTGAACGATGATGCGGAGATACATGCCGTCCACAGTCGCATCGCGGTCGTCGATTTTCACTTTGCGCTCGAGATCCTTGGATGTTTCCGCCGCATGCGCCGTTTTCACCGCTTCCAGCGAACGTTTCAGCCACGCGATCACCTCGGCTTTCGAGGTCACCGTTTTCCCCATGTCATCTTTCAGGTCGGCGGGCATCTTGGGGCCGGTGACGCTCAGCAAATAGAAGTTCGCATCCACTATGTGCATGTACACTTCGCTGGTGGAGCGCACTCCCGGCGCGGGACGCCACGAGAATTTTTCCGCGGGGGTCGCCTCCGCCAGCGCAACCAATTGCTGGGAGACATGCTTCCACTCGCCGTCATAGCCTTGCCAGACTCCTTCCGGCGCCTGGGCCGGCTGGGCCGGTACACTCAACGAGAAGAAAAGCAAAAGTAGAAAGATTTTCACGGTACAACTCCCTTTTGGTTCCGCGTCTTCCCGGATTAAAAGAGAAAGCGCGCTATCATACACTCACGTCGCAATTGACGATACCGGTGTGGACACAGCCCCTCTATGTACTGCTAAGTTAAAACCCCAATGTGTTAATCTGCGGCTGCGTTGCGTGGCGACGCTTCTTACAGTCGCCACAGAGGTGCTGCTCTTGCCGGCTGCCATCCCGGCCATCGCGCAGCAGAAGCAGAGGAGCCCCTTTATGAAAGTTCCCTTCCGAAAACTCTTCTCCGTCGTGATTCTGGCCGCGTTTTCCCTTGCGCTCGCAGCTTGCGGTGGCAACAGTACGCCGCCCTCCACATTCACGATCAGCGGCACAGTCGTGAACCTTGCGGGCACCGGCGGCGGCCTCGTTTTGCAGGACAACTTGAATGACCCGCTTCCGGTGAACGCGAACGGAAGCTTTACCTTCGCGAAGACCGTGGCGAGCGGCAGTCCCTATAGCGTCACGATTTCCACGCAGCCTTCCAATCCCACGCAAACGTGCGGCGTCACTAATGGCTCCGGAACAGCAACCGCCAACGTCACAAACTTGCAGGTCAACTGCGGCCACAACGAATGGACCTGGGTGAACGGTCCTACAACCCCGAGCAACAATGGTGTTTACGGCGCCATGGGTGTGGCCTCCGCGAATAACTTCCCCGGCGGGCGACAAGATCCTGCCACCTGGACGGACGCGTCCGGAAATCTCTGGCTCTTCGGCGGATTCGGTTTGGATTCAGTCGGGTCGGTCCTTGATATGAATGACATTTGGGAATTCAGCGCCGGGCAATGGGCATGGATGGCCGGGTCCAATCTTGGAGACCAGAAAGGCACGTATGGCACTCTCGGTGTTCCCGCCATGGCCAATACTCCCGGAGCGCGCTTTGAAAGCGTGAGTTGGACCGACGCCTCTGGAGATTTCTGGATCTTTGGAGGAAATGGTATCGATTCGGCGGACACCCAAGGAATGCTCAACGACCTGTGGAAGTATAGCTCCGGCGAATGGACGTGGATGGGTGGGTCTGACCTGATGGGTCAGCTGGGGATCTATGGCACTCTGGGAGTTCCGGCCGCGACCAACATTCCCGGTTCGCGATCTGGCGCCATAAGTTGGATTGATCACTCCGGGAATTTTTGGCTCTTCGGCGGATTCGGAAACGCGTCAAGTGGAATACCTGGATTGCTTAACGATTTGTGGAAATACAGCAATGGCCAATGGACCTGGGTGTCTGGCTCCAACTTAGCCAACCAGGACGGCGTGTACGGTACGCAGGGTGTACCGGCGTCGGGCAACATTCCGGGAGGGAGAACCTGGGCAGTTGGCTGGGCCGATTCGTCCGGAAATTTCTGGCTGCTTGGGGGAGAGGGTTTCGTTTCTGCCGGGCCATCCGGAATGCTGGGCGACCTGTGGAAATTTAGTAATGGCGAATGGACCTGGGTGTCTGGATCCAACCTGCTTAACCAGGGTGGTGTGTACGGCGTTCAAGGTACACCTGCTTCTAATAATAGTCCTGGGTCGCGGTTGCATGCTGTCGCCTGGACCGATTCGTCCGGTAATTTCTGGCTATTCGGCGGCAATGGGATCGACTCAGATTCAGATACGGGGCTGCTGAATGACATTTGGAAGTACAGCAACGGCCAGTGGACCTGGATGTCCGGGTCCAACCTGATCAACCAAAGCGGCGTATATGGCGTTCAAAATATGCCGGCGCCGGCTAATATTCCCGGCGCTCGCAGTTCGATGGGTGGCTGGATCGACGCGAACGGAAACCTCTGGCTGTTTGGCGGTTATGGCGTTCCTGCAACTGGCACAGAAGGCGACCTCAGCGATCTGTGGATGTACACGCCTTAGCGCTCTCGTTTCGCGCCCGGCCGCACACTGTGGTCA
>JBEKGG010000414.1:0-2918 GCA_050012915.1 Terriglobales bacterium | reverse complement strand
GCTGATACTGGCCGGGCTGGCCGCTCTGCTGGCCCTGTCCGGGTTGGCCGCTTTGCTGGCCTTGTCCTGGTTGGCCACTCTGCTGATTCTTCTTCTCCATATCGTCTGCCATATAGATTCCTCCTGAGAAAGCGCGGGCCTTCCCGCGCCTCCGAAATTTATGTCATCTGAAAGTTAGTTGCCGTCAGAGATTGCAAAGGTTGGGAGCGATTCCTGCGGCACCGATCGCCATCGATCCGGGTATCAATCCAGCAAAAATCCGATCAGCGATCCGACAAGCAAAGAGACGCCCTCCTTGATTCTGCGGAGGCTTTGCGCCGCAGAATCAAGGAGGGCGTCTCGCTCACGTCAACGCGCAGCCGTGCTCACATCACAACGGTAATTGCGATCTGAACGCCGGGGTGAAGCAGATCAAACAGGAAATATTGGCCGTCTATATAGTCGATATAGCACTGGTCTGTGTAGGCCCAGCCAACTGGCCAGGGGTCAACGATGGTGAACCAGTAGCCGGAGTATTGGAAGCGTGGCTGGCCATTCACAACAGTTGTTTTGTTGATCACAAGGGTGTGCTGACGTCCGAAGTGGGCGCGGAACTTGTCGTCGGGAATGCGGCCATGTTGGTTGTCGGCGCGCTGGGCCTGCTCGGCTTGCTTGGACGGTTTGGCGTCTTCCTGCTTTGCCGGCTTGTCCTCGTCCTGGCGAGGCTTAACATCGTCTTGTTTTGGAGGTTTCGCATCCTCTTGTTGTGGGCGTGGAGGTGCGGCTTCATCCTGCGCCGGCTTGGCTGCTTCGGGGCGAGCTTCTTCTTGCGGGGGCTTGGCATCACTTTGCTGGTCTTGTGCGAAGATCAGCGCGCTACCTCCGAGAAGCGAAGTCAAAACGAACATCCTGATTACGCTGGTGAGTTTCATGGTTTTTATCTCCTTCACGTTTTGCGTTAGCCTTGGCTCAACTGCTCTTCCTCCTGCTCTTGCTTCAATGATGACGGCAGGCTTTTAGCCGACATCGAGCATCGTCCCACTACGAGCTGAGAAGATTCTTCCGCCCTTTTGTGCGGAGTGCGGGCAGCCTAGATACCGCTGCCTCGGCTCGAGAGATGGGTCGCGAGTGAAATGACAAAGAACACCAGGAAAACGAAAAACAGCAGCTTGGCGACACCCGCAGCCACAATTGCGATGCCGGTAAAGCCGAGCACTCCCGCGATCAGTGCCAACACCAGGAACATTAGCGTCCAGTAAAGCATGATCCCCTCCTTCCAATGACTGTACTGACGGGAACTTTAGCCCTGAACCACGAGCGGACGAATCCCGTTCAATCTGTATTTGGAGATTCCGTGCGCTGTATGGAGCCTGAGGTCGCAACGGGTAAGAGAAAAAAGCAAGTGCCGGTGTCCCCCCTTAGGAACCAGCACCTGCTCGATGGGGCGTTTGTCACTAAAAACTAATAAATCAGCGCTTTCGCTCCCATACAGTAAATCTTGTACCCGGCCGGAAAACTCCCCTAGCCGTGCGCGGGGCATAAACCGACATACCTCTCATGATTTTGGCAGTTCCGAGAAAAAGGCGCGGCAACCGCACAGGCCTGATAGCGCAGTCAGAAAGGTGATCGGCTTCGCGGTGTGATCCTGCGGCTGTGCTCACTTCCATGTACCCCCTGAGTCAAACATGGGTGCGCGCAGGGGATGCGGCGATCTTTTGCACAGTGATGCCCCGTAATGTCCTGAAATGACCTGTGTTGCCCCTTGCTGAGGCCGGACTGGACTACTAACATCGCGCGAACGACCACAGGGACATAAAAGCGCAGGTGAATGCGGATGGGGTTGCTCGCCGCGCTGAAGTGGTCAAGTGCGGAGCCCGGCCCGGCCTGATGAGGCCAAGTCGATTCGTCTTAAGCGGCTGACTGGCGACCATTATGAAAATGGAAAGCTTATCGCGTACTGCACCGGCCCGGCCCGGTCTGATTGTGGTGGATACGTCAGCGAAAGTTGTCGGCTCCAATCCCGAGGTGCTTCAGATACTTACATTTCCAGAGCACCCACGAAACATTCACAATCTTGGCCTGTGGCTGGCGAAGAAGGTTCGCGCGACTCTGGGCGAAGGGCAATCGCGGCCAGGACTTGCAGGCAAGGTTCAATCGGCGAGGAGGACGTATCTTTGCCGCTCTTTTGCGCTCGATCTTCCGGAAAATCATACCAACCAAAGCAATGGTTCAGGTCAGTCCGGAAGATTGACGATCGTCATGATGGAGAGGAAAAGCCACGAGTCGACGACGATTGCGGAAATTTCTGAACGCTTTGGCCTGACGGCCCGCGAACAGGAAACGGTGCAGTTTCTGCGGGAGGGCTTCACCAGCAAAGAGATTGCTCAGCGCATGAATATCAGCCCTAACACGGTAAAGGCATTTATTCGGCTGGTGATGGTTAAGATGGGAGCTTCGACCCGCTCCGGAATCGTCGGCATGATCGTTTGTCCCCGGCCCTGAACCTCCACGCCGGCGCGGCAGACCTTGGCCGCTATCAAGCTACCTTGGCGTTCGACTCTGCCATGTTCCTGTTTCGAGCTGTTTGTGGTTGTGAAACGGGGACGGGTGTCGAGGATTGTACCGGGCTCTTTAATCCCTTCCAGCGGCTCGAATCCAGCGAGCCAGCTAAGATTCCTGCGACGTGCGACACAATGATGCTGTGGGCTCTGTTGAGAGTTTCGTGGAACCTCGTGGAACGTGACTGCTGAACTGGAATGTCTTTTAGCGCGGATCTATATTTTGCGATCCACGCCTCCTCCGCATCTTTCGCAGGAATCCGATCCATTGCCATCTCACCACCTCAAATCGTGTATGTTTGTGTTCACGCCTTATACATCATCGAACCGCCTCAGGCACCACTCCGAAGGAACTAGTCCCGTAGTTGATGGAAACGACAA
>JBEKGG010000413.1:0-4243 GCA_050012915.1 Terriglobales bacterium | reverse complement strand
CAAAATGTCCAGCCCAACCAGATCGCCGGTGCGGAACGTCGCGGATTTAGGCTGGCCGATCGCCGGCCCGGTGCAGGTATCCACTTCTTCGATGGTCATATCCAGCGCTTGCATCTGGTGCAGCGCATTTAGCATGGAAAAGGTGCCGATGCGGTTGGCGATAAAGTTCGGCGTATCTTTCGCGCGGACCACGCCTTTGCCCAAGCGCAAATCGCAGGTTTCATCCAGCAACTGCAAAACTTCCAATTTCGTTTTCGGCCCGGCGATCAGTTCGACCAGCTTCATGTAGCGCGGAGGATTGAAGAAATGCGTGCCGGCCCAGTGCTGCTGAAAATCTTCGGAGCGGCCTTCGGCGATCAGGTGAATGGGCAGGCCCGAAGTGTTGGAAGTGACGATCGTCCCGGGTTTGCGCAGCGCTTCGACTTTCGCCAGCAAATTCCGTTTAATCTCCAAATTCTCCGCGACCACCTCGATAATCCAATCGACTTCCGCGCACCAGGCGAGGTTATCTTCGAAATTCCCAGGCGTAACCAGACGCGCAATTTCTGGAGTAAAAAAAGCGGCCGGCTTCGATTTCTTCGCGCCTTCCAGTCCGGCCAGCACGATGCGATTACGCACCGCCGGGCTTTCCAGCGTGAGCCCTTTGCGCTTTTCCTCGGCATTCAGCTCGGACGGAACAATGTCAAGCAGGTAGCAAGGGATCCCGGCGTTGGCAAAATGCGCGGCGATGCGCGCTCCCATGGTCCCCGCACCCAGAACCGCTGCTTTTTCTATTCGACGCTTCATCACTCACCTCAACCCGCAAAAAGGCGGCAAGCGAGGTTACAAAAGCGGTACCTGACGGTCAACCTTAAACGCGGCGTTGCACCATTTGAGTTAGAGTAATTCTACGGTCAGGTTCGGTAAAGACCGGCTGGGTGGGCATGAGCACTACAAAATGGCTCGGAAAAGCGATCCGGGGCCTGCGCTCGTTTGCGTATAACGTCGAGGGGCAGAGGCCCAAGGTCGGCCTCGCGCTGGGCGGCGGCTTTGCGCGCGGTATTGCGCACATCGGAGTGCTGCGCGCTCTGGAAGAGAGTGAAATTCCGATCGATTTGATCGCCGGCACCAGCGTCGGCGCCTTGATCGCCGCAGCCTACGCCAGCGGCACTTCGCTCGACGACATGGCGCATCAAGCCAGCTCGACTCGCTTCCGCGATTTCGGCCGCTGGACGCTCTCGCGCATGGGCATGGCTTCTAACGATCGCTTGGAAGACTTTCTGTCGCGCATGGCCACCGCGCGATCGTTTCACGAAATGCGGATTCCGCTGGCAATCGTCGCCACCGATTTGCTGAAAGGCGAATCCGTGCATTTTCGAACCGGCGAGATCGGGCCAGCCCTGCGCGCTTCCTGCGCTTATCCGGGCTTATTTTTGCCGGTTGAATATCGCGGCCATTTTCTGGTGGATGGTTTCCTCACTGAACAGGTTCCGGCTCCGGCGCTGCGCGAAATGGGCGCGGAAGTCATCATCTCGGTGCATTTGGAACCGGGGTTGCTGGATACCAAACCGCGCAACACGATTGAGGTGATTAGCCGTTCGTTCTCGATCATTCAATCGAAAGCGGTCCAGTCCTGGCGAGGAATGACGGATGTACTGCTGGAGCCCGATGTGCACCACATTCTGTGGGACGAATTCCCGAAATCGCCGCAGATGATTATTGCGGGCGAGGACTGCGTGCGCGCCGCAATGCCACAAATCAGGGCCCTACTCAGCCGGAGTCCGAACCCAACCGATTCGCAAGACGCATTATCTCGAAGCTCGCATTAGACGCAACGCGACCGCTGGGCGGCCCCGAAACGTCTGCTAACCATCCCTGCAAGCCTCCGTCCAAGTTTGGGTGAGGAGCCGAATTCCTCCGGCGATGACCGCTGCAACGCCCCAATCATACGCCGGGAGACTTCGGCTCTTCCGCCATCATTCGAGTTGGGATTTTCGGGTGACTTAAGAACGGCTGCAGTTGATCAGCGCGGATTTATTTCTTGAAGTTCAATTCTTACCGGTTTTCCGTTTCCCTTACCACGTTTCGTAAACCACTCACTCATCGCCGCTGCCAGGCGCTCCGGCTCAATCGATAATCCAGCCTCCAGGCTTCCTTCCCCGGTCGGCAGGGTGTCGTCAAATTCCTGCGAGCCGGTAAAATTCCGCATGCAGAAGCTATCGAGCCATTCCAGCGGAGCGGGCTTGCGCTCGTCGCCGATAATCGTTTCCGCCCGCAATTTTCGCGCGTACATGCCGGATGAGTATAGCACCCGTTTAGAATCAACGATTTACGCGGCTTTCGGCACAGCGGTGTTTCTTGCATTTCCGCCCCGGCTGGCCTAGACTTTTTAGGTACCTGAATAAACTTTTATGGGAAGTATAAGTTTTAGTCGCAGTTCAGGTATTGGCAGTGCGGCATTCGCCGGCCCGCCAGCCGCGCAACGCTCCCCGCGTTGAAATTTCTTGGAGGTTCGGTGGCTACCCCAGTCGAGCAGTGGGTTGATGAATGTGCGCGCCTGATGAAACCGGCAAAAACCGTCTGGTGTGACGGCTCGCAAGCGGAGAACGATCGTCTAGTCGATGAAATGCTTCGCGACGGAACGTACGTTGCGCTCAACGAAAAAACGCATCAGCGCTGCTATCTTCACCGCAGCAACCCCAACGATGTGGCACGCACCGAAAATCTTACTTTCATTTGTACGCGTACCAAAGACGCGGCTGGACCTACCAATAATTGGATGGCGCCGCAGGAAGCGAAAGACAAAGTCCGCCCGCTATTCGACGGCGCGATGAAGAACCGTACCATGTACGTGATCCCGTACATTCTGGGGCCCGAGAAATCTCCTTACAGTAAGGTCGGCGTGGAAGTCACCGACTCACCCTACGTCGTGGCCAGCATGCGCATCATGTCCCGCATGGGGACGGCCGCACTCAACCGTCTAGGAAGCTCGGATGATTTTGTGCCGGGAATGCATTCGCTGGGCGATTTGAGTCCGGACCGCCGTTTCATTCTGCACTTCCCTGAAGAAAAACTGATTTGGAGCGTAGGGTCCGGATACGGCGGCAACGCACTGCTGGGCAAAAAATGTTTTGCGTTACGCATCGCCAGCTTTATGGCGCGCGAACAAGGTTGGATGGCGGAGCACATGTTGCTGCTCGGGCTGGAAGGTCCATCCGGCAAGACGACGTACATGGCAGCCGCGTTTCCCAGTGCGTGCGGCAAAACAAATCTCGCCATGATGGTTTCGTCGCTGGAAAAAGAAGGATACCGCGTCAAGACCATCGGCGACGATATCGCCTGGATGCATGTGGCCAAAGACGGCACGCTGCGCGCGGTGAACGCCGAAGCAGGATTTTTCGGCGTGGCGCCCGGCACGAATCTTAAAACCAATCCGAACATGATGACTGCGTTCGACCACGACACAATCTTCACCAATACCGCGATGACTGCGGTTTCCCGCGAGCCCTGGTGGGAAGGGATTGGAACCGAGCCGCACGAGGACTTGATCGACTGGAAAGGCCAGAAGTGGACGCCGGGCAGCGGGCCGGCGGCGCATCCGAATTCGCGTTATACCGTCGCGGCTGACCAGTCGCCCTCGATTTCTTCGCATTGGGAAGACCCCGAAGGAATTCCCATTTCCGCGATTATTTTCGGCGGACGCCGGGCCAAGCTGGCACCCCTGGTCTACGAAGCGCGGGACTGGAATCACGGCGTTTTCGTTGGAGCTACCATGGCATCGGAAACGACTGCTGCCGCCACCGGCGCCGTGGGAGTTTCGCGTCGCGATCCGATGGCCATGATCCCTTTCTGCGGCTACAACATGGCCGATTATTTCCAGCACTGGCTGGACATGGGCCCGAAAATTAAAAACGCGCCGAAAATTTTCCACGTGAATTGGTTCCGCAAGGATTCCAACGGAAAATTCCTGTGGCCCGGATTCGGCGAAAATGTCCGGGTGCTGAAGTGGATCGCCGATCGGATTGAGGGACGCGCTGCCGCCACCGATACGCCGATTGGCTTTGTGCCAACTCCTTCTTCGTTGACATTGGACGGCATGAACATTTCCCGCGAAAGCCTCGATGAGTTGCTCAGCGTGAATTCGAGCGACTGGGCCCAGGAAACGGAAGCGACTGCAAAATTCTTCGAAATTTTCGGTGATCGACTGCCGCAGGAGGTTACCAATCAACAGAAAGCTCTGTCTGACCGCCTGGCCCGCACCACT
>JBEKGG010000412.1:0-7280 GCA_050012915.1 Terriglobales bacterium | reverse complement strand
TGGGTACATTTGGCGACACAACATCTTGTTCCGACGGTTCCAGCCCGCTGATTTGGAATGCAGACGCTTCGGGCACCCCGAGTCAGCCGTTCGTCGCACAGGGTGTCTCCGGCGGCACCACGTATGACTTCACGACCGCGTCCACCTGGACAGTGGTGACGCAGCCGGCAAATGGGGGGACGATTCAGTGCACAAACAGCGATGTATCTCCTGAGACTTGCACGGTGAGCGAAGGTTCCACAGCCGCAACGTACGCTGTTACCGTGACCTACGGCACAACGAGCTCGGCCACAATCAGCATAGTCGTCACGAATTAGGGCGGGCTACCCCGGTACCGCCAGGAAGCTTGGACTCTTGCGCAGGTCTTCGCCCCTTCGACTCCGGTCAGGGCAGGCTCTGGCTTGGACAGTCGAGGCTGTCTCCATGCGGATCGCAGTGGTCTTCGGCGTCGGGCTTCCGACTCTAGATTCCCACTTCCTGTTCAGACGTTAAGACCTCAGACTTCGGCTTGGTTTTGCCGAGGTCTGAGGTCTCATGTTTTAACGTCTGACGTTGGGCGATTCTTCCTGCGCTGCTACTTCTTTTCTTTCTCTTCCTTGGGAGCTGGTTTGGAAGCTGGCTTGGGCTTGGCCGCTGGCTTGGCCTGGGGCTTGGGCTGGCTCGTTGGTTGCGGACGCGCTTCCGTTTGCGGGCGGGCGGTCTCGGTCCGGGGAGTGGCCGCGCGGGGTTCCTGGGCGGTCTTTGCGGGCGCTGTGTTCCTCGCCGGAGCGGCCTCGGTGTTCTTCACCGGGGGAGTGACGGGACGCGCGACGTTGTTGTGGGGCGCGGCGGTCTTGGTCGCTGCGGGTGCAGGTCCGCGGGCTTCTTTAGGCGACATGGCCGGAGCCTTGTAGGGAGCTCCGGCGGCTTTCGCTGCAACTACACCCTTTCCGCTGAACTCGCCGGGGCGAGCTGTGGCAGCGATGGCGGGACTTCCGTGATTTTCGGACGCGAAGTTCGCCCGGTTCTGGCTGGCTGCGTGAACCTGCTGGACTTGCGCGGCCACGGGAGGCGTGTGCGGTTCGCGGGCGTAGGATTCTTCCTGCGCGCTGGCGTGCACGGTGAGTCCGCCTTCGCCGCCGTTGAAGGCGACGTGCGAATCGTTGTTCACGATGACTGTGCGGTTCACGTAGACGTTGGTGATGTGGACCGTGTCGACGTGCATGACGGCCGTGTTGTAGAAGAAAGCTCCGCCACGCCACTCGCCGCCGCCGAAACCGACGCCGCCGTAGCCGAAGCCGTAGTTCACGCCACCGTAGAATCCGACGTGCGGACCCCAGTAGCCTTCGTTCCAGCCGTAGAATCCGTTGTTCCATCCCCAGTAGCCGGGAGTCCAGAGCAGGCCGGGCGTGGGAGCTTCCACCCAGGTACCGGGCACCCAGTAGTAGCCGTCATCGTCACTCCAGGACCAGTAGCCGGGAGTCCACAGATAGCCGGGACTGGGGCAGATGGGCTGTTCGTAAACCGGCAGAGCGGGCGGTGCAATGCGCACGTTGAAACTGATTCCGACCGAAATCTGCGCGGAGGCTGCGGATGAGACCGAGAGTAAGACTGCGACTAACAACGCGTAAACAACAGGGAGTTTGCGGTTCATGGAGTTTCCTCTTTCGTGTTCTTCTTTAAATTCTTTTGGACTTGCGCCGGACACGGCTTTTCCGGCGAAGTGCGTTTGACACCAGCTTACCCGGGAATCTTCGATAGCCAAGTAGCCGAAGGTTCCTCGATAGCTGCTGTCCTTAAATTTGCTTTCAGTTTGTGTAAACCCCGGAGCTAGGCGGATGTTGTGGGCGGGAAGGGGTTTGGAATCTGTGGGTTGGGGGGTGGGGGCGGGCTTCGGCATTCGGGCTTCGGGTTCGCAGGCTAAGGGATGGAGGCATGAGCTGGCGTGCAACCGCCGCAGAGACCGGTCAATCAATCCCAGCGTTTAGGTTCACCCTTCCAAGAACGGTGACAGCTGGCATAGCGAATCTTTATCGGAAGGATATGGAATGTCAGACAATATGGTTTCCTTCGTCGCTACATGCGATCGCCGAAGCCCGAGAGCTGAAGCCCGAAGCCCGTTCTAGTTTGCTTTTTTGCCTTTGGCGATGCGGGCGTCGATGGGCTTGCGGCTGGCGAAGCCTTCGTTGGTGCCGTGCCAGTGGGTGATGGATTTTTCGCCCAGCTTCCAGCAGAGAAGGATGACTTGGCCTTCGACTTCGCAGGGAAAATCGAGCAGTCCGATGCTGAGATCTTTGACTTGGACGCCGATGGAATCGATTTCGGCGAGAGCGTCGCGGACGCGCTGCTCGGCTTTGGCGCGCTCGGCTTTGCGGCGGGCGATGGGAACGATGTCGACGAAAGTGCCTCCGTTGAGAAAGATGCGGTGGTTGGTGGCCTGCATCTCGGCCTCGACTTCGTCCATGAGTTGCTTGCCGGCGATGGCGCCGCGCAGAAGCGATTCGAGCACGGAGAGCAGCGAGTGGGCTTCGTCGAGAGTGAAGGTTCGGTCGGGCATGGGGGCTGATGCCATTTTACAGCATTTGGGGAACAGGGATCAGGGGCGAGGGGTCAGGGGTTAGGAAGAACAGGGGCCAGAGGTCAGGGGCAAGTGTTGAAAAGCCAAAGCGCTGGTCAACCACCCTGTTGCTCACCGGCGTGTCTTGTTTTCTCCCGCGGAACTTTTCCTCGCTGCTCACACCACAACCTCAGTCGAGGGCTGACCCCTAATCCCTAGCCCCTGACTCCTACTTCGCCGGGGGCTTGATGAATTCTACGTCGAGGTTGATGGTGATTTCGTCGCCCACTACGCCGGGGGCGCCGTTCACGCTGAAGTCCTGGCGGATGACTTTGGTGGAGGCGGAGGCGCCGCGGCGGGGGTTGCCCCAGGGATCTTTAATCGCGGGGGATGGGCCGTCGACGTCGAGGACGACTTCTTTCGTGACGCCGTGAATGGTGAGATCGCCGGCGACTTTCAGCTTGCCGGGGCCGGCGGGCTCGATTTTTTTCGATTTGAAAGTGATGGTCGGATATTTCTGGACGTCGAAGAAGTTGGGACTGCGCAGATCGTTGTCGCGCATCTCGACGCGGGTATCGACGGAAGCGGCGTCGATGCTGGCTGTGATCTGGTCCTTGGCGGGATTGGCGTCGTCGACGAGGACGGTGCCGCTGACTTTGGTGAAGGCGCCACGGACTGTGGAGATTCCGAGATGGCGCACGGAGAATTGCGCGGAGGAGTGCATGGGGTCGATTTGCCAGACGTCTTGTGCGAGTGCGGTGAGCGTGGCTGCCGGGATGAGGAAGAGTGCGATGACGAGTGCGGACAGATTGCGGGACATGGGTGCTCCTCAGAGTGGGGATTGCAGGGTCCGTACAGTGTAGCAGGCGGGCTGCGGGCTTCGGCAATCGGGCTTCGGGCTTATCGCTTCTGGCTATTGGACGGGAGGCGCCGGGCTTCGCCCAGGCTTGGACGGACGAGGCGTCCGTCGCCACATGGGTCTTGCCGATGGCTGTCACTACAGGGTCTTGCCGAAGCCCGAAAGCTGAAGCCCGAAGCCGATTCTATCTGCCCTGTGACGGATCGGGCGTCGTTGCGGTGTTTACGTCGATGTGGAGACGCTCGGCGGTGGGGATTTTCGGGGCGATGCAATCTCCGTCTCGGTTGTAGTTGGTGCAGTGGGCGGCGGTGGCGGTGCGGGGGGATTGCGCGAACTGCCAGACCTCGGCGAATGGGACTCCGCTTTCCGTGGGGCTGGGCGGGTGTTCCCGAAAAACGCAGCCGGGCGCGGGCGGGCAGGCGTCGTTGATGGCCCAGTAGACGATGTGGCGTCCGGCGGCATTGGCGCGGATGTCTTCGGCGGTGACGATGTTGTCGTCGTCCGCGGCGGGGATGCCGGAGCAGTAAATGCCGGCGCGGAATCCGGCGGCGGTGACGGCGTCGACCCAGGCGTAGATGTAGGCCTTTTGTTCGGGGAGCATGCGTCCGCCTTGCTCCTGATCTAGGAAGATGATCGTCTGGGCGGGGAAGCCTTCGCGATGCGCGGCGGCGGCGGCTGCTTCGGCGTCGGACTGGCCGAGGCGCGTGGCTTTGGCGACGGGTTTAATTTCGGCGTAGAGGCGTCCGTTGAAGAGCACGAGAAATCCGAAGCCGGCGGATTTGACGGCGGCACGATGGCCGGTCCAGGAGTTGTTTTTTTCTCCGGGAGGATGGTTGAGCCAGTAGCCGGTGTAGGAGAAAGTTTCGTGCAGGGCTTTCAGATTGGCGTCGCCGGGGTAGGCGTTGCGGTCGAAGCCGAGGTAGGCGGATTGCGCGGTTAGCGTGGCGCAGGAGAGGATCAATGTTGTGGCGAGGCTTGTGATGCTCATCTGCTTCATCTTAATCGAGCGGACCGCAGCGGCTGAAGCCGGATCTTCGAGCGTGGCTTAGGCGCACGAGTAGAACTCGTGCCCTTCCCGATGCGTGCGCCGGATGTCGCGCCCTTCCCAATTCTCGCTTCGGGATTCCCAGAGTGGAATGGGATCGGAAATATTTTGACTGGGAAGGGCACGAGTTCTACTCGTGCCGCATTAGGCTGGCGGACGTGCGGCTTTTAGCCGCGGGGGTTTGCTTTTGAAGCCGACTCGGATGATATCGCCGCCCGGGACTTACTTTGTAACTTTCTTGACTTGGCAGCGGAGGAGGTTGTTTGTAGTCGAGCCCTATGTGCGGCTCTTCTTGAAAACTCTCTATGGCTATCGGCGGCAGGGGAAGTTTTTTCTACATGCCTTTGTTCTGATGCCGGAGCATGTGCATTTGTTGTTGACTCCCGCGGAGGATGTCACGTTGGAACGAGTGATCCAACTAGTCAAGGGCGGGTATTCACGGGCGTTTGGTCTGGAGTTCAGGAGCGGAGAAGTCTGGCAGCGGGGATTCACGGATCATCGGATTCGGCATGCGGGAGATTTCATTAGTCATCGCGATTACATTCATCAGAATCCAGTGAAGCGGGGATTAGTTGAGACGGCGGCTGAGTATCGGTACTGCTCGGCGTTCCCTGGCTTCAAATTAGACGAGCGAACCTCGGCGGCTGAAGCCATACCTTCTGGCGTGGCGTAGCGGCACGAGTGGAACTCGTGCCCTTCCCGATTTGCCTGAACCGGCGAATATTCTATCCGCCGATGTGCACCATCGTTCTTGACGCTGGGACGAAATCGGGTTCGCCGATGTGGTGGCGTTCTTCTTTTTTCTGGATGACTCCCTGAATGAATTCGGCTAGGTCTTCGTCGCTGGCGCCGCGGCGCATTTGGGCGTGGAGGTCGTGGTCCCACACAGAGAATAAGCATGTGCGGATTTTGCCGTCGCTGGTGATGCGGATGCGGCTGCAGTGTCCGCAGAAGGGATGGGAGACGGGGGCAATGATGCCGATTTCGCCGACGCCGTCGTCGAAGCGGTAGCGGCGGGCGGTTTCGGAGCGTGCGTGCGGAATTTCGACCAGCGGGCGGTAGTCCGACATGCGGGCCAGGATTTCGTCGAGCGTGACCACCGTGGTGGGCGACCAGGTCCGGCCTTCTTCGAGCGGCATGAATTCGATGAAGCGCACGGTGACGCCTTCTTCGCGGGCGAACATGCCGAAGGGGATGATCTGGTCTTCGTTGAAACCGCGCATGAGCACGCAGTTTACTTTCAGCGGCCAGAGTCCGGCGCGGCGGGCGGCGCGGATTCCGGCGAGGACGTGATCGTATCCGTTGGGGACGCGAGTGATGCGGGCGAAGCGGTCGGGATCGACGGCGTCCATGGAGACGGTGGCGCGGGTGAGACCGGCGGCTTTCAGCGGCTGCGCGAGATCGGCGAGCAGGTGGCCGTTGGTGGTGAGGGCGATGTCGAGGGGGTCGGCGGCGTTTCCGTTGGGCGGGCGGAGTTGGGACAGCTCACGAACGAACTCGACTACGCCTTTCCGCAGTAGCGGCTCGCCGCCGGTGAGGCGGATTTTCGTGATCCCCATGCTGACCAGCACGCGGGCCATGCGGAGGTAGTCGTCGAACGGGAGGTCGCCGTAGAGCGCGCCTTCGTTTCCCGTGCGGCAGTAGACACACTTATAGTTGCAGCGGTCGGTGATGGAGATCCGCAGATCGGTGATGCGGCGTCCGAATTTGTCGGTGAGGAACACAGCTTTTAGCTTCTAGCTCTTAGCTCCTAGCTAAATCCATGGCGTTGGCGTGCTTCCTTCGGATGACCTAAAGAGCTAAAGGCTAAGGCGGTCGGAAACTCACCACTGATTATAGACGGGCGTTCTGACTCGCCGCTCTATTTGTCTGGTAGTTTGCGCAGCGCTAGTTGACGAAACTCCTCAATCTCGCCCGCACGAAAGGCTGCTTTGGGCAGCAAATTGAACATTCGACCCGTCTGGTACAACAGGAAAACCCTGTCCGACTCCAGCAACCGGAGATAGAGCGACCACTTTAGGTTTGCATCAAAGTCCAAACTTCTTAGATGAACGCCCTCCTCAGAAATATCCGCGGTGAATTCGCGCTGCAATCTTGGATCTTTGGCATAACAACGCCGCCAATTGAAGGGCACCCACACCAACATAACCAACAACCAGAGAGCTAACAAAACGATCAGTGGAGCGAGGCTAGCCCAGAGCTTCCGGTCCCTGTCGACCGCCGCCAGCACGACCAGCATCAAGACGCCCGCCCCTGCCAGTATTTTCCCCATCAGGACGATGGCGCGACCTAGGGCGCTGGGGCTCTTGGACCGGTGCAACTTCTGGGCGTCGATGAAGTCTTCGCGGGTGATGTGGTAGGTGATTTTCATTTCGGTTCTGTCGCGGCAGGACCGAGCGCTTTCTCGATTGCGGCCTCCGCCAGCGGGGCCATGATCTTGAATCCTGCGGGGTTGGGGTGGAGGCCGTCATCGGCCAAATCTTTTTTCAGGAGGCCTTTGTCGTCGACCAGGGCGTTGAAGTAGTCGAGATAGAGGCAGTCGGGGTGCGTGCGGACATATTCTTTCAGCCACTTGTTCAGTGCGAGGATTTTTTCTGGGGAGCGTTGGGCGAAGAAATCTTTGGAGCGGTCCGTGTAGTTGTGGACCGGCAGCACCGATGAGAACACGACGGCGATGTGGTTGGCGCGGGCGAGTTCGGCCATAGACGCGTAGTCGGACTCGATATCTTCGAGGCGCATGGGGCCGGTGTTGCCGGCGATGTCGTTGGTGCCGGCGAGGATTACGACGACTTTGGGTTGCAGCGCGATTACGTCCTGGCGGAAGCGGACCAGCATTTGCG
>JBEKGG010000411.1:0-2544 GCA_050012915.1 Terriglobales bacterium | reverse complement strand
ATGAGCACGCACGCGCGCAACGAATCGCTAGACCTCGCGACGCGCGCGATCTCACTGGCGGGCGGTCTCGTCCAGCACGACAGCGGATCGGAAGGCGATCCGCGTCCGGTGCTGGCGGCGTTGCGGGCGGAAACTTAAGTGACCACGACGCGCGCCGCTGCGATTCTGCTGGCCAAGGAACTGCGTCTCGAGTTCCGTACTCGTGAGTTATTGAGCGCGACAATCGTTTTCTCGCTGGTCATCGTGGTGCTCTTCAGCTTCGCCTTCGATCCCACGGCCGCGGAATCGAGACGTTACGGTCCGGGCCTGCTGTGGATAGCGTTCTTGTTTGCGGGTTCGCTGATGTTGAATCCCTCCTTCGCGCGCGAGCAGTCGAATGACACGCTGGACGCTCTGCGTATGGCGCCCATCTCGCCCTTCGCGATTCTTTCGGCCAAAATGCTCGCGAATTTTATTTTTATGTCGCTCGTGGAACTGGTCCTCGTTCCCGTTTTTGGCGTCTTGTACAACGTGTCTCTGAGCGGTGTGGCAGGACGGTTGATCCTCGTGCTGGTGCTGGGAACCATCGGGCTAACTGTCACCGGAACGGTTTTCTCAGCGATTTCTTCACATGCGCGCATGCGAGAATTGCTTCTGCCGCTTCTGTTGCTGCCGATTCTGACGCCGTTGCTAATCGCCGCAGTCGAAGCCACGGCCTCTTTGCTCGTGGACCAGCCTGAGCTCGACCGCACCTGGGTCGCATTGCTCGCCGGATTCGATATCGTATTTCTGACGGCGTCCTGGCTTTTGTGCGATTATTTAATCGAGGAATAATGGAACAGCATCGATGAAAGGGCGAATCGCAACCACGATTGTCGTTGGAGCCCTGATTTTCTTTGCGGGCTACGCGGCGCTATTCCTCGCTCCCGACGAAAAAACGATGCATGTCATTCAGCGCATCTTTTATTTTCATGTGCCGAGCTGGATTGCGATGTTTATTGCCTTCTCCATTGTTTTCATCGCGAACATCGCTTATTTGGCGACGCGCAAGCCTACCTGGGACTGCTTGGGCGTGTCCGCCGCGGAAGTTGGCGTGGTCTGCTGCACGATTGGACTCGCGACCGGGCCTCTGTGGGCGCGGCCAGTATGGGGAATCTGGTGGACTTGGGATGCGCGACTTACCACTACGTTTATACTTTGGCTTCTTTACATTTCGTATTTGCTTTTGCGCGGACTGCTCGATGATCCTGAAAAGAAGGCGACTCTCTCGGCCGTTTTCGGAATATTTGCTTTTCTCGATGTCCCGCTCGTTTACGTTTCAAACCGTTTGTGGCGAACGCAGCACCCGCAGCCTGTGATTCTCGGCGGCAATGGCTCGGGTCTGGACCCGACGATGGGCAAGGTTCTGCTTCTTTGTGTTATTGCGGTTATCGGAGTCATGATTATTGTTCTGTTCGATCGTTACCGGCTCGAACGGCTCCGGCACGAATTTGAGGAATTGCGTCTCGAAGTTGAGACTCGCGACCTTACGCCGGCATCTATTCTTGGTAAGGAGAGCACATGAAGAATTTCGAAAATCTGTTTGCCGCGTGGATGGTGGTCTGGGCCGTGTTTTTTGTATACGAGCTGTCTATCGCCCAACGGCTGTCGCGCTTGCGCGATGATATCGAAGGATTGAAGCGGCAATTGCGTGAAAGATAGTTCGCAAGGAGTGCGTCATGGATGGGCCAAAGAGAATCGCCATCATACTCTTTCAGTTGGGCGGGCCTGACAGTCAGGCTGCAGTCGAGCCGTTCCTATATAGATTATTCTGCGATCCCGACATTATAAATTTTCCCGGCGCGTTTCTCGCGCGAAAGCCGCTCGCCAAGTTAATCTCCACTACGCGTTCGAAAATCGTGCGGCAGCACTATGCGGAAATTGGCGGAGGCTCGCCGATCCGCCGGTTAACCGAGCAGCAGGCCCAGGCGCTGCAAGCGGAACTTCGCCCGTACATCTCGGCGCGAACGATTGTCGCGATGCGTTACTGGCACCCGGACACGCAAGAAGCTATCGCCACTCTCGAGAGCACGCCATTTGACGAACTCGTGCTGCTACCTCTTTATCCGCACTATTCTTTCGCCACCACCGGAAGCAGCTTGAAGGAATGGAACCGGTTGTATAAGCCGCAAGTCCCTGTGCATGTCGTTGACCACTTCTACGACCATCCCGATTACATCGCCGCCATTGTGGAGCGTGTGAATGGCGTCCTTCAAGAATTGCCAAATCCAGATGAGGTGCATCTCCTCTTTAGCGCGCACGGTCTTCCGATGGCACTGGTCGAAAAAGGCGACCCGTATCCGAAACAGATTCAGGAGACGGTGCAGCTTGTGCGCGAGCTTGGCGCTTGGCCGAATCCGCATGCACTATGTTTTCAAAGCCGGGTAGGTCCGCAGAAGTGGCTACAGCCTTCACTCCCGGATACCATCGAGAAGCTTGCGCGCAGCGGAATCAAGCGCGTCCTCGTGATTCCAGTTTCGTTTCTGACCGAGCACATTGAAACCCTGCACGAGATCAACATCGAGG
>JBEKGG010000410.1:0-4006 GCA_050012915.1 Terriglobales bacterium | reverse complement strand
GGTCGATCTGCGGGGTGAGTTTCCCGGCCTTGATAAGACCGCAAAGGGTCGTGAGGTCGTCTCGACTCATTTTCGCAATGAAGAATGTGAACTTCTGCCTGATAAACCGCGACCACGCGAATGCTTTGAGCAATCGGATAAATACCGCCCAGAGTTCCTTAGGCGCTCCCACCATGACGCACTTCCCGCTCGGAGTCAAAACCCGTTTCATCGCCGACAATGTGCGGTTCCCAACGTTATCTAGAAGCAGATCGTAACGTTCGCTCTCCTGAGTGAAGTCATCGCGGGTATAGTCAATGATCCGGTCGGCACCAAGCGAGCGCACCAATTCGACATTCTTTGTGCTGCACACGCCAGTTACGTTAGCCCCAAACGACTTCGCAATCTGCACGGCAAAGGTGCCGATTCCTCCGGCCGCGCCGTTAATCAAGACCTTCTGCCCCGGCTGAAGGTGTCCTTTGTCGCGGAGCCCTTGCAACGCGGTAAGCCCTGCGACTGGCATAGCAGCCGCTTTGTCGTAGCTCAGGCTTTCCGGCTTCCTAACTAACTTGGCTTCAAGAGCACAGGCGTATTCGGCAAAGGACCCTTTGCAGAGGCCGAACACGGCATCACCGAGCTTGAACTGCTTCACAGCTCCTCCGACCGCTGCTACCTCGCCAGCGACATCGACGCCGGGCCGATGGCTCTTCATGCGCCAGTCCAGAGGATTGATGGAGGCGGCGCGAACCCGTATGACGACTTCGTTGTTCTTTGGAACCGGCTGTTCGAGGTCCTTCATTTCGAGGACCTTTCCGGTTTTGGTTTTGGTGTAAACGGCGGCTTTCATGTGGGCTGAGACGCTAGCTTTCGATCTGGACGATCTCGCTGACGAGTATCACAGAATCAGTCAATGAGCGCTATCGAGATGTTTCGCCATTTGAGGAGTGGTAGACCGTGAAGGGTACGGCGTCCTGCTCCAAAAATCTTGAGGTTTCGTCGCCGCGAAGCGGCGTTTCTACTGTGCGACCGCAGGCTTTAAGCCGTTCTCCAAAGCAGTCTTCCATTCCTGGAGCTCGCCGACAAGATAGATAGCCATCTTCCGTTGCTGTTTTCTTGGGATACCCGCTCCATTCTCCGCAACTTCCTCGCCACGTGGCTGTGGATGCAGACTTGAATCGGATGCTGGATTCACATCATGCGAACCGCGCAACAACGACTCCAGTTGGAGGTAAACTCCCCTTTCGAAGAACGCCTTGGAGTCGAACATGCCGTTTATGAGGCGTGCATCCTGCGGGATCGCCTCCATCCGGCTGCGCAGGAAATCTTCAACTTCAACTAGATCCGCTTGCTGGTTCGCGACCCTGGAAAGCGGGGGCAGTGATTGAATGACTCCCTCGTAAACACCGCTCCACCGTTGGCGGAACTCACTCGCCCACCGCAAGTCGCCCACAATCTGGCCGTTTGAGAAGATGACTGTATTGACCCCACCGCTGCATTTATCGGGATCCGCAGCCGCAATCATCGCAGCAGCGCCAGGGGCGATCCCTCTGTAGTCGCCGAAAATAGTGACACCATTGCCGAGGGCGTCGTACTCCCCGATCGGCCCTATCTCGCTGATGTAGTTCCCCGAGCGCGTGTCTGAGGGTTTTACCGGGCAATGAAATGAGGCATGCACAGCCACAATGGACCTGAGGTCCTGGTTCTCGATCACTTCTTGCCATATCTGTCTGGACTGGTCGAACTCGGGCGCATCTTCCTTCACACTCTTGATTTGCGCCGAAACGCTGAACGTCAGCAGCGTGATGACGAGAGCAACCAGCAGCGAGTCTCTCATTTTCGTACCCTCGGACTCCTTAGGCAGCGAATCGTCAGGAGCTCATCCCGACTGGGCAATGGTACTCCGATTTTCATCGTAACCAGCGGAAGTTGCGTCTTTTCGAATAGGGATTGTAGTCAGACCATTTCACTCATGACAATTGCGACCACCCCGTCAAGTGTAATAGAGATATTTCAACAAATGATGAGGCCGCAGCTCAAAAACACTTTCTCGCTGTTACCAGCGACGCAATCGAGAACACCAGGAAGAAGACGGTCAGCCACGCTCCTTGGTGATAGGCCAAGAAAGCCGCGACAAAGAAACCCACAGCGCCGAGGTAGATGAAGTTCCTCCTCAGTAGCTGAGGATTCCACGCTACGGTAGGTTCCTGCGTTTTCCAATTACGCTTAACGTCGTCAATAGCCGCACTCAGAAAGGCCAGAACGAAGAAGATTCCGCCGAAGATGAGTGACAATTCGATGCCGATACGACTGATTACCAAGCGATGGGTACGAAGTGCCGTCAAGAGCGACATAGCCACAACTACAGCGAGGGTTGGTAGTGACGTTGTCAGAAAGTATCTAAGGGAGATCATCCAATACGTCGGAATCGCTGTTTGCCAATGGCGGCCTGCCGTCATGCTGGAGTTCTATCCCAATGCCGAAACGGTGTCTAGTGTCGTGGCGCGGTTCGAACGATTCGCTGATTGTTGTAATCAGGCTTTCACTCAGTGAGAAGGTCGACCCGGACCGCCATTGGCGAGACACCCGCTGGCGCTTAGCTAGCAGCTAGGAACTGGAAGCTGCTCTCTGCTAATCTTCACTGCGTTCATCGCACGAATTCAGATTCAAAAACAGAAAGAGCGCTGATGCCGGAAAACACGCGTCCTGAGCCCACTCGGCTCTACCGCTGGATGGTGCTGGTCTTCCTTAGCCTGGCCATGTTTGGCAGCTACTACGCCTATGACGCGCTCAGTCCTCTGGCCGATGTTCTGAAGCTCCAGCTTGGTTTTTCCGACGAAAATATCGGCCTGCTCCAGGCGATCTACAGCTTTCCCAATATTTTCACGGTCGTGATCGGCGGCTTCATCATTGACCGGCTCGGCCTGCGCAAGTCGCTGATGATTTTCGGCGTGCTCTGCCTGATCGGCCCCGCCATTACCGCTGCATCCGGCAAGCTCGCCGTGATGGCCACCGGTCGGCTCATTTTCGGCATGGGCGCGGAATCCTTGAACGTCGCCGTAATCGCCGCGCTGGCCCGGTGGTTCAAAGGCAAAGAGCTGAGTTTCGCTTTCGGTGCGAACCTCACCATCTGCCGCCTGGGCTCGTTCGCCGCGCTCAATTCCCCGACCTGGGCGCGCGCTGCTTACGCGAACTGGCGCTGGCCCTTCCTGATATCCCTGGGCTTTGCCGCTTTTTGTGTCGTGGGAGCGATCGTCTACTGGATCATGGAGGTGCGCGCGGAGAAAGAATTTCATCTTGGCGAAACTTCCACCGACAAAGTCGTATTCGCCGATTTGTTCAAGTTCGGCATGAGCTACTGGTTTATCGTTGCCCTGTGCGTCACGTTCTACTCGGCCATCTTCCCTTTCCAGACGTTTGCAGTGAAGTTTTTCATCGAAGCGCATGGAACTTCGCGCGAATTCGGCGGGTTTCTGTCCAGTATGCTGACGCTCTTCGCCATGATTGCCACTCCCCTGTTCGGCCTCCTGGTCGACCGCATCGGCAAACGCGCCTTGCTGATGATGTTCGGTTCGGTGCTGCTGGTCCCGGTCTACCTGATGATGGCCTACACGCATGTCAGCCTCTACGTGCCCATGGTTATCATGGGCGTGGCGTTCTCGCTGATCCCGGCCGTGATGTGGCCGTCGGTCGCCTATATCGTGGATCAATCCAGATTGGGGACAGCCTACGGCCTGATGACGATGATTCAGAACATTGGCCTGTTCGGCTTTAACCTTCTGGTAGGCTGGGCCAACGATCACAGCCACGCCGGCCCCGACCACCCCAGTGGTTATAACCTGGGGATGTGGATTTTCTCTATCCTGGGATTCTCGGGACTGACATTTGCGTTCCTGCTGCGGCAGCGTGAAATGGGACCGCATGGTCATGGCTTGGAGACGATTACTATTTCAAATCAGGGCTCCGGCAAGGGCACGAGTTAGACTGTAAGCCTACCGTTTTTCGAAGATTTCTAGTCTAAAATCGGGAG
>JBEKGG010000409.1:0-2506 GCA_050012915.1 Terriglobales bacterium | reverse complement strand
GAACCCAATTTAAAGTCGACGCTGTAGCCAGACTCGCCGCAGTCGGCCATGAATTAATACTGCCACCCGTGTCGGAGATCGCGCCCGTCGTCTTCGTTGTCGACGATGACGTTTCGGTTCGTAAATCGTTGGAACTGTCGATTCGCTGCGAAGGCTGGCAGCCCCAGACGTTCGCTTCCGCGAAAGAATTCCTCAATCGGCCGCGAAGCCTCGGTCCAAGCTGCCTCGTTCTTGACTACTCTCTTCCGGACCTCAACGGTCTTGAAGTACAGAAGCGCGTCGCTGTCGAACGCCCCGAGATGCCGATCATCTTCATCACGGGCCACCGCGATGTGCCCATAACAGTGCAGGCCATGAAGGCGGGGGCGCTCGAATTTCTCACGAAGCCCTTCCGCGATGACGTTCTGTTAGAGGCGATCCGCGACGGCCTCAACCGTAGCCGCGAGGCTCTTCGTCTCCAGGCGGACATGCAGCAACTCCGGGACCGTTACGCGTTCCTTTCCTGTCGCGAACGTCAGGTTATGGCGTTGGTAGTCTCTGGCCTGTTGAACAAACAAGTTGCCTGGGAGCTCGGGATCAGCGAGATCACAGTGAAGGCCCACCGTGGCAAGGTAATGCAAAAGATGCAGGCCGATTCGCTTGCCGACCTGGTGAGAATGGCCGCCAGTCTGCGTCTCCCGCGCGCTCCAGTCTTTCACGCATAAGTCGCGCCGCGTGAATACTGGTCAGACGTTTACGGTGATAAGCGCATCGAGGCCGAGTCATGCAGAAGATGACGGCCAACTCCCTCCCTGGCCAGGTGAGAATGGCTGCCAAGCTCGGAAGGTCCATTGCACGGTGTAGTTGCCCTTCGCGTAGGCTGTAACGTTCTGCGTCTCATTCCACAGAGGGACGCCGTCGTACTGGGCGTTGTAAATCGCGAAGGCGACGCCGGCGATGCCAGCGGTCGGCTTGGCTTGGGCATCGGTTGCGTTGCCCGAAAAGCTCACCAGTTGCGGCACGACGGCCGCCGTAGATTGGGGCGCTGCCCGTGTTTGAGTACTCGCGATCAGCGAACAACCTATGATCGAAATCGCCACGAAACGGATGAATGAATTCGGACGAAACCTATCGCCTCCGGTTTTCTTAACGAGACGCCAGAACAGCGGACGTCGGCTCATGAGCATGGCGCAGGCTCGATTCCAATGCACCGACTTTTCGGCTCAGCCCTGCGATTTGATGCTGCTGCCTGCCAATCAGCTTTTGCTGCGCGGCAATCTGCTTCTGCTGCTGTTTCACGGCCTCAATCAACAACGCAGTCAGCCGGCTGTAATCCACTCCCGTGGCATCTTTGCCGCCCTTTTCATAGCTCACCACTTCGGGAACGACTTGTCCAACTTCCTCGGCGATCACTCCGATCTCATGTTTGCCCGAGTCCTTCAATTCGTAGGAGACACCGCGCAATTGCACGACCCGGCTCAATGCGTCCGGCAAAGTCTTGATGTTGGTTTTCCAGCGCCGCGAACTGTAAGTCTCCCAACTATCGCTTACAGGATGTCCCGCGCCTCGCGCGATGGTGAGAATATTCGACGGCTTGGTAGTGCCAATGCCCACATTGACGGCGTTATCGCCTGTGCCGCCCAGTACCAGCGAGTTACTCTGGTCGACGCGGGCGCGGGCGCCGATGGCCGTGGCATTGCTGATGTTGTCGGAGGCGCTGCAAGAGTAGCCCACGCAACTGACATAGTTGCTGGTTGTGTTGGAATAAAGCGCGTTGGCGCCCACCCCGGTATTGCCCGCCCCGGTGGTGTTGGAATACAGCGCCAGCGCGCCGTCGGCCAGATTGGCTTCGCCCGTGATGTTGGAGAACATCGCTTGAGCGCCATTGGCCGTGTTGTAGTTGGCGGTGGTGTTGCTGTTCAGCGCCTGATAGCCGACGGCGGTGTTGTAGGGGCCGGTGGTGTTAGAGGCGAGCGCCGTAAAGCCGACGGCGGTGTTTTGGGAGCCCGTAGTGTTGGAGAGGAGCGCGTCCGTCCCGTATGCGGCGTTTTCATAGCCCGTGGTGTTGCTGAAGAGCGCCTGGACACCAAAAGCGGAGTTGAAGGTGCCCGAGGTGTTGGCGTAGAGCGCCCAGAAGCCAAAAGCGTCGTTGCTGTAGCCTGTGTTGGAGTAGAGAGCCTGGTAGCCGAAGGCGGAGTTGAGGCTGTTCCCGCTGTTGGAGTAGAGAGCCTGGTAGCCAAAAGCTTCGTTGGGGCCGCCCTGGGTGTTGGAGTAGAGCGCCTGGGTGCCGCTCGCCGTGTTGGAACTCCCACTGTTCGATTGAAGCACCTCGAAGCCGATAGCAGTGTTGCCTGTCGCGGCGCCATTGCCTTGGAGCGCCGCGAAGCCGACGGCGGTGTTTTCGGAGCCGGTAGTGAGTTGTTGGAGTGCCACGTAGCCGCTGCCTGTGTTGTACGTGCCGGTCGCTGCCGAGTTCCCCGAGAACCCGAAGAACGCATTGCCGGTCGCAACGGAGCCGAAGGCAAAG
>JBEKGG010000408.1:0-3359 GCA_050012915.1 Terriglobales bacterium | reverse complement strand
GAGCGTCCCTGGCGGTAGGCGCGGCATCGTGAGGCGGACGTGCTGCTGTTAGTCTGGAGTTTCTCGATGACTCTGCGGATTTGATAACTCACGATAGTTGCCGCGATCGACGGCGAACGTTTTAGCTGGGTTACGGAAGTGGGTATAACACAAAGCGGTCCGTGCAGTATCCAGGTTACTTGCGGATTGTGGTGAGGAATTCACCGGCACGAGATGTGAGTGCGGACGATTGTTTTGATATCTCGTTGGCCGTAATTTCGACTTCCTTTACGCTGTCCGCGGTGGTGAGGGCTGCTTGGCTGACTTGGCCAACGCTGCCGGAAACTTCGCGGACGCGAAGCGAAGCAGCGTGAATGTTCTGGCTGATTTCGCGAGTGGTGGTGCGCTGTTCGGAGACGGCGTGTTCCATGCGCAGCGCCACTTCACGCATTTTTGTGATCGTTTCGTTTGATGCCATAACGACGTCGGCCTCGCTAGGTGCCGAGTAGACTGTTTGGTGCTCACCCCAACAGTGCTCGGAACGAAGGAGGCCGAGATGCGGATTATAGGATGTGATTTGCATGCTCGCCAGCAAACGTTGGCGATGCTAGACACCGCGACGGGAGAAGTTGTGAACCAGACTCTGGCGCACGAAGGCGAAAGCGTGCGGGAGTTTTATTCGAAGCTTCCCGGTCCGGCACGGGTAGGCATCGAAGCGACTGGATCGATGAAGTGGTTTTTGAACCTGATGGAAGAACTGGGGATCGACTGTCAGGTTGGTCATCCGGCGTCGATTCGCGCCGCCGAACCCCGCAGACAGAAGCATGATCGGCGAGATGCCGAGCTGCTTTTAAAGTTGCTGGTGGAAGACCGTTTTCCGTCGATCTGGCAGCCTTCGAAGCAGCTGCTGGATCTTCGAGCGTTGCTCTTACACCGTCATCAGTGGGTAGGACTGCGGACGCGAATCCAAAATGCCTTGCAGTCCATTGCTCTGGCGAATGGATTACGACGAGGGAGTTCGCTGTGGAGTGAAAGCGGGCAAGAAGCGATCGCCTCGTTACCTCTGGCGACGCACACCGCTCATCGCCGCAGTGAGTTGCAAGCGATGTACGCCAGATTCGAGGCGGAGATCGAACAACTGAACCAGCGAGTGCGGCAGCGCGCAGGCGAGCGACCCACAGCAGGACTGCTGATGACGCATCCCGGCGTGGGACCGATCACGGCACTGGCGACCGATGTCTTTCTGGGCGATCCGAAACGGTTTCGCGACGGCAAGGCTCTGGCCAGCTACATCGGGATCATTCCGCGGGAGAACTCCAGCGGAGGGCGACAGCGTTTGGGCGGACTGACCAAGCAAGGCAATCCGCTATTGCGCTTTCTGTGGTGCGAGGCGGCGGCACATGCGGTACGCCGGGATCCGGAACTACGTCAGTTTTATCGGCGCAAATTGGTGCAGAAGGGCCTGGGAAAAGCCCGAGTCGCTGCAGCACGGAAACTCGGGATTCGGTTGTGGATCATGTTGCGGGACCAGATCGATTACCAGGAGTTCTGTCGCCGTGGACAGATGCAACAGAAAAGCGGTGCTGCCTGTGCGGGAATGCCTGGACGGCGTTATGGTGCGAAAAGTCACTGTCCGATTGATTAGGCGACCCGCCTCCTCACCAGGAGATCGCATAACTCATCATGGTCGATCGTGACCGAAGAGATGTTTGGTAGGCAGAACCGAATCGATGAAGCGGACATGGGCCGAGCTGGTTGGGATGACGTAAGTGAAAAACGAAACGGCCACTCAGACGCGATCTGCGTGTTGCCGGATGGGTGTTTCTGTGCGCACAAAAAACGAAGGATAAAATCTCTTGAAATCGCCGACGTCGTTAGAGATAACGCCGTAATCGAAGCCGCAGTTTGATCCGAGGTTTCGCGGACGGTCGCGATCTCCTTTGTGATTTCCTCGGTCGCGGTCGCTGTGCTTCGCGCGAGCTGCTTTACTTCGGACGCGACGATCGCGAAACCCTTGCCTGCCTCACCGGCGCGGGCGGCTTCGATCGTGGCATTGAGGGCGAGCAGATTCGTCTGCGATGCGATTTGCGATATGAAGCGCACGACGCCGCCGATTTTCTTCGAAGCTTCGCCGAGGTTTCCAATCACTTTCATCGCGGCTTCGGCGCTTTTGACGGCACTAGTCGCGGCAGAGGAAGTCTCTTCCACCATTCGGCTGGCGTCTTCCAGCGAAGCGGTCATCTGTTCGGCGGCTCCTGCAATGGATTGCGTGTTGGTGGACGCGTCCTCTGAGGCGGCGAGAGCCGAGCGTGCTTGCTCGGACGTGTGTTTAGCCATTTCGCCGAGGGATTGCGCGGTGGCGGCCAGTTCGCTGGAGGATGACGCAAGTGCAGCGACGACGTCCTTGATGTTGGCTTCGAAAGTGTCCGCCAAGTCGAGTTTTCGTTTTTCTGCGGACTCCAGGGCGCCGGCACGCTCCGCCATGTTCGCGCTGCACCGGTTTACGATCTCCGCGGTGGCCCGAAACGAGCCGCGCATGCCGTTCAGCAGGAATTTGCGAAAGAATTTCCCCTCGCTATTGTGTGCGAGGGTGGCGGCAGTTTCGCGCAGAAACGCGTCGGTAAGGTCCAGGAGATGATTCACCGAGTGAACGAGAGGTGCAAGCTCGCCGGCTTCCGCTGTGTGGATAAGCCGGACCTCGAGGTTGCCTAGGGCTGCTTGTTCCGCAACTTTTTCGATCTTTGAAACCCACTCGCGATAGAGTTCGGCATTATTTGCACGCGAGACCGCGCCACTGGAAGGTACCGTTTCTTCGGTGGACACTGGGTGTCTGGCGAGCTCGGCTGGTTGGCCCACTGCGTTTTACCTCCCGTGCGCAGGCGGTTGCTTCAAATCGAGAACACGTATTGTTCGTAATCCAGGCCCGCCGCTGCGGTGGTTTGCGCGAGAATTCGTGTGGACTCCTTGATGCCCGAACGCCAGTCTGAATGGCGCCTCTCTTCGGTGAGCAGCTTTTCGTAAAGATCCGAGAACATCGCAACGTGCTTGCGTTCTGGAACGCGGCGATTCGAATGAAAACCGATAACGGTCCGGTTCGAATCGAACGTAGGGGTGACGTGGGCAAGAACCCAATAGTGGTCGCCGTTCTTGCACATGTTCCTTATGAACGCGAAGATCTCATGCTCGCTCTTAATCGTTTCCCAAAGAAGTTGAAAAATGCAGCGTGGCATTTCGGGATGGCGAATGACGCTGTGCGGCTCGTCTAGCAGTTCGGCTTCGTCGTAGCCGGAAATGTCGATGAACGTGCGATTGACGTAGCTGATGTGGTCG
This sequence comes from Terriglobales bacterium, assembly GCA_050012915.1. GTDB lineage: Bacteria > Acidobacteriota > Terriglobia > Terriglobales > Acidobacteriaceae > JABDBE01. The sequence continues at coordinate 50 of JBEKGG010000408.1, read as the reverse complement.
CGAAGGTCCGTTTTACTGACGATGAGGTCGTCGCGCGGGAAAAAGACTTC
>JBEKGG010000407.1:0-3650 GCA_050012915.1 Terriglobales bacterium | reverse complement strand
TTTGCAAGGCGGCGGCTTCGGTTTCATCGCCCTCGATCTAAGCGATATGCGCGCGGAGGTGCTGCGCCACGTTCCGCTGGACGTCTGGTTTCGTTTTCGGCGCGCGGTGGAGGATACGCCGACGATTCTGGTCGTGCTGGAGCCCGAGTCAAACGCCAAGACCTGCGCTTCACTGGTTCTGCGAATGGAAGCGGAGCCGGCGCGATGGTCCACGACGCTGGAAACTCATGCTGCGGAAATTTTCAGACATCCATCTTCATGGCTGTTCAATGGCCTTGGTATTCGCGCCGAATTGCTTCGTTCTCGCATGCCGAGGAATGCTCCAAATGGTTTTCAAAATCACTTCGCTTCGGCGGGCCGCTCAGAAGTCTTCGAAACGAACGCCATACTAGGTTATTTAAGCGTGCCGCGAATTGAACCACCGCCGAAATGAACGCCAGTCCCAGGAGGGTTTTGCCGCTACCGAAACCGGATTTCTATGGCATTCGCTTCCATTCACGTCCCCAATTTCCTAGTACAAGCCGTTATGCGCGCGGAACCCACTCTGCGTGCTCGCGCGGTTGCGCTTGTGGATGGAACTCCTCCGATATGGAACGTTGTAGCGGCCAACGAAGCAGCGTTGCAGGCGGGAATCGAATTGGGCATGGCGAAATCGCAGGCAGCCCAATTTTGCGCTGTGGAAATTCGCCAGCGTTCTCTCTTGCAGGAAAAATCCGCTCATGCAGCGTTGCTCGATCTGGGGGCTTCTGTTTCTCCACGCATGGAAGACACGGCGCCGGACACCATTATTCTTGATATTGCCGGCCTGACTTCCTTGTTCGGAAACGAGGAAAATATCGCTAGGCGGTTGATGCGCCATGCATCCAGTCTGGGCTTGATCGCGCATGTTGCAGTGTCTTCCAATCTGGAAGTTGCTCTCCACGCCGCACGCGGCTTTTCTGGGATTACTTTGATTCCCCCAGGAGAAGAAGCAAAGCGTTTGGGCCGGCTGCCGGTGCGAGCCCTTTTGCCTTCTGCAGAAATTCTCGAAACTTTAGAGCGCTGGGGCGTGCGTGACTGTGCCGCGCTGGCGGCGCTCCCTCTGCTGCAATTGTCAGAACGACTGGGACAGGAGGGAGTTCGCCTTCACGAATTTGCTCGCGGCGCTAGTTTGCGTTCGATCGCGCTAGCAGAGCCGGCAGTGCATTTTGAAGAAGAAATGGCGCTCGACTTCGCTGTCGCGGAGCTGGAGCCGCTTGCGTTTTTGCTAGGCCGGTTGCTCGATCAATTGTGCGCGCGGCTGCAAGCGCGTGCGCTGGCAGCATGTGCCATTCGCCTGCGGTTTGATTTGGAGGATTCTTTTGAAAAAGATTTCCAAGTCCTGGGTAAAAATTATTCCCCTAAGCTCGCTCCCAAAACTTACGAGAAGGTTCTAGGTTTGCCCGTGCCCGTGCGGGATTCAAAAATGCTTTTGAAGCTCCTCCGTTTGCAGTTGCAAGCCGACCCTCCGCACGCATCGATTGTAAAAATTATTCTCTCTGCTGAGCCGGCTCGTCCGCGCGCGGCGCAGGGTGGCCTGTTTCTTCCGAGCTGCCCGGATCCGGAAGAATTAGAGTTGACTATCGGCCGGCTGGCGAATCTGGTCGGCAATGCAAATATTGGCTCGCCCGAATTGGTTAACACTCACCGTCCCGGGGAATTTCGAATGAGTCGGTTCATCCCTGCGAGCGATGAATCGAAAATCTCCCAAGAAAATGGAACTGCTGCCGCAGCACATGTTCGCAAAGAAGATCACACATCGAAGCCATGCCTCGCTGCCACCGCATTCCGTATCTTCAGGCCGGAAGTGCAGGCGAAGGTTGAGCTGCAAGACGGTTATCCCGCGCGCATTTATTTTCGCGGCATGCGCGGAAATATTGTTGCGGCTTCGGGGCCGTGGCGAACTTCCGGCGATTGGTGGCGCGAAGACACCTGGCAGCAGGATGAATGGGAAGTGGATATCCGTTTTGATGCTTCCGCGAGCAGACGCAATGAACGTATCCCAAATTCACGCACGCAGGACGGGCTTTATCGCATCTATTACGACTCGATTCGCGCCGCCTGGTTCGCGCGGGGCCGGTACGACTGATGTATACGGAACTTCATGCTCGCTCCGCCTTCAGTTTTCTCGAAGGCGCTTCTTTGCCGGAAGAATTGGCAGCAGTGTGCAAGGAATATGGAATGGCGTCCATGGCTTTGCTCGATCGAGACGGCGTTTATGGCGCGCCTCGTTTTTATCTAGCCGCTGAGAAAAGCCGCATTCGCGCTCACATAGGTGCTGAAGTCACCTCTGCTGCCGGCTGGCGTTACCCGTTGCTCGCGGAATCACGCGAAGGCTACCAGAATCTTTGCCGCTTGATTACGAAAATGAAATTGCGTGCGCCGAAGGGCAAAGGGAATGTTTCAGGCGCGGAAGTGGCCGAATACGCCGGTGGACTTGTGTGCCTTACAGGAGGCGAGGAAGGCCCGCTGGCCCATGCTTTAGCAGAAGGAGGAATCGAAAGCGGAACAGAATGTGTTCGAGCGCTATGCGAAATATTTGGCAAACAGAATGTTTATGTCGAGTTACAGCGGCATTTCTTGCGCGAAGAAGAAGCAAGAAATCATGCCGCTATCGAAATTGCGGAAAAGTTAGGCCTTCCGCTGCTCGCAACGAATGGCGTGCGCCATGCGCAGCCAGAACGGCGCGAAGTGCTGGACGTCTTCACCTGCATCCGGCATCACCGCACGCTCGCAACTGCCGGCCGCTTGCTGGCGCGCAATTCCGAGCTTCATATGAAAACGCCTGATGAAATGGTGAAATTATTTTCAGATCTTCCCGAAGCCATAGCCAATACTCAGCTTCTTGCTTCGCGCCTGCAATTTACCCTGAAAGATTTGGGTTATGAATTTCCGAAATATCCGGTGCCCGACGGCAAGCCGCAAATCCATTTTCTGCGGCAACGAGCTCATGAGGGCATGATTTCACGCTATGGACCAAATGACGAACGCGCCCGGTTGCAGATCGAACGTGAACTGAACCTGATTGAAAAGCTCCGTCTTGAAGGCTACTTCCTGATCGTATGGGACATTGTCCGCTTTTGCCGTGAGCGCGGCATTCTGGTGCAAGGCCGCGGATCTGCGGCAAATAGCGCGGTCTGCTATGCGCTGGGCATCACCGCCGTCGATTCCGTGAAAATGGGCCTTCTCTTTGAGCGGTTTCTTTCCCAAGAGCGTGGAGAGTGGCCGGACATCGATCTCGACCTTCCGAGCGGAGATCAGCGGGAACAAGCAATTCAATATGTGTACGAACGCTATGGAAAATTGGGCGCGGCGATGACTGCCAACGTCATCACTTATCGCGGGCGCTCCGCCGCGCGTGAGATAGGCAAGGCGCTGTCTTTTAATCCCGAAACATTGAACCGTTTGACTAGCCTGGTTGGCGCCTGGGAATACAAAGATGCGAACGACACTCTCGCGCGGCAATTTCGCGACGCCGGATTTGATATGCAGCATCCGCAGATTCGCAAGTTTTTTGAGCTGTGCCTGCAGTTTCAAGATCTGCCGCGCCATCTGGGCCAGCATTCCGGAGGGTTGGTGGTATGCCAAGGCCAATTGGATTCGATCGTTCCGCTGGAACCGGCCACCATGCC
>JBEKGG010000406.1:0-2730 GCA_050012915.1 Terriglobales bacterium | reverse complement strand
GCGTGCATGCCAGCACCACCGGAACACCGATGGCGAGGCCGATCAACACCTGCACGATTGCGCCGCGCATCACCATTGACACCACTTGCCCCGGCCGCGCGCCCAGCGCGATGCGAATGCCGATCTCCGATGTTCGCCGCGCCACGGTGTACGACGTCACGCCATACAGCCCAATCGCCGCCAGCAGCAGCGACAGCCCCCCAAACATCATCGTGAGCCGTGAGATCATGCGGTCTTCGTTGGTGCGGTCGGCAATCTGCTTCGAGAACGTTTCGAATTTCACCACGGCGAGATTCGGATTGATGCCGCTGAGCGTCTGCCGCGCGAGCGATTCCATCTCCGGCATCGGCGCTTCGGTGGCGACCACGATTGCTCCCGCATACAAAGAAATGTCGTCCGACACCGGGTCCTTCATGCTAGCCGCCTCTTGCGTCGGTGCTATGAAATACATGGAATGATTTTCCCAACGCACGGTGGTGTAGACCGTGTCTTCCACTTCGCCGACGATCTCCATGTCGTTCACCGACTCGGGCGACCCGCCGAAATGCTGCCCGATCGGATTTTCGCCGGGCTTAAAGAACTTCTTCACGAACGCACGGTTCACGACGGCGACCGTCGGCGCGCCCGGCACATCCTGCGGAGTAATACCTCGCCCCGCGATCACCTTTGTACCGACCGAGTCGAAATATTCGGGGCTTACGCGCAGAAGCGATGCGCCTCCGTCCTCAATCTTTGGCTTGCCGGCGATCTGCACTCCCGTGCCCCAGTTGTTGTCTTCCATCGGCGTGTAGGAGCCGATGCCGACGTACTTCACCCCGGGGATCGCGTGGAAGCGGTCCTCGATCTGGCGATAGAGCGGCGCGACGTCCGTCGTTGCGTAGCCGGCGCCTCCCGGATCGATGTGAATCATGTAGCGATTTTTAGCGTTGAGGTGAAGATCGGCGCCTTCGAGCTTGCCGAGGCTCTCGAGAAACAATCCGGCGCCGACCAGAAGAATCAGCGCGAGCGCCGCTTGCAGTACGACGAGGCCCTTCTGCAGCGGTGAAGCACCCGAGGCCGTCGTGCGCGAACCGCGCAACGCGTCGGCCGGGTCGGTCTTCGCGGCGAGCCACGCAGGCGCCATTCCAAAAAGAATGCCGGTAAGCAGCGAAAGTCCGAATGCAAACGCGAGCACCACCGGCGACGGGCTCGGCGAGATCGGCAAATTCACCGCATCCGGAAACGCCAGCGCCAGCAACATGCGCGTGCCGCCGTACGCGATTGCGAGTCCCGCGAGGCCGCCGAGAATTGAAAGCATCACGCTTTCGGTGAGCAGCTGACGCACCAGGCGCCAACGCGCGGCGCCGAGAGCGGTGCGAACGGAAAGCTCCGTCTTGCGCTGCATGCCGCGCACCAGAAGCAGATTTGCGATGTTCGCGCACGCGATCAGCAACACGAGGCCCGAGGCGAACATCAAGAGCCGCAGGTTCGATTGATACACGTCTTGCAGCTCAAGAATTCCCGCGCCGCCCGGCGTGAGCACGACGTGCGCTTTTTCGAGCGTGTCTTTGCTCTTCATCGCAGGGTCCCGGTAGTTCGTTGCGTCCGCGAGAGTGTGCTTCAGGATGGTGGACACTTCCGTCTGCAACGCCGGCATCGCCACGCCGAGCTTGATGCGGCCTATGATGTAGAGCCAACCCACGTCGGTTCTGTCCAGGAACGGCGCGGGCGTCAGCGCCTGGAACGAACGGATCGGAATGTAGAATTGCGGCGGGTTGTCCGTGAGGCGGTCGCCGTAAAAGCCCCGCGGCGCGACGCCGGCAATGGTGACCGGCTGCGTGTCGACATAGAACGTGCTGCCAACGATCGACGCGTCACCGCCGTAGCGCGACTGCCAAATCGCGTAGCTCATCACGGCGACGATCGGTGCGCCTTTCACATCGTCTTCGTCGCGGAGCAGGCGTCCCGCGGCTGGCGTAAGGCCAAAGGTGCGGAAATAATTGCCGGATACGAACTGCGTCACGACGGACGCCGCAGCATCCTGCGTGCCGGCGCGGCGCGCAATCACGGGACGGAAGCGATAGCCCGCCTGCATCGCGGCGAGGTCCTGAAATTCTGGAACGTCCTTGCGAAGCCGCTCGTACTCATCGGTGGAAAAAAGGCTGTAGTCGGCGTTGTCAGGCACGCCGCCGTTGATGCAGCAGTCGTCCGTGTCGCCGAGGCGCACCAGAGTTTTCGGATCGGTGACCGGCAAGCTTTTCAGCAGAAACGCGTGGACCAGCGAGAAAATGGAAGCGTTCGCGCCGATGCCGAGCGCGAGCGTGAGAATCGCAATCGCGGCGAAGGCCGGCGTCTTGCGCAGCTGCCGGAAGCTGAACGTAAGGTCGTGCGCGAGGTCTTCGAGCCAGCGCCAGCCGCGCGCGTCACGGCATTCTTCTTTGGTGCGTTCGACGCCGCGGAATTCGAGCAGCGCTTGGCGGCGCGCTTCTTCGCGCGACAGGCCGCGCTCCATGTACAGGCGCGTTTTCTGCTCGACGTGGAAACGGAGTTCGTCGTTCAGCTCGTAGTCGGCGTCGTCGCGATGGAATAGCGAGCCGAGCCGGTGCTTCACTTTTTCGAACCATCGTGCGGGCATCTGTCCTCCACTACAAAACCAAATTCAAAATAAGTGGCACAGGCAATCTTGCCTGTGATCGCCGCACGAGCGGCGACGGCCGTTGCAGTTCTCGGCCACGACACAAATCACAGCCA
>JBEKGG010000405.1:0-3976 GCA_050012915.1 Terriglobales bacterium | reverse complement strand
CCGCCATTTTTATCCCCTAATAAGCCAAGCTGTCAGCAGGGTTTGCTGCTTACGTTCAAAAGGCGGGCGGAATAGTCCCTTCGTTATCTTTAAGCACCTCTTGTAACCGCCATGCGTGAAACGAGGCACCCGTAGCGTCTATTCTTGACCAGTCCTGTAACAACAGCTCAATGGCCGCGAATCCGAATTTCAACCTGCCCTTCGACTCGCACTCCGGTGAGGCTCAAGTCGACGTACCGCTGTGTCCGCGTTGCGCGAGCTCGACCATTCGTCGCTCCCGTCGCCGCAGTCTGCGCGATCGCGTCATGTCGCTTCTCTCCTACCTGCCTTATCGCTGCGACGAATGCGACCTCCGCTTCTACTTTCAGCCGCGCGTCCTGACCGTCGCAGTCCCCGCAAAATAGCCGGCTCCTGGGGTCGAATAGACGATCAAAAGTAGGAAGTGGGAAAAACAAGTGCAATTCAGATTGTTCTGGCTGCAGCGGTTTTGTTGCCGTGTGCAACGACGCGGTCGATCGCATCCAGCACAATTTCAGGTTGCTGCTGCATGATCCAGTGATTGCTGCCGTCGACGTCGATGTGCTCGCCCATCGGTAGGCGCGCGGCCATCGCGGCGTGCTCGGCGCGGCGGCGGTCCGACGATGTTCGCGCCGACAAGATCACAACCGGCCCTTCGCAAAATATAGGATGCGCGCCCACGCTTGCCGCGCTCACCGGCAAATTCTCCAGTTGGCTCGCGATCGTAAGCGGAAATTTCGGTTGCACCCAGAACTTCGCCGCCATTTTCTGCTCCTCGGGGGGCAGCGCTGCAAACCACGGGCTCGACACCGTTCCCGCATCGTCCGGCGTTCCGCGGCTGATCAGCCGCACCAGCCGCCCAGCGAAAACTTTCGCGCCCGTCGTCAATAGAAACGCGATGAAACGAATCACGCCGAGGTGCGACAGAATCGCCGCGCGCTTGCACACTTTCGCGCCAATCCCGCTCAGCTTCGCGTCATGCTCGTTCGGCGGATTCCACTCCGCCGCTGCGACCGCGTCGACCAGCACCAGGCCGACGACGTCATCCGGACAGTGCGCGGCAAAATTCGGTGCCATTAAGCCGCCGAACGAATGGCCAACCAACACGTACGGTGGCGCGATGCCCGCGCGCTCGAGCAGCCTGTGCAACTCGTCCGTGATTCGGTCGGCGGTCCGCGGCATCGGCCCGAGATCGCTCCAGCCCAGTCCCGCGCGGTCGTAACTCACCACGCGATATTTCTCGGCGAGCCGCCGCTGCAGCGCGCCCCAGCTCATTACGGTCGACATCAGCCCCGCTTCGAGGATCACCGTCGGCACCCCGGCTCGCGCGGTGCCGGCTTCGAGCACGTGCAAGCGAAAGCCGCCCACGTCGATCAAGCGTCCCGGCGGCGGATGAATTCGCTCGTCGCGTCGCGTTGCAATGGACTGGTATGTCGCGCCGACCGCGCACAGCACGACCAACACCGTCAGCACCCACAGAAAAATGTGAATCAACGCTTCTGCTCCCGCTGCGCGCCAGATCGCGCCGCGATCTCATCCGCGACGCGAAACGCCGCATCGACGCACTCGCCGATAGACCGTCCACTCAAATAATTTCCCGCAAGATGCAGCCCTGGTGTCGCGCCCGCCCCTGCGCGAATGCGCGCAACTCGAGCCGCGTGGCCAACATTGTATTGAGGCATTGCTCGCTCGGCGCGCCAGCTTTCGCACTCGACGGGCTCGCCGGAAATTCCAAGCAGCTTGGCGTTCTCCCCCGCGATCGCGCTCGCGTCGTTCTCAGCGCCACGCGCAGAGCTCGTGATCAGCACTTTGCCTTCCGGCGCGCGCCCCGGAAACAGCGACGAATTCCAAAACGTCGCAATCGTTCGCAGCCCCTCTTTCTTCGGCACCATAAATCCAAATCCGTCCAGCGGGTTTGCAACCTGCGCGCGTTCATACGCCAGCGCCACGACAGTCATCGGCGCATACTCAATCGCTTTTAACTCCGGTGCGACGCTCGGAGCCGCACCATCGAGCAGCGCGCCGGCTGCGAACGCCGGCACGGCGAACACGACATCATCGCTAACGATCTTCTCTCCGGTGTTCGTCACGATTTCCCAACCCGCGCCCTCTGCCGCGCGACCCACCGATCCCACGCTCACGCCGTAACGCACATCCTCACGAAGCGAACCCGCCATCGCATCGGTCAGCGTCGCCATCCCCTCGCGAAACGAGCCGAGCGAGGGCAGGGCATCGGTCACCTTCAATTTCTCTCCACTTTCAGCTGAACGCGCACCGCCATCACCCAAGCGTTCCCGCGACCGCTCGCGCAAAGCCCCCCGCGCCAAACTGCCACTCGCACGTTCCCACTCGACGAGCGCCGGAAACGCGCTGGCCATCCCCATCCTCTCCGCATCCCCCAAAAAAACCGTGGAGACGATCGGATCAACGAGGTAATCCAGCACCTCATCGCCAAACTTCCGTCGCATGAAATCCGCGACGCTCTCTTCCTCCGCAGGCCGCCGTGAATATCGAAACGGCTCGCCGAGCACTCGCAACTTCGAGCCCACTCCAACAAGCCCCGTCGCAATCATCCCGCCCGGCGAAAATGGAGCACGCTCAAGCCGCACTCCGCGCACGATGTACCGCTTCGCCTTCGGATCGCCCGCTACAAATTCGCGCTCGAGTCCCAACTCGCGCACGATCTGCCACACCGACGCCGCAAATCGCGGCCCCTGTGGCCCCATCTCAAAAAGATAGCCATTACGCCGCACCGTGGAAATCACGCCACCCGCGCGAGGCTGAGCCTCGAGCACCAGCGCCCGCACGCCGCGCTGCTTCAGCTGGTACGCGCACGCGAGCCCCGAGATCCCCGCTCCGATCACCACTACTTTGTGCGAGCTATCCACGAAACCACGAGCTTATCAAAATCCGTGAGCCTCGCGGACTTGCGCGAGCGTCGCGCCTTTCCGTAAGGTATTCGCGGGGCCCACCACTGGATTCGCTCGTCCAATTCGTCCAAAGCTACGCCGCGCGCGCAAACGAAATCGCCGTTCGCCAGCGCAGCGGCTATCGCATGGAAAGTTGGACGTACGCGCAAGTAGCGGCGGCCGCGAACCGCGTGGCGCGCGAATTGGAATCGCGCGGCGTCACAAAAGGCGATTCAGTTTTACTCTGGGGCGAAAATTCCGCCCAGTGGGTCGCCGCGTTCTTCGGCTGTTTGCTCCGCGGCGCCGTCATCGTCCCCATCGACCACGCCGGCGCGCCCGATTTCGCTGCGCGGGTCGCTCAGGACGTTCAAGCTAAACTCGTTTTCAAATCCCGCACACAAGCGCCCGTCTCCGGCACGCCGTCAATCGAGCTCGAATCGCTCATCGACACGGTCGCAACACGCGACTCATCGCCATACCCCGCGCCCACGTTTGCCCGACAGGACACGCTCGAAATCATTTACACCTCCGGCACCACCGCCGATCCGCGCGGCGTAGTGATCTCGCACGGCAACGTTCTCGCCAATCTCTCCCCGATCGAACACGGCATCCAGGAATACATTCGCTACGAAAAGCTCGTTCACCCAATCCGCTTCCTCAACCTGCTTCCGCTCAGCCATGTCTTCGGACAAATGCTCGGCGTGTTCATCCCGCCGCTCCTCACCGGCACAGTCGTGTTTCTCGAATCGTCGCCCAAGCCCGCCGACCTCGCCAACACGATTCGGCGCGAGCGCGTCTCCGTCCTAGTCTCCGTTCCTCGCTTCATGGAATCGCTCCAGCGCGAAATCGAACGCGACTACGAATCCGCCGGCCGCGCGGAGCAATTCCAAAAAGACTTCGCGCGCACCGAGGGCGAACACTTCCTCAAACGCTGGTGGCGTTTCCGTCGTGCCCACCGGCGCTTCGGCTGGAAATTCTGGGCATTCATTGCCGGTGGCGCCGCGCTACCCGAGCAGACCGAAACTTTCTGGAATCGCCTCGGCTACGCG
>JBEKGG010000404.1:0-2671 GCA_050012915.1 Terriglobales bacterium | reverse complement strand
TGCTCGGAAGATGGGTCCAGCAATTTCGAAATGGCAACGGATGTTGTCATAGAAATTCAGGCGGCGGACCGCTTGCCCCAGGCCGCCCTTCGATCGGCATATTCAGCGGTTCACCGCCCAATCCGGGAGCGGCCGAAGCCTTCGCAGCGATTTCGTATGCCCGCTCCGGAGCGGCCACCTCGACGATCCAATAACCAGCGAGGAATTCCTTCGACTCGGGGAAGGGGCCGTCAGTGATTGCCTTGCCGTCCCTGCCGGCTCGCACCAGCTTCGCCTGGTCCGGGAAGGCGAGGCCTTCAGCGGACACCAGCTCGCCGGTTGCTTGCAGCTCCTTGTCGAAGTCGATCATGAACTTGATCAAGTTTCGAATGTCTTCCTTCGGCCATCCAGGGAAGGGATCGACACCCAGCTTCATAGTGTTCATCATCAGAATGTATTTCATGTCAGCTCCTTGGCTGGCACCGCTTCCCGGCTTTTGTGAGACTTCTGGAGCGGCTGCGACGTTATCGACCGTGCCTGAAATGATACTTGGCGTTTCGTGCGATCTTCGCCAAGCCGGACGTCTCACAGCATTTCCGGTGGCGGGCCGCTCATCACGGACCGAACCTCGATGGGCATGTTCAGCGGCGCACCGCCAGGTCCTGGAGCAGCAGACGCCTTGGCAGCAATTCGGTAAGCCCGCTCCGGGGTATCAACATCGACGATCCAGTAACCGGCCAGAAACTCTTTGGACTCGGGAAAAACGCCCTCGGTGATCGGCTCGCCATTCTTGTCGGCCCGCACCACTTTTGCCTGATCCGGAAATGACAAGCCTTCGGCGGCAACCAGCTCGCCGGACTGGCGCAACTCCTTGTTGAAACTCATCATGAAGGCGATGTGCGCCTGAAGGTCTTTGTGGGGCCACTCGGGAACGCCGTGGCCGGCCCGCATAGTGTTCATCATCAGCATGTATTTCATCTCGTCTCCTTTTCAATTGGCGCGCTTTTTTGCGCGTTCATGGGGTAGTCGGAGCCAAAGACTCATTCTCTACATCCCGGGCCAGAATATTCAAGAATATCTCGGGCCTATTGCTGCCGTGCGGCGACTCACCTCTGTTGATTGCGTAGCCAAGCGGAGGGCGGGCGCGACACAGCGAGTCTTAACGCGCTCATACGGGTTCTGTAGAAAAGGACAAATGCGAAGAGCCGTCTACATTGCGATGCGAGCTTTTCTGCTGGCGACGGTTTGCGCGGCTCCGATGTCAGAGTCGGCGGGGACGTCGGCGATTGCGTTGCGGAGCCGCCATCGAGTTGTATTGGCGGCCGACAGTCGCGTCGTCTACAGCGCGAGCCGTGCCGGGACCGAGTGCAAGCTATTCGAGATTCGTGACGTTTATGCAACGGTGTCGGGGCTTGCACACTACGGCACGACTTACCGCGCTACGGATGCGATCAAAGATGGCTTTGCGAGACCGGGTAGCTTCCAGGACCACATTTCTGCGACAGGACATTTTCTTCAGGAGAGGATCGAGCGACTGCTGAGCGGGCTGCGGCAAAGCAATCTTAGCGTATATCGATCGCTACGGTTGAGATCGAGCCAGAGTGCTGACTTCGTGCAGCTTGCGGTCGCGCAGAGTGTAAACGGACGACCGATGCTGGGGATGGTCGAGCTGCGCCGTGCCAGCGGACAGAATTACTTCACGACGCTAACTACCGTTTGTCCAGGCAATTGCGACCGCAATGAAGGAGTCTTCTATTTGGGATATTGGGAGCGCATCGAACCGTATGTGGCCGACGCGGGCCAGCCGCGCACGATCGCCTCCGCCGCGTCCATCGACCGGCTCATCCGCATGGAAATGGACGCGCATCCGGACGAGGTAGGAGTGCCAATCAACATTCTCGAACTCAATGGCTCGGGCGCGCGCTGGCTGCAGAACGGCGGAAATTGCTCATTGCCGGGAGTCGGGTGGTAAGAACTCGCGGGCCGGATCAGCTGAGTTTGCCCAGTCCCACATCGTGGTACAGCTCAAGATAGTGGCAGCGGACGCAGACGATCAAGCGAACCGGCACGGCGCAGGACATACCTGTGTTGTCTCCGCCGTTTGGCGAAGCCCCGGGACCACGATAGCCGGGCAGACCAAAGCTGGTTTCCAGCATGGTACGGTCAGCGTGACATTTGGGGCACTCCACGTTGAATCCGAGAGCCATCCATGCTCCTCGCGAGATTGGCTGACATTGTAATCCGGTCAGCCGAATCTGCAAGGATAAAGGCCGGTTGCTTCTATTTCGATGGAGCCAGCACAGCGTCGAGGCGATCCTCCGTGCCTTCGACTCTTTCCAGGTGCGGGTAGCGCGGCCCGCCATGATAGTCGAGGTTGATGGTGAGGAACTGGTCGCCGTTCTTCAGCAGAAGTTTGATGGGATCCTTCGTCTTCTCTGCTGCGACGATGGCTTCGCGCAGCACGGCCGCGGTGTATTTCTGGTCGTTGACCGCCTGCAGTTGCATGTCGGGAACGATCCCGGCTTTGAAGGCGAGACTATTCCACCAGACGCTGCCAATGTTTCCTTCTCCATTGACCGAGAATCCGAGGGAAGTAGCGAAGCTCACGCCACGGGTTGGATCCTGGTGCTTGGTCCATTCCGACTGAACGTCGTTGTAGACCAGCTTGTATCCGCCCTGGGTGAATCCGTTC
>JBEKGG010000403.1:0-2896 GCA_050012915.1 Terriglobales bacterium | reverse complement strand
CCGAGCCGGGATTGATCATGTAACGTGCGGAAGATTTCAGTTGCAGTGAGACGGATTCAGCCTTCCCCACGGTGCGGTATTCCGGCCGGAAACCGTCGGCGCTGGAACCGTTGGCGAAGAATCCTCCCTGCAAGTGCGTATGACCAAAAAAAGTAAGAGGCATCTTGGTGGTAAGAAGAGGTACGAGCGCGTCGCCAATCGACACGACGTACGTGTCTTCGTCTAGAGGGGAGCCGTGAACCAATTGCGCTTCAGCAACGTTCTCCATAGGGACCGGGCCTTGCGGCAGGGCGTGCAGCCATTCGAAGCGCTCGGGACTAAGTTGGTCGCGCGTCCACATGGCCGCCGCCGCTGCCATTACGTTAAAGTCTTCCAGAGAAAGCAGGCCTGTGGCGGCTTTATCGTGATTGCCCCGAACAAAAATCTTTCCCAGAGAGCGGGAACGGTCGATAACCTCGTTGGGAGAAGCGCCATATCCGACAACGTCGCCGAGGTTGGCGACGAGATCGTATGCCGGAGCTGCGGCCAGGCAAGCCTCCAGGGCCTCGAGATTGGCGTGAATGTCGCTAAGCAGCAGTATGCGCAAATGTCACCAGACGGATGGCGATTATAGAACGAGTGGCACGCGGGAGGATACTAGCCCTTGAGAGGTTGTGGGTTAATTTGAGAATCATGGTTCCTCGGCGGCTAGAGCCGCGGCTGATGATTCGGCACTTATGGCACGACTGAACGCCGTGCCCTTCCCGAACACGAGTCGAATCAGAGTATTTCCGCAAGCCCTGAAGCTATGCACTTTCAAAGCAAATTCAAATTGAGCAACTGGCCCGCGGATTAAGCACGGGGCAGCGCGCCCAATGGCCGGTTGCAATCTCGATCAGCTCAGGGAACACGCGGGCACATTCAGGAACGCGAAAGGCGCAACGGGGCTCGAACGTACATCCGCGCGGCATGGCGTGCAGCGGTGGAACCGTACCTTCAATGGTGCCCAGCGGATGCCCGCGCTCCGTCTTCAAGTCCGGCGCAGCTTGCAGCAGGCCGCGAGTATAGGGATGTGCGGGTGCTTCAAAAATCTGCCGTTTCTTCCCGAGTTCCACAATCGTCCCCGCATACATGACCGCGACCCGGTCGGCCACTTCGGAAACAACGGCGAGATCATGCGAGATGAAGAGCATCGCCAAGCCAAACTTGGTGCGCAATTCCGCGAGCAACTCGAGGATTTGCGCTTGTATGGTCACATCGAGTGCGGTAGTTGGCTCGTCGGCGATCAGCAACTGTGGCCGGTTCACGATAGCCATGGCGATCATCACCCGCTGACGCATACCGCCGGAAAGTTGATGAGGATAGTCGCGGGCACGGCGATCTGGCTGAGAGACGGCGACATCGCGCATCGACTGGAGCGCGAGTTGATTGGCTTCACTCCGCGAATGCGATCCGTGCGCCAGCACCGCTTCCGCAATCTGGTCACCCACTCGCATCACAGGATTCAGTGCGGTCATAGGCTCCTGGAAGATCATGGCGATGCGCGAGCCGCGCAGCTGGCGCATGGAATCGTCCGGCAGTGTGTCCAGATTCCTCGGCCGGCCGTCCTCGGCAAATAATATTTCGCCCGAAATCCGGGCCTGCGGAGGAAGCAACCGCATCACCGCGAGAGATGTAATCGACTTGCCGGAACCAGACTCGCCCACCAGTCCCAGCACCTCACCTGGAGCAATCGAGAAGGTCACCTCGCGAACCGCCATTAGTTCCGGTATTCGTAATGGGGGCTGAGAACTTGCGCCGATGGATGCAGGCCTTTGCGACGGCGCCCCGAACGAAATGCTCAGATTGCGGACTTCGAGAAGAGGAAGCACACTGTGATGTTAGCAGCCGCTACTAATCTAGTAATTGTTCTCGGAGACGATGTTCTCTCTTCGTGCTCTCTTCGCGATTTTCTCCCTTTTAATCTTAGGGTTCGCCGCGAAGCGACCGTAAGTGACTGCCCCGGCACAAAGTCAATTGAATCTTCCCTTTGTTTGACGCATCTTTTATGCTTACGCTATGAGCAAGATCCACATTCCGACTCCTTTGCGGCAGTATGCAGGCAAGCAATCAACGATTGACGTGAAGGCCACCACGGTGGCCGAAGCGATGAATGCCCTTGTGGCGGCGCATCCTGAACTGAAACGGCATCTCTATACGGACGATGGAAAGTTGCGAGCCTTCGTTAATCTGTATGTGAACGACGAAGACATCCGCTACCTTCAGAAGGAAGCAACCGCTCTGAATGATGGGGATAACATCTCGATTGTGCCCTCGATCGCCGGAGGATCGTTTGCAGCTGATCAGTTCAGCAAATCAGCGGTCCGAGGTTTCTAGAGCTTCCTATGGCTACTCTTATCGAAACTCCCGTGACCCTGAACAAAGATGAAATCCTGCGCTACTCGCGGCATTTGATCATGCCCGAGGTCGGCATGGAGGGACAGCAGAAGTTGAAGGCTGCACGCGTGCTCTGCATTGGCACCGGCGGACTGGGCTCGCCGCTGGCGCTGTATCTTGCAGCCGCAGGCGTGGGCACGCTCGGCATCGTCGATTTCGACATAGTCGATTACACCAACCTGCAGCGCCAGATTATTCACTCAACCGCTGATGTGGGGCGCAAGAAGCTGGATTCCGCTGCCGATAAATTGACCGCCATCAATCCATTTGTAAACGTTCAGAAGTTCGACACGCGCCTGAGCAGTGAGAACGCGCTCGAATTGTTTCGCGACTTCGACATCATTGCCGATGGAACGGACAATTTTCCGACCCGCTACCTAGTGAATGACGCATGCGTGCTCACCGGCAAGCCAAACGTTTACGGATCGATTTTCCGATTTGAGGGCCAGGCCAGCGTGTTCGCGACCGAAGAAGGTCCGTG
>JBEKGG010000402.1:0-3235 GCA_050012915.1 Terriglobales bacterium | reverse complement strand
ATAATTCTGGGAGAAATGGCCGACGCACTTCTGCTCGCAAGCCAGCGCGCGAAACCCGAATTCTTACTGAACGCGGGATTTAGTTTTCAGCACGAAGAGCTCGAGCCGGCGCTTCGCGACGTTCTGCGCTAATGATCGACGCGATGAAGCTAGAGATTTAGTTTTTCCAGAAGCGACTCGACATTCGATTCATCGACAGTTAACACCGTGTTCGATTCCTCGATTCCCGGCACCTCGTCAAAGTTCTGAAACAGCCGCATCTTTGCCGCGGCGTACTCCTCGGTGCCATTCAGTGTTCGGCCGGAGTGTGCGCTCCACTTTTCGATCCCTGCGCGATTCAAGAACACGCGGATCGGGTGCATCGTCTTGCGATCCGACGTGACGTAGTAGATGTATTCGGTTCCGTACTGGCCGTTGATCGTCGCGGGTCGTACTTCGTGGAACTGGTATTGATACACGGCGCCGTTTTCGGCGGAGTAGGTTTTGAGTCGTCGGACGATTTCAGGATTACTCACGACGGAATTATTGGACTCGAATCTGCGAGAGTCAACGTGCTCGAAAATTTTGGCTGAGCATCATGGCTTTGATTTCGATTTGAAATTTCTCACGAAACTGTGTCCCGATTCGGGACGGCCGCGTCGGCGTGTCGGGCCGACTCCGGGGTTCAGGGCCGAACTCGCTGCATTCCCGTAACTTACGTAGTTTCTTAACTTTAAAGGAATTAGCAG
This sequence comes from Terriglobales bacterium, assembly GCA_050012915.1. Lineage (GTDB taxonomy): Bacteria > Acidobacteriota > Terriglobia > Terriglobales > Acidobacteriaceae > JABDBE01. The sequence continues at coordinate 2,507 of JBEKGG010000402.1, read as the reverse complement.
ATTTCACAAACGCCGCGTCGCGCCCGGATCGCACGATGCTTCGTGATGGCACACGCCGTGCGTTACCTCGTCTGCCAATATGTCAGACAAATCCGCACCGATCGTTCGCCGAGTTGCGAGAGCACCAGAATTCGACTCGTCATTTTGTTGCAGAACGCGCACCAAGTCTGCGACGTTTGCGGCGGCTCTCGTCGCAATTGTGGTTGCGTTCGGTTCGTGTAGCGGCGGCTTGCAAACGATCACCAAACCAGGCGCCGTGGTCGTCACTGTTTCTCCCAACAGCGCTTCTCTCTCTGCGGGCGCCTCGCAACGATTCACGGCGATCGTAACGGGCACGAACAATTCCGCGGTCACATGGGAAGTGAACGGCGTGACAGGAGGAAATACTGTCACCGGCACAATTTCCTCAGGCGGACTGTACAAAGCTCCCGCATCAACGCCGGGTTCGAGCGTGACGGTGACGGCGGTGAGCGTCGCGGACGCGACCGCGAGTGCCTCCGCCGTCGTCAGCTTCGCGCCGTCGATATCGCTCACGCTCGCTCCCTCCTCCGCAATGGTCCCCACGAACGGTTCGCAACTCTTCACCGCGACAATCTCAGGATCGGGCGGCGCCTCACAACAGTTGGCGTGGAGCGTCAACGGCTTCGCCGGTGGCAACACGTCGGTCGGAACGATTTCATCGAACGGCGCGATGACTGCCGTTTACACCGCACCGTCGGAGATGCCGTCACAAAACCCCGTCACAATTACGGTCGCAAGCGTCGCCGAGCCTTCAGCTTCCGCGAGCGCGTCGATCACAATTTCATGCGGCGCCACGGAATCGATCGTGCCGTCCCCAGCCACGATCGTTCTCGGAGCGACGCAGTCATTCTCTGCATCGCTGTGCGTGGCGCAGAACGATTCGATCGTCTGGGACGTGAACGGGATTGTGGGTGGCAACAGCGTCGTCGGGACAATCGCCGCAGCCGGATCGAACGCAGCGATTTTCACGGCACCCACCAACATGCCGTCGCCTTCCTCCGAAACCGTCCACGCGACATCGGGCGGCACGAGCGTTGCTGCATCCATAACTCTGACGAGCGACATATCCCTGAGCGTCGCGCCCGCGACTGCGACCGTCGCGTTCTCCGGAACCGTCATGCTTACGCCGTCAGTGGCAGGCTCGCAGAACGTGAACGTCACATGGACAGTGAACGGAGTCACGAATGGCAACTCGGCGGTCGGAGAGGTTTGTGAAGCGGGCACGAGCCCATGTTTGGTGCCGGCGGGCGGATTTGCGGGGAGCGTGGTGTACGTCGCGCCTTCGTCTGCGCCGGCACAGAATCCCGTATCGGTGGTGGCCACGAGCGTTGCCGATCCGACGAAGAGCGCGACAGCGACGATCACAATTTCTTCCGGCAACGCCGGCTCGACGCTGACGATTGTCCCGCTGTATGCGTTCGTCGCCGCAACGGGAGGTGCGCCGAGCACGCAACAGTTTTTCGTGCAGGATGGGACGGGTGTGAGCGTGGCGGTCGCGTGGTCCGTGGCTTCGGCGGTACCGGGTGCAGGATGTAGCGGCGCCGCGTGCGGCAGCATAAATTCGGGCGGAGTATTCACTGCTTCCTCCAATGCGCCATCGCCGAATGCGATTTCAGTGATCGCGACGCTAGATTCGACACCGCCGCAGACGTTAACAGCCACTGTAGCGATTACGAGTGGCGCGACCATCGAGACGATTTTGCCGTCGAGCGTCAGCGCCGGAGCTGTTGAAGGATTCCCTCTTGAGCTCGAGGGCGACAACTTCGTCGCGGGTAGCGGCGCGTCCGCATCAATCATCTTGATCAACGGCAACGCGCGCGCCACAACGTGTCCGACAGCGAACTCGTGCGCTACTCCGATCAATCCGTCTGACGTTGTCTCCGCTGGTACGTTGACAGTCCAAGTCCAGAATCCGAGCGGCGCGCTTTCCAACCCGGTTCCCTTCATCGTTGTTCCACTTGCGAGTTCCGCTTCGGGATTGCAGCTAAGCTTGGCGCAGCAAACGATCAATTCGATCCAATTGGTCGCGACGGAGCCGACGACGGCGGCGTCAAGCTCTCCGATCAACGTGAACTTTATCGGTGCGTTCAGCAGCGGCAGTTGCACGATCGGAGCGGCGCCCATCACAGTCACGCGCCCTGCCTCGGGCACGTCGACGGACTCGATCTGCATCCAGGGCGACGGCCTCGACCCTACGTTCTCGTATTCGTTTGGGGGACCTGCCGGTGCGTCCGGCGGCACTGATATCCCCGTGAGCGCGTCGGCGATTGCAGGACTTCTTCCGAACATGATCCAACTCAATTTGGAAATTTCCAGCAGCTCGGCGGCGGGACTGCGGACGCTTTTCATCACGACACTCAACGGAGACCGCGCCGCCTCGACGGGAATGTTGGAGGTTGAATAGTGAAAACAGCAAATATCGTAGCGATTCTCGCGTTCGTCCTGATTCTTGGTGTTGTGGGCAGTCGCATCGCCGTAGCTAGCAC
>JBEKGG010000401.1:0-5389 GCA_050012915.1 Terriglobales bacterium | reverse complement strand
GATTACACGCACGCCAAGCGGGCGGAGGATGAATACCGGAACCTGATCATGCAGTATCCGGATAATCCCAAGCTGGTGGCGGAAGGCAAGCAGCGGTTGCTGGAAGTGCAGGAAGTGCTGGCCGAACGGGAATTTGATATTGGCCGGTTCTATTATTTGAAGATGTCGTATGCAGCGTCGATCGCCCGCCTGCAGTCGATGGTGGATAAGTATCCGCTTTATAGCCGGGCCGATGAGGCGCTGTATATCCTGGGGCAGAATTATGAAGCGCAGATCGCGCGCATCAGGCTGGCCCCGACGTGCGCGGGTCCGGGGAAGCCGCCGGGCTGCGTCGGAGAAACCTTTAAGGCGAACCTGATCGCGGACTACACCAAGAAGGCGTCCGAGAGATACGCGCAGATCATTACGCGTTATCCGGTCATGGACCGCGTGGATGACGCGAAGCGGCGGCTGGCGGCGATGAACCAGCCGATTCCACGGCCTACCAAGGCGGATGTGGCGCGCAACAAAGCGGAAGAAGATAGCCGGCGGGATGTGGGAGCATATGGGCGACTCTCGATGGTGTTCATGAAGCATCCCGACATGAGCCAGGCGGCCAAGGTGGGCGAACCACAACTGGTTGATCCGACGCCGATTGCAGCCAATCAAGTAGTGAGCGACACGATGCGAGCGGGAATGGGGATGACTGGACGGGGAGGAAAGAATGTCGGCGTGGAGGTGGTAGGCACGGGCACACCGCCGCCCAACGATGCCGCGCCGCGCTCGGATACGCCAGCCGCGAGCGCCTCAGCGTTTGCCCAGCCGACTACGGCGGCCGATCCCAATGAACTGAAACCCGTCGCCGCGGCTGGTGGAGACAACGAGCTGAAACCGGACCCGAACGAACTGAAGCCCGACGCACAGGGGGAAGCGCCTTTGCCGCCGCCACCGCAGGTGAACGAGATCCAGCCGGGATCGGCGGATAGCGCGCCCAACGCGAGTGCCAGTTCGAGTTCTGCGCCGGCCAGCGATAAGGACGTTTCCAGCAGCAGGAAGAAGAAAAAGAAGGGGATTAAGAAGCTGATTCCGTTCTAGGGGAAGCTTTTAGCTCTTAGCTTGTCGTGCTGGGGTTTGTGTGGGGACGGGCACTCTTGCCCGTCTGGCGAGCGCAGCTCGGCTGGTTTTCGCCGGCAGCACCCGAGCCTGGCGTTCTGCCACTTCCCTGCAACCCCGCCGGGCTGCGCCCGGCGACCGGGCAAGAGTGCCCGGTCCCACACAATCCTTCCAAGCAATCACGCGGTAGGTGCTGACCACTGGTAACCTGTTACCTCCCTTCTACTCATTGACTTACGTTGTGGGGCAGGTTACCTTCGCGGTATCTCCCCTCACTAGAAGAGGAAACCTTTGGCCCGTAAGATACTGCTTGCCGATGACAGCGTGACCGCCCAGAACATGGGGCGAAAAATCCTCGCGGATGCGGGCTACGAGGTAATAACCGTCAACAACGGTTCTGCGGCGCTCAAAAAGATAGCCGAGACGAAACCGGACCTGATTGTCCTGGATGTGTACATGCCGGGCTACAGCGGGCTGGAAGTGTGCCAGCGGCTGAAGGAAGTGAAAGAGACGGCGCGGATTCCGGTGCTGCTGACGGTGGGAAAGCTGGAGCCGTTCAAGCCCGAGGAAGCCAGGCGGGTGCGGGCGGAGGGTTACATTGTCAAGCCGTTTGAAGCCAGCGAGTTGCTGAGCGCGCTCTCCAAGCTGGAAGACCGGGTGGTGCCGCGGGCGGAATCGGCGAAGCCGGGAAGGTTTGCCCGCGCCATTGCGGCGGTGGAAGAAGGGCGCGGAGACGAAAAAGAAGCGGCCGATTCCGCGGATGATGGATGGAGGAGCCGCATCGGGTTTCCGTCCAAGAAAAAGAAGAAACAAGAAGATCAGGACGAGTCAGAGATTTACAACCCGGTCAATCGCGACTTGCGGACGGTGGTGGAGCGTCCGGCGCCGCGGGGGATGGCTCCCAGAGAAGAAGGCCGGTTGGATGTGGCCGCGCTCGCTGCGGCGGCGGGGCTGCCCAAGGATGTGACTCCGGAAGAGTTGGCTGCATTGGCGGCGGCTGCGGCGCAGGTTCAGGCGGCAGTCGACGGCAAGGAGCCGGTTGCGGCGCCTCCGCAAAGTTCTGAAGTGGCGCCCCGGGTGGAAGAGGAAGCTGAAGCGAAGGTCTCCGAAGCGAAGACCGAGATCCCGGCCGAAGCCACGGCCGAACCCAAGACTGAGACAAAGACCGAGAGCCAGCCCGAGGCGCCAGCCGTGCCGCAGGCCGCTCAGCCGGAAGTTGGCGAGGTTGCAGCGGGCGCTACGTTCGCGCAGCAAGTAGTTGACGAGGCTGCTGCCGCTCCGGTGAATGTCTCCGCGAAAGAATCCAAACCCGCCGCGAGTGTGCGCGACTTTGATGTGATCGCCGTGCCCGCGCTGCAGAGCGACGACGCGAGCGCTCCGGCGGCTGCTGGTTCGGGAAACGGGAGTGGACGAACGCAGCCCGAAACTGAGAAGAAAAACGCTGAGGAGAAGCACTCGGACGAAACGGCTGTGCCGGTTACGATGGCCGCGGCGGCGGGTGCGGGTTACATTGCCGCAGGATCGACGACACATCGCTGGACGGCTGTGCCGGTTGCGATCGCGACCGAGGAAGCTGCGGTGTCGCTCGAACTGGAGATGCAAAAGGCGTACGCGGCGTTTGCCGCGGCGGAAGCCAATCAGCCCGGCTTTGTGGCTTCGCCGCCAGCGACTCCGCCGGTGGAGAATTCGATTTCTGCGGCGATGGTAGAGGCGCCTGCGAGTCCGGCGCCTGACGAGGAAGAGATTGCTCGGACGCTGCGCGATGTGGCCCACGCGTCGGCCGAGGCGGTCGACTCCGCGCTGGCGAAACTGGAGGCGGTCGTCGAGGGGAACGTCAACAGCGTTCCAGGGGTTACGCAGGCGGAGGAATCATCCCCAAAGCCTGTGCCCAATGCTGCGGAAACGCACACTGAGATCGTGGCGGCGGCAGTCAGGGACTTAGAGGCGAAGCGGGAGCAGGAAGCGAAGGAACTGGAGGCCCGGGAACGCGAAGCCCGGGAGTTAGAGGCCAGGGAGCAGGAAGCCAAGGAACGGGAAGCGAAAGAAATAGAAGCCAGAGAGCGGGAAGCCAGGGAGCAGGAAGCGAAGGAACGGGAAGCGAGAGAAATAGAAGCCAGAGAGCGGGAAGCCCGGGAGCTTGAGGCTAGAGAACAAGCAGCCAGGGAGCAGGAAGCCAAGGAACGGGAAGCGAGAGAAATGGAAGCCAGGGAACGCGAAGCCCGGGAGCTTGAGGCTAGAGAACAAGCGGCCAGGGAGCAGGAAGCCAAGGAACGGGAAGCGAGAGAAATAGAAGCCAGGGAACGCGAAGCCCGGGAACTGGAGGCCAGAGAACAGGCGGCCAGGGAACAGGAAGCTAAGGAACGGGAAGCTAAGGAAGTGGAAGCCCGGGAGCGAGCGGCCAGGGAACAGGCTGAAGCCGCAGCCGCACAAGCCGCGGCAGAAGCAGCCTCCACGGCGGCGATGCAGGGATCGGTTGCCGCGGTGTCCGAGGCTCCGGTGCAGGCTAAAGGAAAAATTGCAGGAGGGGAAATGGCGGAAAAAAGAGAAAGCGACATAGCCGCGACCACCGCGGCCGCGTGGGCAAGCTGGCGGCAGATTCGCGAGTCGGGCGATAAGTCCAAGCCTGCAGGCTCGGCGAAGGCGAGTCAACAGGACGAGGATGACGAAGAGTATCCTGAGTTGCCTCCGGACCGAGCTGCCATGGCGGCCGCTGCCGGCGCCGAGAAGACCCCGAGCGTAGAGGAAGCGCCCGAGGCTTCGGCCGACGACCCCGAGGCCATTGCCAACATTGTCGACAAAGTGCTGGCCGACCTGCGGCCCAAGATCGCGGAAGAAATTTCGAAGAAGCTGAAGAAGAAGTAAGGAACAGCTTTCCGCTATTAGCTATAGCTATCAGCAAATGTCAACGGGGCGCGAGATTTCATAATCTTGTGCCCCGTTGGAGTTCACTCCACGCTTCTCGGTGCTCCCGGCCCTCATGCTGTTTGACGGGATGGTGTAGTTCAGGAGCACGCCAACCAATCGTCCTATCCCTCGCATTTCACGCGGCGTCAGACAGTAACCGAAAATCAAATTGACGGCTTCGCACATATTGGACTGCCTCAGGGCGCCCCGACAACGGAAAAACCACGCGGATGCCTCCGTCGGCCGCTCGCGGACAGTCTCATTCGCTAAAATCATTACATGACAGCTCCACGTTCTGTAGCGGTGTTCGATCTTGGCGGAGTACTAATCGATTGGAACCCGCGCTATCTTTATCGCAAATTGTTTCAACATGAAGCCGACATGGAACATTTTCTGGCGAATATCTGCACGACAGAATGGAATCTGCAGCAGGATGCCGGGCGAACCTTTGCGGAAGCCTGCGCAGCGCTGAAACTCGAGCATCCCGGCAACGCCGAAATGATCGACGCGTGGTTCCAGCGTTTCGATGAAATGATGGCAGGACCGATCGCGGGTACGGTCGATATTCTGGCTGAGCTGCGGGAGCAGGAAGTTCCCATCTACGCCCTGAGCAACTGGTCAGCGGAAACCTTCCCTTTTGCACGGGGAAGGTTCGAGTTCCTGCGCTGGTTCCGTGCAATCTTCCTTTCTGGCGAGGTGCGCCTGGTCAAACCCGATCCACGAATCTTTCAATTCTTTTGTGAAAGATTTGCTCTGATCCCGGAGCAAATAATCTACGTTGATGACCTAAAGCACAACGTGGAGGCGGCCCGCAGCGTTGGCATGCATGCGATTCAATTTGGCGATCCAGCTTCGCTGCGTGAGGAACTGTTGCAGCTTGGGTTGTTGCGATCAAGAGCACGCGTCGAACACGTTGCGGGGGTTTCCAATCTGGATCGGGGGTCTGTTTGACCCTTCTTTTCTTGCGCCTGTAAGATCAGAACTTAGCACTTAGCAATTGGCGTTTAGCCATCGCGGGCAGCGGTCGCTCCTGACTGCTTTGCTGGACGGGCTAAGGCAATTGCTAAGTGCTAACTGGTAATTGCTGAACTTTCAGATTCCCCATGCCCCACGAATTGCCAAAATCTTACGAGCCGGGCGCGATTGAGACGCGCTGGGCGGACTATTGGATCAAGGAGAAACTGTTTTCCGTGCCGACTCCCCCGCCGGGAGAGACGCGTCCCGTGTTCACGCTGCTGTTGCCGCCGCCCAACGTGACCGGGCGGTTGCATATGGGGCACATGCTCAACCAGACGCAGATGGACATTATCGTGCGCTGGCATCGCATGCGCGGGTTCATCACGCTGTGGCTGCCGGGGACGGACCATGCCTCGATCGCCACGCAGATGATGGT
>JBEKGG010000400.1:0-2747 GCA_050012915.1 Terriglobales bacterium | reverse complement strand
CGCTGGAGGTGGGGCGGCTGAAGGGCGAGAGCGGCCAGGCGCTGCGCGTCCCGGCGCGCGAGCGCGAAATCCTTGAGCGCATGACGCAGCTCAATCCCGGCCCGCTCGATACGGCCGCGGTGGAGACGATTTACCAGCGGATTCTTGACGAATCGATCCGCATTCAGGTCCAGCACGGATTGGGCAGCGCGGAGATTGCCGCGACAGCCGTCGCGCGGAAGAGCGCGCAGCCGAAGCCGCGCAAGGCGGTGCCGGCATGAGAGTGAAACCGGGGGCGCGCATTGCGTTTCAAGGCGAACGAGGAGCGTTCAGCGAAGAAGCTGCGCTGAAACTGCTGGGGCCCGAAATCGTTCTGGTGCCGCGCGGATCGTTCGACGCGACTTTTTCCGCCATTCAGGACGGCTCCGCGGATTATGTGTTGGCGCCGATGGAGAACAGCCTGGCTGGATCGGTGCACCGTTCGTTCGATCTGCTGGTGGAAAGCGGTCTGCACATCATCGGGGAAGTGGTGATTCCGATTGTGCACAATCTGATTGCTCTGCCATCCGCAAATTTCGCTGGGCTCACGTCGGTAGAGTCGCATCCGGTGGGTCTCGCGCAGTGCGAGCAATTTTTTATCGCTAATCCGCGATTGAAACGAATCGCCACTGAAGACACCGCGGGGAGCGTGCGCGAAATCATGCGCGCAGGGGACCCGCGTCGCGCGGCGATCGCCAGCGCGCATGCCGCGGAATTATATGGCGCGGCGATCCTGCAGGACCACCTGGAAGACGATCGCGAGAATTACACCCGTTTCTTTTTGCTGTCGGCGTCCAACGAAATACCCTCCGACGCTGACAAGATTTCGATGGTCTTTCAACTTCCACACGCAGCCGGAGCTTTGCAACAAGCGCTCGCGCCGTTTGCGCGACGCAACCTGAATCTGATGAAGATCGAGAGCCGGCCGATGCGGGGGAAGCCGTGGGAGTACCGTTTTTATCTCGACCTGCAGGGTGCGGCCGGCGGCGCGGCAACCATCGCGGCCCTGGAGCAGCTGAAAGATTTCGCGGTCGACTTGCGCATTCTGGGTTCTTACAAATCAGCGGAAACGGCGGCAAATAACGCGGTGAAAAAAGAAACTCATACGGCGGGGGGCGCCTAATGCTTATCAAAATGGCTACAAACGCAACGAAAGAGCAAATCCAACATGTGGTGGAACGCATTCGAGAGTGCGGCTTTCAGCCGCATCTCAGCGAAGGGGAGGAGCGCACCGTGATTGGAGTTGTGGGCAAAAGCGACAGCGCGCGGCGCAGCGAAGTGGAAGCGCTGCGAGCCACGCCGGGCGTGGATGAAATTATTCCCATTGCGAATCCATTCAAGCTGGCTTCGCGCACCATGCGTCCCGAAGGCTCGATCATCGAGCTGGGCAAGGGCGTGACCATCGGCGGCACGCAAATGGTTGTCGGTGCCGGACCCTGCGCGGTGGAATCCGCGCCGCAGATCGAGGAAGTGGCCGGGCGCGTAGCGGCGGCCGGCGCGAAACTACTCCGTGGAGGCGCGTTTAAGCCGCGCTCGTCACCGTACTCGTTTCAGGGGCTCGGCGAAGCGGGATTGAAAATGATGCGCGCCGCAGCTGATAACCATGGACTGCTGGTGGTGAGCGAAGTGATGGACCCGTCGCAGATTGAGCTGATGGTGCGCTACGTGGATGTGCTGCAAGTGGGCGCGCGCAACATGCAGAATTACTACCTGCTGCGGGCGCTGGGCGAAATTCAAAAGCCCATTTTGCTGAAACGCGGAATGTCCGCGACGATTGAGGAACTTTTGCTCAGCGCGGAATACATCATGTCCGGCGGCAACTACAACGTGATTCTCTGCGAGCGCGGCATCCGCACCTTCGACACTTATATGCGCAACACGATGGATATCGCCGCCATCCCGGTGATCAAGCAGCTTTCGCATCTGCCAGTGATGGCCGACCCGTCGCACGGCACGGGACGCCGCGATAAAGTCGCAGCGATGGCCCGCGCGGCGGTGGCCGCCGGCGCGGATGGCTTGCTGATCGAGGTGCACGAAAATCCGGAACGCGCGCTGAGCGACGGGGCGCAGAGCCTCTACCCGGATCAGTTCGACGAAGTTATGGACGAAGTGCGCATGATCGCACCAGCGGTCGGCCGCAAAATTGCCGGAAAGATGTTGCAGGAACACGTGGCGAGGATTTGAGATCTGACTTTTCGCGAGCGAATGGGATTGGGGCGGAAGTGGTACGAGCCGATGAATCTAGGCTTTTTGCAGCATGACTTCGGTGGACTTGATGACGGCGGCGACGGTGTCGCCGACCTTGAGGTCCATTTCTTCGACGCTGCGGCGGGTGATGACGCTTTCGACCATGTGGGTGCCCACCTCAATTACTACGTGGGCCATGATGTCTCCAACCTGAAGTTCGGTGATTTTGCCGATCAAGTGATTGCGGGCGGATATTCTCATGCGCAAAATTGTAACGAATTGCCGCGGATGTGTCGAGTCAAGCTATGCGTCTCAGGACGCCTGGGCGAAAAACCGTGAGGCACATCGCATACGACTCGCTGGGCGCGATGCTCTCGCGCCCAGCATAACGAACAACTACGCGGAGGTTTTTGCGGTATTCGCCGGGGCGCAGAACTGCTGGAACGCGCGGGTCAGATCTTCAGCGATAGCCCGTGCGTCGCGCGATTCGATCTGGTGGCGCTCCATCATGAATTGCATTTTACCGTCGCGCAGCAGCGCGA
>JBEKGG010000399.1:0-2961 GCA_050012915.1 Terriglobales bacterium | reverse complement strand
CGAAACCGGCAGTTTGATAAGGCGTTTGTCGACATGGATCGTTACGTGGCGCTGCTGCCCAAGGAACCGAATCCGCAGGATTCTTATGGCGAACTGCTCCGCATGGCCGGGCGCTTCGAGCAGTCTCTGTTGCATTATCGCGCGGCCTTGAAGCTCGATCCGGACTTCGTGACTTCGCAGCTCGGGCTGGGAGATACCTACGCTTTAATGGGCAACCAGGAACAGGCGCGGATTGAATACGAACGCGCCGTCCGCTACGCGCATAATGAGGCCGATCGTCTGAGTTACAGCATGCAAAGTGCGATGACCTGGGTGCGCGATGGCAAGTTCAGCGAAGCCGACAAGGCCTTTGCGGAGTTTGCGGAGATCGCGGCGACTGCCCACGCTAAGGATCAGGACTTGCAGGAGGCCCAGGCGTTCCGGCACATGGCGGAGTACCAGGCCGACGATAACGTCGCTCTGAAGTATCTGAAGCAGGCTCAGGAAGCGCTCAGCCATCGCGACATTGTGATGTCGGACAAGGACGAAGAACTTTCCCACATCCTGCGCAACCGGGTGGTACGGGCGGCGCGCGCGGGCGATCAGGCTCTGGCCGACAAGTCTCTGCAACAACTGGAAGCCATGGCCACCGGCAGCCGCAACCGGGTAATCCTGTGCTCCTATAACGGCGCGGCCGGGACCCTGCTGATGGATCAGAAGAAATTCGAAGACGCAATCGCGCGCCTCGAAGAGGATCAGGACAATCCCTTCACCATGGAGCTGCTGGTGCAGGCTTACTACGAAACCGGCGCGACCGACAAGCTGCATGAGATTGAAGGGAAGCTGCGCGGCACAAATTTGCCGACGATGGAGCAGGCCCTGGTCGTTCCGGCGATGCGATCGAGCCGGCCGATTATTTAGCGTGGTCCTCTAAACCGCTTCATCGAGCGGGCCAGGCCCAGAAACTCTCAGCAAACTCGCGGGTTTAGTGTAGATTTGGTGGGCACCTGCGAGTTGTTATGACAGCCCAAGCTGAGCGCCGCTCCCGGAAAAGAATACCCACCAGCGTTCCTGCGCGCGTGCGAACGGCGCACGGAGTGGAGCATTCGGTTCAAACCCGCGACGTAAGCAGCAACGGCGTCTTCCTCTATTCCAAATCTAAAATGGAAACCGGCGCCGAGGTCGAGCTGGTGCTGATTCTTCCACCCGAACTTACGGATGGCCAGAAATGCTGGGTATGCTGCCAGGCCACGATTGTGCGCGCCGAACAGGTGGGCAGCGAGTTCGGCGTAGCGGCGACAATAAAGCGCATGGACATCCTGCCCGAAGCCGCGATTTGATCGGCGCCCCTGGCGCCCGATTCTGGAGCAGTCGAGATTCTGACTTCTGCATCTAAGTTCCCAACGTTAAGCTGACCTCGGACCGAAATGTTCAGGCGTCGCATTGGGGGTCACACCAGGCGCGGGGTCGACCTGTGAAAAAAAACTTCCCATTGCATCGCCTTCGGTGCAATAATGGCGGCCCTAGAATTGCTCTCTGGCCAATCTCAGGAACAGGCGGGCCCAAGTATGTGGATCGAAAAATTGGCCGGCGGTGTGGTGCGAGTGCAGACTCCCATCGGCCCTCGGTATGTGATGCCATCATTTTTGCAGCGCATGCAATTGCTGTGGATGTTTCGCAATTTTCCAATTCTTCCGCACGCGGTGCTGAGCGGACGTCAACAGCGCATGGTGGACCAGCTGTGTTCGGAGCAGCCCTTTGAATCGATGGCGTATTCCGGCGACGGCATGGAAGAGGCGCCCGTGATCGGAACAGTCGAACGGCGTCCGGCGATAGGAACCGCGCCGTTACCGCCGCGGCGTCCGGTGGCGAGCGAAGGTTCACGCGGCCTTCCCGCGGAAGCGCAGCAACAGCCGTAGTGCCTGCTGCGCCGAACGAAAGCGGCGGCAGCACCTCGAATGCGGCGTCGCTGCGGACGTTCTCCGTGCGCTCTAAGATTCTGGCTTTACCCTGTGTCCTTCGCGTCGTCTGGGGTTGAAGAATTTAAGACGCGACCTTCGCGCCGATGCGGTAGCTGCCACTGCGCGCGGATGTTATAATTTTTGTTTCGTCCTTCCTGCACATCCCCACCGTGGGCGCGTAGCTCAATTGGCAGAGCAACTGACTCTTAATCAGTAGGTTGTAGGTTCGATTCCTACCGCGCTCACCATCCTCGTCGAAGCCCCTGGTCTACTGACGTGTCGGGCTGCAAAGCAGTTTCGATAGGCGTGCCGACATTGGTCACGCTGCACCGTATGGGATTCCCCGCCTAATGGCATAAAATCATTCGAAGAACGAGGACGAAGCGGTGGTTCTTACCAAGCCGGATTTCGATGTCGCGATTATTGGCGGAGGGCCGGCCGGAGCCTCCATGGGCGCTTATCTGGCCAAGGCTGGCGTAAGTTGCGTTGTGTTCGAGCGCGAGCTGTTTCCCCGGCCGCATGTCGGCGAGTCGTTGGTCCCTTCTTCGACGCGCGTGTTCAAAGAACTAGATTTTCTTCCTCAGATGGAAGAGGCAAAGTTTCCCCACAAGTTTGGCGCAGTCTGGACTGCGGACGATAAGCAAAAGGTTCCCTACCAGTTGGGATGGGAGGGTCTGGCTCCGGATTGCCACGCCGACATTCGCGCCGATATTAGATTTGACGAGCGCGAGCAAGCAGGCGTCGACCGGAATTACACCTACCATGTGGACCGCGGCAAGTTCGACCTGATGCTGTTGCAGCACGCCAACAAATTAGGCGCGGAGGTATATGAGGGCGTAAAGGTCAGCGCAGTCGATTTTGGGCCCCGGGAGCCGCTGGTGCGCTTCACCATGGGGCGCAACGGAAAAGAGATGGCCGTGAGCGCGAAGATGGTCGTCGACGCCAGCGGCCGCAACACTTTCCTCGGAAACCAGCTCAAGCTCAAGGTGCAGGATGCCGTGTTCGACCAGTACGCCATCCA
>JBEKGG010000398.1:0-2795 GCA_050012915.1 Terriglobales bacterium | reverse complement strand
GCCGATCCTCATCAGATCGAACAGGTCTATCTGAACATCATCAACAATGCGGTGGACGCGATTCTGGAAACCGGCAAGCAAGGCAAGCTGAAAATCCGCATCTTCGCCGAAAACGGAAGCGTAGTGACGCAGTTTACTGACGACGGACCTGGCCTCAAAGATCCGAAGCGTATCTTCGATCCGTTCTACACCACCAAGAGCGTAGGCAAGGGAACCGGGCTTGGGCTCAGCATCTGCTACGGCATTGTGAAGGAACACGGCGGCGACATCACGGCTCACAATGGCCCCGAAGGCGGGGCGGTAATGGAGGTGAGACTGCCGGTGGCCGCGCACGCCCAGACGAATCCTGACCCTGTGGCTGCCGCTCCGCGCAAGCGCGAAGGCGCCATTGGAGGCCGAGTTCTGCTGGTGGAGGAAGAAGAGTCCGTGCTCGAATTTGAACGCGATGTGCTGGCAGGAGCGGGCGCTACCGTGGTGACTGCGAAGAAGAGCGAGGACGTGAAGACGCGCCTGCTTTCGGAGCCGTTCGATGCCGTCATCATGAACGGCAAAATGCCGGGCGACTGGAGCGCGAAAGAAGCCTACACGTGGCTAAAAGAAAGTTGCCCGGGGATGGAAACCCATGTCCTGTTTACCTACTCAAACAGCGTGGACCTGGGCGACGCGCGAAGTTTTCTGCAAGACAATAACATTACTCACCTGGTAAAACCATTCGAAGTTGCGGATCTGATCGCGCAGGCGCGCCTCTTGCTGCAGAAATCACATGCGTCTGCCGCGTCGGCGAGCTAGCTGCGACGCGCCAAAGCAAATCCACTCACAGGGCCATTGATTCGCCGAAGCCCGATAGCGGAAGCTCGAAGGCCGCCCTTAGATCCCCTTGCGTAACAGCTTCACAATCTGACGTATGGCGTGGTCGTTGCGCTGGTACCAGCGCCATTGGCCGTGTTTCACCGCCTCGACCAGACCGGCTTTCGTAAGAATCGCCATGTGGTGAGAGATGGTGGGTTGCGAAAGGTGAACGCAGGTTTCGATATCGCCAGCGCAAAGACTTACGCCTTTTGCGGGCGAGTCGTGTCCGGCTTGGCTTCTTGCGCTGCCAGTGCGGTGTGAAGCTTTCTGGCTCGATCCCTTCCGGCTGGATGCCTTCACCCCAGTGCATGCGCCGCGCTCTTTGAGCGTTTGCAGAATTCGGCGGCGAGTCGGGTCGGCAATGGCGTGCAGTACTCGGTCGAGGGATGGTTCAGAGGCAGTCATAGGATGAAATACGAATAGCCTTAAAATTGATGATTGTCAATATAAGCCTGTCAGTGACAAGCTTCACTGTGAAATCCATTCAGCTTTGACAAGCATCTCCTGTGCAACCTCAGTCACGGAGCGACCCTCGCTCGTGACGATGAAATCCTCAAGTTGCGCATGGTCCAGCGTGCGATTCAGGTTCGCGACCCGGGCCACGTATTCCCGCTGCGACACGCCGGATTCGCGCATCTTGACTCGCTGCTGCATCGTCTCCATGCTAGCCGCGAGACGGCACACGACCGTGTTTGAGGCTGAAACGGCATTTGAGGCTGAAACAGCGCTGCGACAAAGTTCCAGTTCGGCGCGGTCCTCGATCGCACGCGCCACCATGAGCCGCGTCACGCCGACGGAAGCGTAGTTCTTGCAGATCGATTGAAGATTGCGGTACATCACGCCATCGTTGCTTGCTGTGGACGGAAGATGCGCAAGCCCGAGCGCGTCCAGGTCGATCGCCGCGTGGGCTATGTGGCGCAGTGCAAGGAGGTCCGACGCTTCGCCCAGGACGGTTGTCTTGCCCGCCCCCATCGTACCCGTAATGATAAGCAACGATTCCGTAACCGCTCCATCGGTGTTTGCTCGTCCTTCGCCATCGAGACAGCGCGACCTACTTCTTGACGATCGGGTTGTAGCCGTCGCCAATCAGTCGTGTGCGCATAGCCTCGGCCTCCTGGATGTCGGGGAAGGGTCCCACCTGGATGCGAAAGAGCTTGTCGGTCGCGGCATTTGCCGCCACGAAGGCGGGGTAATTCTTCTTCTTCAGCGCGTCGACGAGAGCGTCAGCATCGTCCTGCTTGCTGACCGCGGCGACCTGCACAAAGTACGAACTGGCGGGGAGGGTGGTGGAGGGATCGGGTGTGCTGCTCGTAGGGCTCACCGACGATGGATTCGCCGAAGACGGATTGGCCGCCGACGCATTGGCTCCTGAATTACCCGCGGCACCGCCATTCGAGGAATTGCTGGAGTCTCCCGGCGTAACCGTCTTCGCGTCGGCTGCTGCCGCACCCGGGTCGGGCGTGGCGCTCTTCTGCTCGACTGGTTTTGAAGCACTGGCCGGCGCCGACATCGTACTGCTGGCCGGCTTCATAACGCCAGGAGTTGTGGTTAGCGACACCGCGGAAGAGACGGCGGGTTCCGACTTGCTGCCGAGCTTGTACCCCAGAGAAAAACTTCCGGCGCAGATCGCAACCAGCACGAAGAACAGGACCAGAAGCTTCCCGGTCCCGAGTGTGATTTCAGTGTCTTCAGACGAAGCCATAGACGAAGTCACGGTGCAACTCCATGAAGTGCAACTCCATGAACTCTAGGAGCTTTCACGCCCGCCTTCCTTTTGTTGCGATCTCTGATCCCAATCCTCGACCGTGCGCGGCTAGGCCGTTTTTCCCGGCGGCGCGCTAGTCTCGGCCTTGCCCATCAGCTTCTGCAGTCCCGAGAAAAAATCCACCGGAACGGGGAAAATCACGGTCGTGTTTTTCTCCACACCGATCTCCGTCAGAGTCTGC
>JBEKGG010000397.1:0-3178 GCA_050012915.1 Terriglobales bacterium | reverse complement strand
CCTGGCTTCGCTCGACCTGGAGCGCGTGGATGGCATCATCATCGCGAGCGTCGTGCCCACACTCGACTCCCCGCTCAATGCCATGGCTCAGCGTTATTTTCACACCACGCCTCTTTTCGTTACGCCCGACACGGACATCGGCCTGAAAGTGCTTTATGACAATCCGCGCGAGGTGGGCGCGGATCGCGTGGTCAACGGGGTGGCGGCATTTCATCGCTATGGCGGGCCTTCGGTGGTGGTGGATTTGGGAACAACAATTAACTTCGATATTGTTTCCGCGAACGCGGAGTACTTGGGCGGCATGATCTGTCCCGGTATCGGTATGTCCATCAGCGGCCTCTTCGCCAAGACGGCGCGGCTGCCCATGGTGGATCTGCGCGAGCCTCAACACCTGATTGGCAAAACCACCGTGAGCAGCATCCAATCCGGCCTGTACTACGGATTCGCCGGGTTGATCGACGGCATCGTGGGACGCGTGGTGGCCGAGCTGGGCAACCAGACTAAGGTGATCGCCACCGGCGGACAGGCGCAGTTGATCGCACGCGCCGCGCGCTCGGTGCAAGAAATCAACGAAGATCTGACGCTCGAAGGTTTGGAAATCATATGGCGCAGAAATCGTAAGAAGTGACACCGGAAGAAACAGCCTGGCCTTCCAACTACTTCAACTATTTCACGGAAGTGGAGGAGCGTTTTCAGAAAGCGCGTGGGACGGGGTTGTTTCTGATGTCGCCGCTCGATTGGGCGCTGGTGGAAACGTGGAAAAACTCCGGCGTGCCGTTGGAAGCAGCTCTGCGCGGCATCGACGCAGCTTTTGAAAAATGGCGGACCAAGAAGAAACGCGGCCAGAATGTGAACTCCGTGGCATATTGCGCGCAAGCCGTTCTGATTGAGGCTCAGGCCATGGCCGGAGTGGCGCCGGCGCGCGGCCATAAAGCTTCCGCTGCGCCGTTCGCATTCGAGGATCTGGAAAGGTTTCTCCGCGAGAACGCCACCGAAATTCGGAAGCAACCTGGCTTCGACGATATTGCCGCGGCGGTGGATCGTCTGGCGTCCGAAGCCGCCGTGCTGTTTCACGATCTGGAGGATCTGGAACAACGCCTTACCGCTCTCGAAGATAAAATGATCGCGCTGGCGCGTTCACGCCAAACGGAAGAATATTTGCTTCGCGCCCGCCGCGAGCTCGACCTCCAGCTGCGTGCCTATCGCGGAAAAATGACCGCGCCGCAGCTTGGCATGCTCGAAAAGCAATATCTGGAGCGGCAATTGCTGGAGTCGGCTTCCTTGCCGCGCCTCAGCCTGTTCTATCTCAGATAGCTCTCGCGAGTATTATGGTTCATGGGTGTCATGTCCCCTTCCCCGCCCCGGTCCAACCGCACTTCTCATATCTTCACTGCCATCACGCTGGTGGTGTCGATAGCTTGCCTGGCGTGGGCGTTGCAGGGCATCAGCTGGACGGAGCTGTGGGAAGACGTTCGCGAGCTCGACTGGCGATGGGTCTCCATAGCCGCCGTCGCCGACGTCCTGATCTATGTCGTGCAGGCCTGGCGCTGGGGCCTGCTGCTGCTTCCGGTTGCACCGGTATCGCCCTGGGCTTCGGTGGGCGCTATTTACGTCGGGTTGTTTGCCAACGAAGTGCTCCCCTTACACGCGGGCGAGCTGATCCGCTGCTTCCTGATGGCCCGCTGGACCAAGATTCCCATCTCGGTGACCATGGCTTCGGCGCTGATCGAGCGCATTTTCGACGGAATGCTGCTGATCATCGGCTTGCTTCTTTCGCTGCGCTATATCCGGCATTTCCCCTTGAGCAGCGGGCACCATCGCGCCATCGGGATCATCACCACCGGCAGCATTTTTCTTGCGATCCTGCTCTTCGTTTGCGCTGCGCTGCTGGCGGTCGCATCTGCTCATCCAGATCGTTCCCATCTACGCGATTATGCAAGCGTATGGCTTCGATGGAGTCTCATGGGCGCAAGCGGGCGCGCTCATGGTCCTGCTGCGGCTGGGCACCGTGCTGCCACAGGCGCCTGGTAACATCGGGTTGTTTCAGGTGGTATCGACGCTGGTCCTTACGCTGTTCGGTGTTCCCGGAGCCACCGCGCGGCGCTTCGCCGCCATTCTCTTCGCCGTCGTTACGCTGCCTCTGTTGATTGTAGGATTCGTCGCGCTGGTCGCCTCGGGCTCGAAGATGGGCGACATCCAGCGGGAGGCGCAGGCCTCGATGCGCGCCAGGCAAGACTCCTTAGCGAAGAGTTAATGCGTCGTCGTTCATTAAATATGACCATTAGTGAGTCATGGCGTAGATCACATAATCCACGCCAACGCGAATGGCCAAGCCTGAAAATTTCTCCGGATACTGCGGATCATCGGCGAACTCCCATGCGTCGCCGACGTCGGAGTTATACGAAATCGCCACCATAATCCGGCCCTTGTCGTCATAGATGCCGCGCCAGTGCGCGCCGCGCCCGCCCTCGCGACAATTCTTGCAACCTTCGTAGAGATGCGCCGCGCCGGGAAGCTGAAAGCGATCGTCCAGATCGAACACGGTGTGAAAAATCGGATCGTCATCCGGAATTTCGACGATGGGACGGTCTGGAAACACGAAGCGGATGCGCTTCAAGAACATCTCCCATTCGTAATCGCCGTGAAAATCGTCGGCCATGAAGAAGCCGCCGCGCAGCAGATACTCGCGCATCACCTTGGCTTCCTGTTCGGTGAATCCCCATTCGCCCACTTGGACTGCGTAGATCCAGGGCCAGTTGAACGCTTCGTTGCCGTCCTCCATCATCACGGGCTGCTCGACGGAGCGCACTTGAATGCGCGTCAAGCGCCGGACGGCCTGCGAAAAATGGCGGTCGGCGCGGGGATAATCCTGGGTCCAGAGCGACAGACCCTGGCGGAAATCGCCGTCGAAGCGGCCCGCATAACCGTCGTTCGGTCCGGGCGGAAACATGAGACGCGCAAAGGCCCACTCACCGGGCACTTGCCAATCGGGGGTTAGCTCAAAGCTGAAATATTCCACACCCGGCAACTGGCGGAAAGGCTTCTGGAAGGCGTAAAGAGCGCCCAGAAAAACGAGGCCGCATCCCAGCAAACACGCTGCTCTTCGCCCGTTCATCGGTGGCACCCATCCCGAGAATAGCATTCACTTGGGCTAACGGTTGCTATACTGCGTCCTTGA
>JBEKGG010000396.1:0-3993 GCA_050012915.1 Terriglobales bacterium | reverse complement strand
CTAAATTCTGCGTGAGCCGGATGCCTTCACCGTAGGCTGCGGAACGCATCGATAAAGAGCTTAGGGTCGATCTTCCCGAACTGATTGTAGAGCAGCGGAAAGTGATTCACCGGTTGATTGCACTCCCTTGCTGGCGCCTGCAGTACGGCGGTGATCCCGGAGTTATCGGCTCACAGCTCTTGGCTCATCTCGAACGAGTTCCCAGCGGAGCCTCCCAATGCCGCTAGCGAAATACCCAGAAAGACGCGATGAGCCGTGCGTCACAGAGCCAATGCAGTACGGCGGCCGGCATTTAGATCCGCTACGACGTCTTGTGCCAACGCCGCATGCAATTACCTTGCAGGTACTGGGTAGAACTGTGCGGCTGGAAACCAATAACCCTAAGATTCTCGATCTCGCACTTCAGTTTTTCGCTTCCTACCCGCGAGTGTCGCAGGGCGAGCCAGAGCTTACATGGCGAATTGTGAGCGAAGCCGATGGTCTCGTGAGGCCGGGGGCGCCCACTTGTGGATTTTCCGATGCCGACCTCAGCTTCGTGAATATCGGGCAGCGGAATTTTCTGGCGGTGGATGCGGAAATGCGGCTTGGAATTGCGATTGTGGATGAAGAGTTTGCCAAAGCCCAGCAACCTAGATTAATGCCCCGGCATCCGCTGAGTACCTTGTTATGCATGAGCGCTGCAACCATGGGGTTCACCAGCCTTTCCGCGGCCTGTGTTGGCTTCGAAGGGACAGGCGTTTTACTCCTGGGAGAGCCGAACAGTGGTAAAACCACTGCCAGTTACATCTGCGCGACGCGTGGGATGGAACTCCTTGCCGATCAAGCGGTCTTCTTGGAGTGTGCCGCCTCACGCGTTCAGGCATGGGGTGACCCGCTGCCTGTTGTGTTTCGTCCGGAAACTTTGCAATTCTTCCCCGGACTTCGGAGTCAGGTCCGAGAATTGTTATACGGTGGGGTCAGCTTCTGTTTTTTCGACAAGAGCAAGCTGCAGGCTCCGCAAGCGCATAGCGTAGTACCGCTGTGCTCCATTTTTCTCGAGAGGGCCGTTTCGGCACAGCCGCGCCTAACGCCCATGACCAAACCCGAGCTTTCGCATTACCTGGCAGCAAGTCTGCTCTTTAGGGAAGGCGATCGCTTCAAGTCTCAGCGTGCTGCGGTTTTCGCCGGATTGGGAAATCTGCCATCGTATCGCTTGTCCTATGGCGAAGATCCCGCTGCGGCTGCAACTACGCTGGGATATCTGGTTCTGGCCCTGCTCTGCCTTATTCAGTGGCGTTCCCCGCATCCCTGGGCGAGGGTCGACCTCTTTGCCGGAGGCTATCTGAGTATAAAGCTCCTGAAGGTATTCCACTCCGTCTGGTCAAGTCGAAGTGTATTTCGTTCGAAATCCGTTATGCGGAAATGGTGGGGTCTGGATTCAGATCCAAAAGGGCCGAAGTGGATCAGCATACTCATGATGTTGGATTTGACCATCTTTCTGGACTATGGACATTGGCGATTGGTTCCCGATCTCCAGCGGCCTGGGCTTCAGAGCATTGGGCTCATGCTTTATCTGGCTACATCCATTTGGCAAGTCTGGACGGATGTCTACTTGGCAAGATTTTTCAATGGACGAGAGCCTGAGATGCCTCCCATGACCCGCGGTCCTTACAGATATGTACGCCATCCCCGGTATTCCGCCACCATAATCGCGAAGGTGGCTCTTGCGTTGACCCTGGCAAGTATCTTCGGCTGGCTGCTGGCGGTCGTGTGGTCGGTGATCTTATTGCGCCAGATCGGTGCTGAGGAGCTTCACTTGAAATCTGTTTTCGGTTCCGAGTATGAAGCCTACTCGCACACTACCGCCAGGGTTATTCCCGGAATTTATTGAGCGGGCGCCCAAATAGAAATTTCAAAGCCATCAGCCCCGTACCCTAACTCACCGCTTTCTTCTCAAACTGTCGCAGACCCAGACACAGCAGTAGAACATCAAAGAAAAGCAGCGCAATGAACACAGCAGTTATCGGTAAGTGCGGAAATTGTGGAACCAAGGTGGCGCGAAGTCCTTCGCTTGCGTACACCAGCGGGTTGATCAGGACAGCTTTCTGCAGGATAGGGAACGTCTTCAGCGCGCTCCACGGATAGTAGGCGCAACCAAAAAAGATCATTGGCGTTATCACCATACCGAACATGAGCCCGATATGTTGCTGATCGATCGTGCATCCCAGCGCCAGTCCTCCACAGGCTGAGAAGATCGCGACCAGAAGAATGATTAGAGCGAAGCTGAATGGCGCGCGGATGCTGATTTCAACTCCGGGTCGAAGTACCAGCCACGCCAGCGGAATCACGATGAGCCCGGCAGCCAGCGCTTGCAGCACTCCAGAGATCACTTTCTCGATCGCGACCCAGGCTACTCCAATCGGCGCGAGCAGGCGGTCTTCGATTTCACGGGTCCACTGGAACTCAGCGATGAGCGGCATAGCTACCGCCCAAATTCCGGTGAAAGCCATGCTGATGGCGATAATGCCAGGGAGCAGAAGGCTCTTGTAGGCTGCGGGCATGTAACCGCTGCCCACCATCACCCGGCCGAAGATAAACACAAAGAGCAAGGGCTGCAGGAAAGTCTGCAGAAATAGCTGAATGGCGTTACGCCGCGCTACGTGGGCGTCGCGCGCCAGCATTGCGCCAAAGGTTTTCCAGTTCAATCGCGCAGACTCCTCCCGGTGTGGTGCAGGAACAGGTTTTCCAGACTTGGTTCAGAAATGTGAACATCCGACAATTCAGCGCCTGCACTCGCAGCCAAGCTAGCGATTTCAGGAATAAGAGAACCGCCGCGATCCGCGTAGACGTCGGCGCCCGTGTTATCTGCAGCCCGCACCTCCCGGACGCCGGCCAGCGACTGCAAACGCGCCAGCAGATCCGGTGTCTGATTGCCAAAACGAAGGCGCAACAAGAATCCGCCGGGAATCGATGCCTTCAATTCTTTCGGCGTGCCCAACGCAATAACGCGTCCGTGGTCAACGATGGCCAAGCGTTGGCACAGCGCGTCAGCTTCGTCCATATTGTGGGTGGTGAGCACCAGGGTTTTTCCCGCCTGATGGTATTCCCGAATGATCTCCCACAACAGAATCCGGGTTTGCGGATCCAGGCCCGTGCTCGGCTCATCCAGAAAAAGCACTTGCGGATCGTGCATCATCGCGCGGGCGATCGAGAGCCGCTGCATCATGCCTCCGGAAAAACCGCGCACCATATGTGTAGCCCGCTCCATGAGTTGAAACTTCTCGAGCAGCAGGTCGGCGCGCTCATTTCTTTGCTTGGACCCTATTCCGAAATATGCAGCGTGAAAAACGAGAATCTCACGGGCGGTCAAAGAGAAATCCAGATTCGGACGCTGCGGAACGACTCCGATCAGACGCTTGACTTGGGCTTGCTCCTTCCACACGTCGTAGCCGCCGATCCATGCTTGGCCTGACGTTGGCCGCACGCGCGTGGTCAGGATTCCAATCGTGGTGGATTTGCCGGCGCCATTTGGACCAAGAAGACCGAAAATCTCTCCCGGAAGAACCTCGAGAGAAAGTCCGTCGAGGGCCGGAATTCTTGCTTTTGATTGATTCCCGCCTTTCGTATCGGGACGGGCTACGAAGCCACCTGCAGGCGGGGAGGAGCTGTAGACTTTGCGCAAGTTGTCAGTGCGAACCGCAACGGCCATTCCGAAAGTTCCCCGAGTTTCAACCGGTAAAGTCCAGCAAGTATATCCCAGGCAAGATACTGGTCGAATCCGGCTTCGCGAAGAGGCAATCGATTTTCTTCCAGTACCTAATTGGATAACTTGGAATCGCAGCCCAATGAAAGCTGCAGCAATAAAAAAAAGCCGAGCGGTCTAGTTTTTCTGAAGAAGGGCTTGCGCAGTTGACATAGGGCTGTGGTAAACTTCGGGGCCTAACGCAGCATGGTGTTTTTGAACGAGCTATGACGATAGACAAACCCTGTCCTCTGGAGGTCTGGTAAATGGGC
>JBEKGG010000395.1:0-2518 GCA_050012915.1 Terriglobales bacterium | reverse complement strand
GGTGCTTCCAGCAATTGTCGAGGCCACCCAGAAAGCCGTTGAAGCTGTAATTCAAGTAGCCGTGCGCACACCGAGTTCTCCGTTTCAAAACGCCGATGCCAAGACATTGAAGATGACTCAGGCACGCATTCACGTCCAGGATAAGTCTCCCGATACAGGCGTCCTCTTCCAGGACATCCTGGCTTTGCGTAACCTCGCAGGCCTGGACGGCAATGCGAAAACGGACGCAGATGCGAACATGAAAAAGTTCTCCACGCATTCTTTCGGAGCGCACTTCTGCGAAATTTCATTCGATCCAGGCATCGCTCGCCTGCGTGTAACGCGTTGGCTGACCGTGATAGATGGCGGCCGCATGATTAACGCAAAGACGGCTCGAAACCAGATGCTAGGCGGCGTAGTGATGGGAATCGGCATGGGCCTGTTCGAAGCCACCATCTACGACACTCGCAACGGTCATCCCATCAACAACAATTTCGCGGACTATATTGTTCCGGTAAATGCCGACATCCCCGAGATGGACTGCATCTTCCTGGATTATCCGGATACGGTGCTAAATGAATACGGCGCCCGCGGCATCGGCGAAATCGGTCTTACAGGTGTTGCATCGGCGCTAACTTCCGCTACTTATCACGCTACAGGCGTCCGCGTGCGCGATCTACCCATCCACATCGAACACTTACTCGTCTAACAATTCGGAAGTCAAGTGGCGCTGGAGACCGCTTTCATCGCACTGTCACGTTCGATGAGTGTCCGCAGTACGGTTTCCAGGGCCACCTTTCCTTTTCGAGTACCAGCCGGGTTGCCTTCAAACTCGATCCATCCTTCATTGAAGCCATCGAGCATCTGAATCCGCGGCTCAGGGTTCTTCATGCCTTGTGATTTGAAGAGCGCTCCCCACGTCTCATGCGGCACTGCTTCTATTCTCACGGGACGGCCCAATAGATTAGCGAAGGTAGCAGCGACTTCCGTCGGAGTCACACGACGCGGCCCTTCCAACTCGATCACCCGTTGGCCCTCCCACGTTTCCTGCAGTAGTTCGGCAGCTACGCGCCCGATGTCGGAAGTGGCAACCATAGGGAACAGCTTATCCAGGGGTTGCAGGAAGCTTTGAATCGCGCCGTTCTTCGCTGGAGCAACATCCCAGGCAAAATTCTCCATGAACCACGCCGGCCGCAGAAAGGTGATTGCCACCGGCAGCTTTCGGAGCGCTTGCTCGATGATGGTGTGCTGCGTCAGCAGGTTTGAGCGCGTTGCCTGCGCTCCAATCGTCGAGAGATATACGACTTTACGCAGGCGCGCCGCGACGAACGCTGAACTCAACGTGGCGGCCAATGTCCGCGCTTCATTAAAGTCAGGCGATGGATCGAAGTTAGGCGGCACGAGAACGAATGCGCCATCGACACCCTTGAATGCAGCTGCCAGCTCCGCAGCATTATTAATATCCGCGCTCACTAGCCCGCAGCCACGCTCGGCCCATTCTTTGCATTTGCTGACGTCGCGGACCACTCCCCGAACATTTTGATGCGCCGCCAACAGGTTGCGAGCCACCTCGCCTCCTACCTGGCCAGTGATTCCAGTAATTGCAAACATGCCCATATCCTCTCCTTCCAGCTTTGTTCTCCATCAGATGCGAAAGAAATAGAAAGCGTTACAGCAAGCAATGCCTGATCAACGCGTCAACCGGACATGTGCGGCTATCCGGGAAACACTCGCGACAAACGGATATAATCTAACTACATGATCCCTGGGTCCTACAAACCGCGAAAGAAATTCATGGAGCTAGCCATTGCAGAGGCCAAACGCGCCGGTGACCGAGGCGACTACCCCATCGGAGCGGTGATCACACGCCTCGCGGGCGGTCGCGAGGTGGTTATTGCCAGCGCCGGTAACCGAGTAAAAACTTCGGGATCAAGCATCAAGCACGTAGAGTTGGAAACGCTCAAGTACGTATCCAGCGGCTACGGCCGGTACCTGACCGGCTTCGTGCTCTACTCCACGCACGAACCCTGTGCCATGTGCGCGGGCGCCTGCGTGTGGTCCAGAATTGGCGCGGTCGTCTACGGCGTCTCCCAAGAAGACATTGCTGCTTACGGCCGCAAGCGCGGTACGGAAGACTATAAGTGGCGAGCTTGTTTAATTTCCTGCCGGTTTGTGCTCAAGAAGGGCAATCACCCCGTTCCCGTCATCGGCGGATTTCTCCGCCGAGAATGCCAAAAACTCTTCAGTTACAGGGCTACATAGTCGCCCGCAACCTTCCCGTAATCTCTTCCGTTCACTCCTCCGCTAATCCGACTTATCAGGCATGAACGTACACTCATGAAGCTCCGCGCGCATTCCATCGGCAGTGAAGCCATGGGATGGCCTATTCAATTAGTTTCCAATTCACACGGTTGACTCGCCGCTGGAGCGGAGCTTTGAGGAGCAAGCATAATGGGGGCGAAGCCGGACTGTTTCAATCGGGTGTTCATCGGCGGCAGATCTTTGGTGAGGGCAATCCATTTCGCCATTATGTCAGCGA
>JBEKGG010000394.1:0-3018 GCA_050012915.1 Terriglobales bacterium | reverse complement strand
GAGGTTACCCTCCGCGCCGGTGGCCACCACACCTCCCCATATCTCGCCAGTCAAGGGATCCTTCTCGCCGGCATACGAGAGCATGGTCTCCTTCACCTGGTCGCGATACACCCGGAAGCTGAAGGGGAAGCTCGAAGGATGGACGCTAAGGCTCCCCAGAATGTGGGAGACGTAAAAGGAATATGGCGAGAATCCCAAGCTGGCGTCAGCGATCCTGGTTGCTAGCTGCACTTCCCCACCGACGCCTGACTGGAAGTGGTCCTGGCCGATGAGCGCGGCGCCCGAGGAACCAAAGCCATAGTTGGATGTTCCATCAGCCGCGCCAGCCGAGAGCAGAACGGGAAGAGCGCGCACCGTGAGACGGGCGCTTTCTCCCAGCACTGCGCTCGCTTCGAAATCGGCTTCCAAGCGAGTCAACTGGTCGAAGCCCGGGGTACCGCTGCGGCTGCCAAGTTGCGTGCCGCCTCCCATCCAGGCACTGTAGCGGCTGGCCAATCCTTCCAGCTCGGTCTGCGCCTGTTGTCCCGGTCCAAGCAGCGCCGCGTGGGTTGCGGACGCGGTTGTATCCGAAGACGACGTAAGCGCACTGGCGGGCGCAAGCTCGGCCCCGCCGCCGCTTGCCTGATGAACGCTGAAGCTGGCGTTGGTCATCTCCGGAGTGCTATAAGCCGCTCCCGCACCGGCTGCGGAATCGGAATGCGCAGCGCTGTCCTGTTGCTGGACCTCCGCCGGCTCAGGTGCAGGTGCATCGCTCACCGGAACCGCCCATCTGCTTCCCGAATTCTGTGGCGGCTGATAAGCGATGGGTTGTGTGCGCGGCCCGGAGGCCGGCGCCTTGCGCACCAGCCACGGGCTCGCCTGCTCGTTGGAATCGGTCGTTGCCTCGCTCGCCGGGTGCTGGATGACGGGGAGAGAGGAGATTGCATCCTGCAATGATTCGGGCTGGGATACCGTCGGTGCCGCCTGAAGATCCGCGGCATCCTTAGGTGCGAGCATGCGGGCCAGCGCGTCGCTCGCCGTGGTCGCGGAGGCGGTGGGCGCACCGACACCTGTCAGTTGCGCGGACAGCTTAACCTGAGAAGTGTTGGCCACCACCTTGCGCCAATAGATCTCGGCCTTATGAGTGTCACCCATGCCCTCTTCAAACTGAGCCGCGGCGGTGAGCAATTGTGGATCGTTAGGATATTGTTCGAGCCCGTCCGCCAACCACTGCCGGCCGGCTTCCTTTTGATGGGCCGCGGAAGCAGCCGCGATGGCCCCGGCGTAGTCCACCGCCGTAGCCGTGGTCCAATTGATCTCCTGGTACAAGGCGAAGGCAAGCTTGCCTTCATGGTTACGAATATAGGTGCCCGCCATGGCCCGGCGGATGTCCCCATTTGCGGGATAAGCCTGAGAAGCCATTTCCAGGATAGCCATGGCTTGTTTGCTGTTTCCGCTCTTCTCTTCCTTGTCCGCCTTACGCACGCTCCAGGCGGCCCAGATGTCGCCGGTTTGCTGCTTTTGTCCGGCGGACAAATCGGTGCGCCGGCCCATCTGGGCCAGGATCGTCGCCAACTGGGCTTCGTCTCCCGCGCTCAGCAACAGCCACGCATACTCCGCCTCGACATCATAAGGAGCTTCGTTGGTCCCCGGGCGGTAACGCGCGAGCACCCGTCCCATGGTCTCCACTGCCAACTGGTTGTGCCCGGTGGCCCCGTAGACAGACGCTTCGGTCTGCAGGAATCCGGGATCCTGCTGCAGCTTCTCCGCCACTTCCAGCGGCAGTTGCCGAATCTGGGTCAAGGCTGCTTCATCCTGCTTTGCCTGGTGCAGGGCGGCGATCAATCCGTTCCAGGCATCGCTGTCGCCGGGCGAACGCCTGAGGATTTTTACGTAGCTTTTGTAAGCGTTCTCCGCGTTGCCCTCGGCCAGCAACAGGGACGCTGTCTGTACTTCGATCGTGTTGGTTTTCTTAGCGTCGTCCCGGGTCTCGCTACGGGCTTGCGCGAGCAGGTTAGATGCCGTGCCGTAGTGTCCCATTGCCTGGTGGCAAGCGGCCAACATGGTGAGAAAATCCACGTCATGCACTGCGCTTTGGTAGACCGCAGCCGGCATGCGATCGGCAGCGGTCAATGCCATCTGGTCACGGCCGGCTTGGTGCTCATCGCGCACCAACAGCTTCCAGGCCTCCACGTTATCGGACGAAACGCGAATCACATCGAAGGCCATGCGTGCTGAGGCTCGGGGGTCG
Source organism: Terriglobales bacterium (assembly GCA_050012915.1). Lineage (GTDB taxonomy): Bacteria > Acidobacteriota > Terriglobia > Terriglobales > Acidobacteriaceae > JABDBE01. The sequence continues at coordinate 788 of JBEKGG010000394.1, read as the reverse complement.
TGAGCGGCGAGAAGTTCCGCACAGCGAACCTGGGCCTCACTGCGTTTGTCCAGCTGCGGGAACTGTTCCAGCTCGTTCATGAGGCGGCGCGCCTCGACCTCATTGCCTACATTCATCTGGGCAGCCGCCATTACGGCCATGTAATCCGGATCGGTATCCAGCTTGGACCGCGTTTCCGGCGCGATGTAGGGCTGGTCGGCAATGACCTCTTTGCTCCTATCGGCCTGCACCAGGGCATCGAACCAGGCCATCCAGCCCTGGGGCCGGTCCTCCTGGATTCTGACTGCCTGCTCGAAGAGAGGTAGAGCCTTCTGCGGTTGATTTTGCAGCATCCACACTCCGGCTTGTCCTTGCAGCGCTTCGGGACCACCGGGCTTGAGGGTGTGTGCTTCCTCGAAGGCACTCATGGCGTGAGCAGCCTCGTTATTCGTGAGGGCGCGGTTTCCTTCCTGCATGGCCTTCCAGTAGCGCGCGTCGGTCAGGGCTGCGCTTAACTCCGGCGCATCGAAGCCGGCCTGCTGGGCCTGCTCAAAATGTTCCGCCGCCGCTACGAAGTTTTGTCGCTGCATGTCGATGTAACCCAAACCGGCCAGCGCCTTGCCACGTTGCGCAGGAATAGAGAGCAGCGGTTCAAAGATCTGCTGCGCCTGCGGGAGATCGCCCTTATGCAGCGCGGCGTAGGCTTCTCCCTGTTCCGACTGCCCAGGCACCGGAGCGTGGCTTGCATGCTCGGCTTGGGCAGTGTGTAACCGAGCCTCTAACTGCTCATCGGGATAACGCGAGAGATA
>JBEKGG010000393.1:0-3878 GCA_050012915.1 Terriglobales bacterium | reverse complement strand
TGCGCTGTCGTTCGTGTGCGAGTGCACGTCCACCACTCCGAAGCTAATGTCTTTCGTGAACGGATGGCGGCGGAAAAGTTCGAGCAGATCCAGGTCGCTATTGGACATTTCCAAGTCGAAATTATCCACAGCCAGATCGAGCATGCCGGGATAGATGTTTTCGAACTCACCGTAGCAAGCGTGGGTAATGAAATAGGCTTCCTGGCCTTTGGTGGTGAATTCCATGGCTTCGATGGCGATGGGCAATTCTTCAGGACGCACGGAGAGCGCAGGCTCGTCGATTTGAATAATTTTGCAGCCTGCAGCGATCAACGCTTCCACTTCCTGGCGGATCACTTTCGCCAGCGCAAAGGCGGTGGCGCGGCGGTCAGGGTAAAACTCGTTGAAGCTCCAGTCCATGATGGTGTAGGCGCCGGTGAGCATGCCCTTGACCGGCTTCTTGGTGAGGCTTTGAGCATACTTCCACCAGTCAACGGTGACTGGGCCGCGCCATCCAACCTCGCCGGTAATTACCGGCTTGTGGTAGTAGCGATTCCCATAGCTGCGAACCAAGCCGCTGGTTGCGAATCCAGGCAGCCGCTCGGCGAAGTAGGCGACCATGTCTCCGCGGTACATTTCGCCGTCCACCAGGACGTCCAGGCCGAGTTTTTCCTGCTGCTCGATCCAGAAAGCGGTGGCCTTACGTTCCAGATCGTGAAGATCTTTTTCCGGAATTTGCCCCTTCGTAAATTCTGAGCGGGCCTTCACCAGATAATCGGGTTTGGGGAAGCTGCCAACCGAAGTGGTGGGAAAGAGCGGCAACTGCAGGCCGAGCTGTTCCAATTTTTGACGGCTCATGGGCGGCCGCCCTTTAGCTCAGAGCGAACTTTTGAGAGCAATTCGAGCTTGGCGAAAGCGCGATCGCGCGGAAGATATTCGAGACCGGATGAAGTTCCGAGGAAGGCGCGTTCGCCTTTTATTTTTGGCAGCATGCGTTCAATCTGCCGCGCGATGTGGGCGGGGTCTTCCAGCCGCGTGTTGCGGCCGTCCACAAGTCCGAGTCCGAGCGCTTTCGGAGATCCTTTTGCGGCAATCATATCCACGAGTTTCGGGTAGTAAGTGAAATCCAGGCCGACGATGTCGACCGGAAGGGCTACCAGTTTTTCGTAGAACGGCGCGCAATCATGGAAGTAAACGTAGAGAGCCAGCTCGAGTTTGCGTCCGCTCTTGGTAAAAGTGTCGCGCGCTTTAACGAGTGGAGCGAGCGAAGCCTCGAAAATCGCCCAGTCGTTGGGGTACTTGATCGCGGCGGGCTCGTCCACTTGAATTAACTCGGCGCCCAATTGCGCGAGCGTCTCGATCTCGGTGGCAAGAATCTCCGAATAGGCCTGGGCGCGGTCTTCGAGAGTGGCGAAGGGTCCGGATGAGCCATTGGCGTGCTGTTCGCCAAGAGAGAATTTTGCGAGGGTGTACGGGCCGGTTAAAACAGGCTTGATGCTGAGCTTCCCCGCCTTGCCGGCTGGCGTAGGCAAATGGCCGAGGGCGTTTCGCGCGAAGCTGTAATCACCGGCGGCAAGATGTCCGCGTTTGAGGGGCGTTCCGGTGAAGATGGGCTGGCGAAAATAGGTGTTGGTATCGAAGAAGCGAACGAGCCCTTTGATTTGGATGTTGTCGAGTTTGCCGGCCAGGTGAGAAATCGGATCGTACCAGCGGATCAGCCCGTCGGTGACGACGTCAAGACCGGCTTTCACTTGTTCGGCGATGACGAAGCGGGTTACGTCGTTCTGTACGTCGAGGAGATCGGCAGTGGAGCGGTCGCCACGGTCGAGCGCGGCGATGGTTCGCCGCAGGAGCTGCAATTCCGGGGTATCGCCGATGCGCGGATAGCTTCCCGTGCTGGAGAGATAGAGACCGGGAGCGGCGCTCATGATTGTCCGGCCCGTTCTGAGGACTGGCGAGGAAACTGCGCCCGCCTACCCCTCATACCTCGGGGTAAAAAGGCGGCCGCTACAAAGGCTCGGAAATTGGAGTAATGGTTTGGTTCAAAGTTCTCGATTAGAACGGTTGGTCGGTGTTTGTTTTCAGCACGTTGCGGAATTTCTAATTCCGAGAGTTCTCGATTAGAAACGGGTGGGTTCTGAGCCAAAACCACGCTCGAATTTCGGGATTCGCAGAATTTGATTTTTTGGCGATTTGAGCAGTTCGCGGTTCTTTGTTTTCTGGGACTTAGAGTGGTTTCTACTTCTGGAGTTTGGCGATTTAACTTGCTGCAAAAATGGCTGGATTCGCTGGATGGTTGTACCTGTGATTGTGGCATTCTCGCATAGGCGGACCAAGACTTGTCGCGCGATTGCTCGGCGCCAGCCTCGACCAAACCCTCCTCGGGTGAGACGACGGCACGATTCCTAATTCCGGCGCAGCCGGTTAGGAAAGCGCCCTCAGCGCATCCAGCAGCCACCTTTTCGATTCGGACAGCCTCCATCAGCCACCCTCTGTCCTTATAAAGCAAACTCAGAATGTAATCAGAATTGGGCACGGGAAGCAAGGAAATGCAACCGAACGGCGGAAATCTAAACGCGAGATTCGAGAATCGAGGGGCGAAAGAACAGGGGTAAGCAAACACGACCGGGCGCGCCCGATCTGATTAATTTTGTGCCTGCGTCAGTCGGCGCAGCAGGTTTGGCTGCTGCGCCGGTGCGCTGGTTGGCGTTAGATACCGGTTCCGACGTAGCCGTTTTCCGCAGTTCTCAGGCCCATGTTTGGCATTTCAGTTTTTACTTTTACTGGTTCAAGACTCGGCTTGTTTGCGCCCTTGGCAAGGAAAGTAAGCTCGTACTGGTGCTTCAGGTTGTAGCTTACATCCTGCAAGTAGGGAGTGAAATCAACTGAAGAGCCGAGACCGAGGTAGTAGGTTTCGCCACCGGTCTTCTGAGCAAGCAGATCCAGGCCAGTCTGCGCCAGATTGGTACGGAAAGCACCACGGCCGGCGAGGCCTGCACCGGGGGTATAGATTGAATAGACGATAAAGCCTCCTCTTTGAGCGCGATTCAAAGCCTCGTCGAGGTAGGGGTTCGTGTATGGATCATTTGAAAATCCGCCGCCGAGAGGATCGATTCCGTTGGTGAACATCAAGATTTCGCGGCGGTCTTGGGTCTCCGGCCATTTCTTCATCAGGTCCGAAAGCGCCAAGTACGGGCTGGTGTATCCCGCCGAAGCGCCGATGGGCAAGCGCAACGCTTTTTGGGCCAGGGCGTGGTCCGTCGTAAGGGCTTGGGCGGTGGTGACCATGCCGTTGTGCATATAACCCACGGCGATGGCTGTGCTCGGCGGTTGTTCGTCGATAAATTTCGCGATGCTGCTGAACTGCAAGCTGAGGCTGTCTCTGGAATTGTCGTCGATCAAAATGAAAAGCTGCAATCCGGCACGGTCTCCCTGAAGCGGGATCCAGCTTGTCACTTTATTTTGCAGGTCGCGCTGATACACTTTCACGTCAGCTTCTGCGACCACTGGCACTTCTGCGCCGCGGTGCGGCTTCACCGTCACGACCATTTTCACCGGGACATCGGTTGAAGTGTTGGGCTTGTGAGGTGCGGCCAGTGTCGGTCCGGAGATCATGCCGAGAGCAAGACCAAGCATAGCTCCCAAGGCTATAGAGTGCTTCGTTATCGAGTTTTTCCCCATATTTAAGTTTCGCATTCGTCTCATCCCTTCTCTCAGAATCTGAGAGCTTCAACTGCTGATAGCGCCGATCTTGCCGGGGCCTGGAGTCGCGAGCCGAAGAACAGCATTTCAGCCCTATGTATAAGATGCGCTCACAGCAGTTTTGGGGTACCTGCAGATTTGTCTCTAACTGTAAGATTATAAATAACTTGGAAAAGAGCAATGGGGCTTACGCTCGC
>JBEKGG010000392.1:0-3205 GCA_050012915.1 Terriglobales bacterium | reverse complement strand
CTCTGCACTGCTTTCGGATACGAAACCGCTGCCGAGCAATTTGATCTTCTCGGCGACGGGTGGCTTGAACCCTGCTGATCTGAAGAAAAAGTTCCTCGACGCGTGCAAGGACGATGGGCACGAGTGGTGCCTGGAAGTGAAGCGAATGGACAATCCGTCGCTTTCGTCGATCCGTCAGGAAGACTTCAACGATTTTATCGGTGGCATTGCGGGCGGGCTTGCAAGCGGCGAGCGCATGCCACTGATGGTTTACCGCGTATACGTTTCAGACGGCCACGAGGAACTTGTGCGTGGCACGCGTATCGAAGGCTTGCAGCTTCGCACACTGCGGAATATTCCGGCAATCGGTGACGATCCCGCGGTGTTCAACTACATGCAGAATCCGCAAGGAGGCTTTGCGGGCACAGCGCTCGGCGCATTTGGTTCCGCGCAGGGCGGCATTCCGAGCACGATCATCGCGCCGTCGATCTTGCTCGACGAGATCGAGGTCCGCGGATTCCACGGCGAGCCGCGCCGCCTGCCGCTCGTAGCGGCACCGCCACTGAAGTAAAAGCCGTTCGTGCCCGAGCTTCAAGAAGCCGTGAGTGCCATCGCGCTCACGGCCCTTGTTTTTTGGGTTGAGGGATTTATTCCTGTTGCGGAGTCGGCGTGATCGTAATAAACGCCACTTCAGGCCGGCACAAGAACCGAATCGGCAGCACTGACGTTCCGATTCCGCGACTGACGAACATCTGTGTTCCGTTTTCGTTGTACCAGCCCGCCAAAAAACGCCCGCACCCTCTCGGCAGCCAGAACGGCTTGATAAACGGAACGATCACCTGCCCGCCGTGCGAGTGGCCCGTGAGGCACAGATTCACGCGGCCCGCCATGTGGTCGAAATATCCGGGCGAATGAAACAGCGCAATCGTGTAGACGCCCTGGGGAATTGCAGCCAGAGCCTGATCGGGTTTCGCGGAGCCGGTGTACGGATCGTCGAGACCGACCATGTAGACGTCCGACCGCAGCGCCTCGTTGGAATTCAGCAGAAACTTGACGCCCGCGTCGCGGTAGTAGGCGCGCTCGTTGTGAGGCAGATGCTCGTTTTCCCAGTTGCCGCGCACGAACCACACGCCGAGCGGAGCGTGTAGTTTCAGATAAACCTCGCGGCAGTCGGCGTAATTTCCCGGATCTTGACCAGGCGTGTCTCCGGTCACGACAATCACGTCGGGTTTCTCGCGATCGAGAATCTCTACAATTTCGCGTTCGCGGCGGTTGAAGCCATGAGTGTGGATGTCGCTCAAGTGCGCGATTTTCAGAGGACCTTTCACTGGACCGGTGATCTCGTAGTGCGTCACTTCGATGCGATAGGGCTCAATGTAGATCGCATCGATCGCCAGTGCCGCAAGAAGCAGCAGCAACCCGATCGAAATTAAGCGGAAGCGGAGGTGCCGGACATGTTCGGAATCGCGCGGCAGCGGCGCGGTGGAGGTGGACGTCATAGGGCGTGCAATCGCTGTGGCATCGGCCTGAGCCAATGATACAGGGAAGCACGCTGCGGTTAAAAATTGGCGCAGCTCGCGTGTCGAAAATGCCCTGTTTTCGGGGCTTTCCTGGGTTCGCGGCGGGCCTGCGGAGTTCGCTCGCGCCAGCGTATAATCGCGAGCGTGTCTTCCACGCCATTAGAGGCTGCTTCGCGCGAAAAGCGCGCCGCAGCGCTCGCTTCGATCGGCTCGGCCGTCGTTCTCTTGTCGCTGAAGACTTTTCTCGCCGTCCACACCGGTAGTTTGGGCGTGTTGTCCGAAACGCTGCATTCTTTCCTCGACTTGCTCGCCGCGATTCTCACATTTTATTCCGTCCGGGAGGCCGATAAGCCCGCCGATGCGCGCCACCTTTACGGTCACGGGAAAATCGAAAGCCTTTCAGCGTTCGTCGAAACCGCGCTCTTGCTCTTCACTGCCGTTTACATCATTTACGAAGCGATTGAGCGCCTGATCACGGGACACGCCGGCATCCGGCCGTCGTTCCTCGCGATTCTTCTTCTGCTCGGCTGCATGGGAATTGACTTCTTGCGTTCGCGAAAGCTCAACCGCGTTTCCGAACAGTTTCCGAGCGAGGCGCTCGAGGCCGACGCGCTCCATTTTTCCACCGACGTTTGGAGCACGTTTGTCGTCATCCTCGGCATCGCCGGTGCGTGGTGCGGCATGCACTACGGCATCGCATGGCTCGGAAAGCTGGACTCGTTCGCCGCGCTCGTTGTGGCAGGAGTGATTATCTGGATCGGTTCGCGTCTCGGCATGCGTACCATTGAGGCCTTGCTGGACGTCGCACCTCGTGGCCTGCGCGAACGTATCGAGCGCGCCGCTGACAACGCTGAAGGCGTTCTGAAGTCTGAACGCGTTCGTGTGCGTCGCGCCGGGCAGCGCTACTTCGTCGATGTGACGATCAGCGTGCCGCGCACCGCTACTCTCGAGCAGGCGCATGCCGCGAGCCAGAACGTCGAGCAGGACATTGGCAAGATCGTTCCCGCAGATGTTGTGGTGCACGTCGAGCCGCGCGCCAAAAGCGACGAAAATCTATTCGAGACCATTCGCGCCATCGCGCAGAAGCGCGGCCTTGCCGTTCACGAATTGTCCGCTCACCACTACGAGGGGAGGCTCTTTATCGAACTGCATATGGAAGTGGACGAAGGATCGAGCCTTCAGGAAGCTCACGGTCAGGCGACAGAGCTAGAAGAGGATATTCGCCGCGAAACGGATCCCAACGCGCTCGTCAACATTCACATCGAGCCGCTGGGAACGAAAATCGCCGGAGCGGAAGACATGAAACTCCTGGCGCGCTCGGTGCAGGACTATCTTAATTCGCTTCAGGCGGAGTATCACGAACTGGCTGACTGTCACGACGTGCACGTCCGCAGCGTGGATCACAAGATTCTGGTGTCGTGCCACTGCTCGATGGATGGCGGCTTGCCTGTCACCGAGGTTCACGACATTACCGCCGCCGTGGAAGACCGCGTGAAGGAACGATTTCCTCAGATTTACCGCCTGACCATCCATCCGGAACCTGTCGGCGAGGGGTAAGGGCAATTTTCGGAAATTAGGCCGCGCCCGCCAGGCTATTTGATCTGTGCCGCCCGTTCGATTGTGTGCCTCACGAGCTGGTCGAAGCTCGGAGCGAGCTCGTGTACGACCTTAATTCTGTAATTGCAAAGAATTTCCTCGTGGTCGAT
>JBEKGG010000391.1:0-3599 GCA_050012915.1 Terriglobales bacterium | reverse complement strand
CTCGGCCATGTGCGCTTCTGGTATGCGCCAACGCTCCTCTGGTTTTCGAGCGGACCGCACATGCTGGTAGGGCTCTGCTGGGCGGGCATGGTGGGATCGATATTGCTCGTTCTAAATATTTGGCCACGCGGAGCGCTCGCAGTTTGCTTCCTCTGTTTTCTTTCGTTCGTGAGCGCAGCCGGGGATTTCTCGGGTTACCAATCTGATGGCATGCTGTTGGAGGCCGGGTTCATCACACTTTTCTTTGCGCCACCGGGATTTCGTCCCGGCTTTGGCACTTCGCGCCCGCCTTCTCGCGCCAGCTTATTCCTGTTGCAGTGGGAGTGGTTTCGCATCTACTTCGAGTCGGGACTGGTTAAGATTGTCAGCGGCGATCCGCAATGGCGGAACATGACTGCCATGGACGAGTATTACCAGAATGGCCCGCTGCCCACCTGGATCGGCTGGTACCTGCAGCATCTGCCGCACTGGTTTCATGCTTCGACCGCTTATGCCACACTAGCCCTCGAACTCGGGCTGGTCTGGATGCTGTTTCTACCGCGGCGCTGGCGCATCCTATGCTTCTTTCTGGTGACGTCTTGGCAGATCGGCATTATTCTCACGGCCAATTATACGTTCCTCAACTACCTGGTCCTCGCGCTGGGATTCTTGTTGTTGGATGATGGTCTGTTGCTTTCCCTGGTACCGCAGCGATGGAAACCATATTTGCTCAATCAACTGAAAGCGGATCGTATCGATGAAATACGGCCAAACGATTCGGGAGAAGTCGTTCCGCCCTCTTTAAAGGTGCATCGTTCTTCGGCGCATCCGCAATTGGCCGCACTCAAGTTTTCCCTGACCGGTTTGATGCTGGGCTGGATATTCTACTCGACCACAGTGCAAATGATCTGGATCATCTGGCCTTCGTTCAAACTGCCGACGACGCCGATCGAAGCGCTCGATCCTTTTCGCATCGCCAATCGATACGGGCTTTTCGCCGTCATGACGCGCGGCCGGTACGAGATCGAGTTCCAAGGTTCCGAGGATGGGCAGAGGTGGGAGGCATATCCGTTCCGTTACAAACCACAGGACCCAAGCCAGCCGCCGGGAATTTACGCGCCGTATCAGCCGCGCTTTGACTGGAACTTGTGGTTCGCCTCTCTCGGCTCATGGCGCGAATATCCAATCGTACTCAGCACCGAGATACAGTTGCTGTCGAACGACCCCGATGTACTCGCGCTTTTTGCGGGAAATCCTTTTGCGCATGCGCCGCCAACCCAAGTGCGCGCAGTTCTTTGGCAGTACTGGTTCACGACGAGGGCCGAGAAACGGAACACGGGGCTGTGGTGGCGCCGCGAGTTTCTGGGGCTCTATGCTCCCGCGATCACTCGTGACCCCGACGGAAAAATCCGCGCCGTCGAATGGCCCACGGGCGCTTCCAAGCGGTGACTCGCAGTCAGAATTCAAATGGCACAGTGCGGAATTTTCTCGCCACAACTTTATCAATTACTCTTGCCAACAAATGTATCGCGTTATATTGTTATGACCCAAAAGCCGCGCTTCTGTCGCGCCGTTTCCCAAATATGACTGCGGACTTCCCGAAAGGCGGGTGGCTAATGGTACTCTCCCCCAAAAGCAGCGGGCTCAATTGGCTAGCGGTTGCGCTTCTGGCGACCTTGATGTCATGGAGCTTGGCCGGATTCGCCCAGACAACCGTCGGAACCGGCAGCATTGTCGGAACTGTGACCGATCCTTCCGCCGCGGTTCTTAGCGGAGCCAAGGTAACGATCACCAACCTTGCCACCGGCCACGTCACGACCCTCACGACGAATTCCAGTGGAGCGTTCAACTCGGGCGCGCTGATTCCTGGCAATTATAAAGTGCAGATAGGAGCCAGAGGTTTCCGGCAGACGGAAATGCCGGTGACCGTTCTGGTTGGCAATACGGCGACGGCAAACGCAAAGCTGCAGATTGGACAAGAGAGCCAGGTTGTCGAAGTGCAAGGCTCCGCCGTGCAAGTGAACACGGAACAGGCAACCGTGCAGGGCGTATTGAACGCCGAGCAGATCGAGAATCTGCCGGTCAATGGGCGCAACTTTCTTGACCTGGCCCAACTCGAGCCCGGAGTTCAGATTCAGGATGGACAGGACTTCGATCCCACTAAGGCGGGTTTTTCGTCGATCTCATTCGGTGGACGATTCGGGCGCACGGCTCGCATCGAAGTCGATGGCGTCGACGTATCGGATGAAACCGTCGGCACCACGACGATGGACATTCCCGCCAGCGGGATCGAGGAATTCCAGCTCAGCCAATCGAGTCTGGATCTTTCCAATGAGTTGACCTCGTCCGGTGCTGTGAACGTGACCACGCGGTCTGGCACCAATGGGATCCATGGCGAGGCCTTCGGCTTGTTCCGCGATAGCTCTCTGGCAGCGGCATTGCCCACGCCGGTCGGACTTGCGCCTCCCAAATTCCAACGCTCGCAGTACGGCGCGCGCCTTGGGGGTCCGATTATCAAGAACAGGTTCTTCTACTTCCTGGATGGAGAACGAACTCTGCAGCACGGGCAATCGCCAGTGCTGATTGGAGCTCCTTTCAATGATTTGTCGGGTTACTTCACCTCGCCATTTACCGAGGACAACCTGATGGCTAAGGCGGACTACCAATTGACCCAGTCGGCCCACGCCTTTTATCGCTTCAGCTACTTCAAGAATTCTCTGCTGGCGAACGCGGGTCTGGGCTTCTCGGTGTACGACAACAAGAACATCACTCGCAGCCATGTGATCGGCGTGGACTTCAATACTGGAGGCTTCAGCCACAGCGTTCGCTTTGAATATTTAAAGTTCCAGAACCAGATCGTGGACGCGACCGTAGGCAGCAGTTTGCCGCTGGCCAATTATCCGTTGGAAATACAATTGGGCAGCACGGGTTTGGTCACTGGACCAAATTACCTGGCACCGCAAAGCACGCTGCAAAGTAATCATCAGATCAAGTATGACGGCAGCAAGCCGCTGGGTTCGCATGTCATCCGCTATGGCTTCGGCTTTAACCACATTGAGGGCGGAGGCTTCGCAAACTTTCAGAGCATTGCTCCGTTCTTGTTGACAAACGTGGGAAGTCTCGAGACGGCGTTTGCGCAAACCAATCCCTTTGGACCTGGCGGCGACACGAACCCGCTGAACTATCCCGTAGAGCTTGTCGGGCTGGGCAATGGCCTGGGATACTCGACGACGACACCATCCTTTGGCTACCCTGCGGGCGGGATTGCCGATAACCGCATCGGCGTCTATGTAGGCGACAATTGGAAAATCAAGAAGAACTTTACCCTCACGTATGGCGTGCGCTACGTTCGCGATTCAGGGCGAACCGACAGCAACCTTCCGGGAATTCCACAGCTCAATGCGTTGATACCGGGCTTGGGCAATCCGGTGAAGCAACCCAACTTAAACTTTGCGCCGCAGCTGGGCATCGCGTGGGATCCCACCGGACAAAGCAAGACTGTAATCCGATCAGGCATCGGAATCTTCTACGAGAATGCGATCTGGAATAACGTAGAATTTGACGCCCCGGATCGCGAACAAACAGGGGCATTCGGGCAATATCCAACGGCCTGCGCTGCG
>JBEKGG010000390.1:0-2908 GCA_050012915.1 Terriglobales bacterium | reverse complement strand
CGCCGAAGTGAGTAGTGGGATCTCAACTTAGCTCAGCCGGATGTGTCGAATTGTCGACTCGTCTGTCTCTCGACAGTATTGACACCTCGCCATCGAGATCTCCAGGTCTTGTTTTCTATGAGTTAACTATTACTCGGAGATTGGACCAGTACTTGCAAGACTGTAAACAACAAAGCGAAGTGGGCAACGGTGGACTCGTGACATTCTTTTAACGCGAACTTGTCGCAGGCGGATCAGTGAAATTCGGGCGACAGTCCCCCTTTCGCATTGAAGAAACACTGTCGCACGCGCTTGCCCTCCCCCCTGGGAGCACTTCGGGTGTCTGGTGGTCTGCCGGAATTTCTTTTGGGGTGCAGATCACCAGACGTTAGGAGAGGTGCTCGACGAAGCAGCGTCGCAGAGTTCATCACATACATCTCGACAAGACTACAGGAAAGGGGCAGCCTTTGCTCGTGTTCTGGAATGCCGATTCGAAAGCAGACCGAAGTGAGCAATGTTCCCTACTCGTCTTGTGATTCTGGGCGAGTGCAACCCACCAGGATCTCGATTTTCCCCGATTTGCAGCAGGCAGACGATAGAGACGTAGGGCCAACCATGGTTGAGCACAGCAAGGATGGGCGCGAAATCCCGGTGAGGATCACCCTAGGCCCCGTGAAGGAGCAGGAGGGTATGCTGGCTTTCGTTGCAATTCGCGATATTAAGGTGCGTAAGCGAACCAAGGCGGCGCTGGAAGCTTCCGAAATTCGTTACCGGAGGTTGTTTGAAGCTGCCCAAGACGGCATATTGATCCTCGATTTTGCGACCGGGCAAATTGTGGATGTGAACCCGTTCTTGACCAATCTGTTGGGATATTCGCATGCCGAGTTAGTGGGGAAGGATGTCTGGGAAATCGGCCCCGTCAAGGACATTTCTCACAGCCGTTTAAGTTTCGCTGATTTACAAGCCAAGGGCATCATCCGTTACGACGATTTGCCCCTTGAAACCAAGGACGGTCGGCGAATTGCGGTAGAGTTTGTCAGTAATGTTTATACAGTGGGCGGCGCTCGAGTCATCCAGTGCAACATCCGCGATATCACCCGGCGCAAACACGCCGAGGAGGCGCTGCGCAGATCGGAAGAGCAATTACAACAGGCAAGCAAACTGGAAGCCGTCGGCCGCCTGGCTGGTGGGGTGGCCCATGACTTCAACAACCTTTTGGGCGTAATTTTGGGATATTCGGAACTCTTGCTGGAAGATCTTCGCACCAACGGCCCACGAAGACGATATGTCGAGGCTATCACCACTGCATCTAAGCGCGCTGTAAGTTTGACAAAACAACTCCTCACCTTCAGTCGCAAGCAGGTATCTTCGCCCCTCGTCTTTGATCTCAATTCGATAGTGAGGGAAACTGGCCGCATGCTCCCTCGAATAATTGGAGAACACATCGAGATTGGTATTGTTCTCTCGGAGGAGCAAGCCACGGTTCTGGCCGATCCCACCCAAGTCCAACAGGTTCTGATGAACCTCGCGGCAAACGCTCGTGACGCCATGCCCGAAGGAGGCAAGCTGACCATCGAGGTCGCCAATTGGGAAATGAAACAGGGTGGCGGCGAACCGGCTGACGTTGTTCCGGGCCACTACGTTACGCTAACTGTGAGTGACACGGGGGCGGGGATGTCGCCAGAGATCCAGAGCCGTGCCTTCGATCCATTTTTCACGACGAAAGACATCGGAAAAGGTACGGGCCTAGGTTTGTCTACAGTTTATGGAATCGTGAAGGATAGCGGGGGAAGAATTTTGTTAAACAGCGAGCGGGGCGAGGGTACGACAGTCAGGATTTATCTACCGAGGGCGAAGGAGGAAATCATAGAGCGGGCCTCCGCGTCGAGAGTCCCCGACGAATCTCTGCGGGGCTTGGAAACCATTTTTCTGGTGGAGGACCAGAGCGAACTGCGTCATCTCATTCATAAGTTTTTGCAGGGGCTGGGATATAAGGTGCTGGTTGCAGGTCTTCCGGGAGAGGCCATTCAGATCGCGCAGCAGTTCAAGGAAAAAGTTGACTTGCTGTTAACGGACGTGGTGATGCCAGGGATGAACGGTCGAGCGTTAGCACGGCAGTTGCGACCTCTTTACCCCAACATGCAGGTTCTCTACGTGTCGGGCTTTCCCGAGCAGACCCTTGAGCAGGACGTTCTCGTTACGAACGATGCTTTCCTGGGGAAACCGTTTCTTCTCCGAGAGCTGGCGGTGAAAATTCGAGAGCTCTTCCACGAGCCGAAATCAGCATGCCACACCCAGAAAAGGCAAAGTCGTGCCTCGTGAGGCGATGTACTCGTTATCTTCAGTCCAGTCAGCCGCCCGGCCCTTGTCGACTTTCTTACGTTTTCGACAGGGCGAACCCCGAAAAGCTGGTGTGCATCAGTTTCTGGACCTCAGTTTGTACACCTCTCAGGATGCACCTGAGTAAGACTGTCATTGTTCGTTAGGTGAGGTGGCGCTGTATGACTTCGCCCAAACAACTCGTTGTTACATTTCCGCGGACGACTCCGACCGAACAACCCGTTACGCGTAAAGTCCTGCTTGTGGATGACGACGATGCCGTCCGCGACATGATGAGTGAGACTCTTGAACGCAAGGGGTTTGGCGTCGTCGCTGCCGTCAGTGTGGCAGAAGCTCTGAGACTTATCATTGCGGAGAGCTTCGACGTGCTCATCACTGACCTACACATGCCGAACCCGGGTGATGGTTTTACAGTGGTCACGGCGATGCGCCACTCCCAGCCGAATGCACTTACGCTCCTCGTCAGCGGCTACCCCGACGTGCAGCGGGCCATGGCCGCTATCCTTCTGGAAGCGGACGAAGTCATCGTGAAACCATTCGAAGCCGGGAAACTCGCCGAGCTCATCCACGACAATAACGAACCGAGGAA
>JBEKGG010000389.1:0-2602 GCA_050012915.1 Terriglobales bacterium | reverse complement strand
GGATCCGGTGTGCGACGCTCCGTCATGCGGAGATGCCTAAAGGGTCTCGGCGGGTTCCCAACGTCTACCGACGGGTTCATTCTCGGCCCGTCACACGGCACAGTGGGTCGGCTTTGTTGTTTCCAAGTGTAGGGTAGACACTCTTGTCCGCCAGGTTTTGACTTCGACCTTGATCGTGTAGGGCGGGCACTCTTGCCCGCCAACACTATCCATAACAGGAGCAGCGTCAAGCATCCCCGCCCATTCCTGCTAGACTCATAGGGTAAGACTGATCAAGTAAGACTGACCAGGTAAGACTGACCAAGTAGCGAATCCCACGTTTCCAGCATCCAATCAACTGTGTATCCACAACTCTTGCATTACGGAAAGTTTTTCCTGCCGACCTACGGATTCCTGGTCTCGCTCGGAGTACTCGCAGGCCTGTGGGTGAGCGTCCGTAATTCCGAACGCCTGGGCATGGACGGCGAAAAAGTCTGGAACTTCGGAATCCTCGTAGTCCTCTGCGGAATTCTCGGCGCGAAGATTCTCTACGTCATCAATGATTGGGGCTACTACTCGGCCCATCCCGGAGAGATTTTCAGCGTTGCGACATTGCAGGCGGGAGGAGTTTTTTCGGGCGGCCTGATTGCGTCGTTCCTCGCGGCCGCCTGGTATATCCGCCGCCATCACTTGCCCGCGCTCAGGATTTGCGACGCCTTCGCTCCCGGCCTCGCGCTGGGCCACGCCATCGGCCGCCTGGGTTGCTTCGCCGCGGGATGCTGCTACGGCAAGGAAACCCACCACTGGTGGGGAGTTACATTTACCAATCACCTGGCGAATGAGATCACAGGAACCCCGCTGCATGTCCCGCTCGAGCCCACGCAGCTGTTTCAGGTGTTCGGCGCGTTCTTATTCATTTATGGAGTGGCCAGATTCTTCCTCGAATTCCTGCGCGGCGACCCCGGCCGAGGTTCGGTGTTCGGCGGAGCCATGTCAGGCACGCAGTTGATCGCAATCGGCTTCGTCCTCGGAGGCGGCCTCATCTGGTGGCTAAGGCCCGGCTCAAAGACGTTCCAAGCGCAACCGGCAGAAGCCACCCGGTAGCCTGCTAAGACCGGGAGCATGAGCCATCAAAGGCGTCTCAAGAATAGTTCCGGGAAGGGTACGGCTTCAGCCGTGCCGACCAGACTGCCCAGGAATTCTGGGCTTTAGCCCCTGAGGGTCCGCTCGTGTCCTAACTGATAGGAGCGATGTCCCGCGTTCTCGGGCTGATCCGCCTCGCAAGGACGCTAGTCCTCGTAGTCCTCGCAAAAATAATCGAACTCGTCTGATCCCTTGGGATTTTCCTGCAAAGCCTTCAACCGCTTGCGCACATCCGCTCGCGGCGTCTTCTGCACCTTGATGTACTCCCGGTAGAGTTCGATCGCCCGCCGCTTCGCCTCTGGCGCGCCCGCCTTGTAATTTGCCGGATTGGAATAGGCGTCCGGCTCCGCTTGGGAAGCATTCCACCAGGTTGCATAGGCGTTGGCCAACTCCAGGCGGACGCGATTCGATACTTCCGATCCCGGGTATTTCTTAAGAAACTTTTCTCCGTGTTTGATGACTGCCCGGAATTGGTCCGGTCCTTCCTGGCATGCACCCTGGCTCCATCCCAGCAGCGTCATCATCAGAAAAGCCTGCCGCCCCCAGCGCGAGTCCAGATGCTTTAACGCCAGTTCGTTGAGATCGATAGGATCCTTGCGGAGAGTCCATTCGCCGTCAGGGCCGTAATAGAAATACTCGAGCCCCAGCTCCTGAAATCGATTCACGTCGGGGGTAGGCTGGCGTTCTGCCACCAGGTCCTCGCGGGTAGGCTGCCGCTCCGCCGCAGGGTCCGGGCCAGCCGCAGGAAGACGGTTCGGCACAAGCTCATGGATGCAAAAAGCTCTAGCAGCGTAAAGCGCGGAATTCGCGGGCGTGGCCTTCCATTCCTTCAGCGCATCGCCAATAATCCGTTCGATTTCCGCAGGGTGACCGCCCCGCATCGCGTGCACGATCCCGGCCCCATGGGCGAAGTTCGCCTCCTCACATGCACGAACGGCCACCGAAACGTCTGCCCGCGTCAGCGACGGCCCGTAGATCGCCCAGCCGAAGCGAGAACAAGTAACCACGACAACCACCGACAGCCAGATATTCCTCATAACCCTCACCGCGTTACTTCTGAGCGCATTGGCGGACAGGATTTCATTTCCGCAGCGGGTTACCTCCTCTCCGCGATATCCTTCCACTGGCTCGCATGTCCGAAGAATTTCCCATCACAGTCGTGGTCGCCGATGACCATGCCGGCAAACGCCTGGACCAGTTCCTGGTTTCGCGGCTCGAGGGCGTGAGCCGCGCACGCGTGCAGGAACTGATCGCCGCGGAAAAAGTGCTGGTCGATCAGGCCCCCGCCAAAGCTTCCCTGAAGCTGCGTGGGGGAGAGTCTGTCAGCGTGCTCGGCCGCGCCGAACGTCCGCCGCTGCGGGCGATGGCCGAAGATATCCCACTCGACGTCCGCTACGAAGACGACGATCTCGCCGTCATCAACAAGCCCGCGGGAATGATGGTCCACGCCGGCGCGGGCCCAACCGAAAGCGATCACAAT
>JBEKGG010000388.1:0-2826 GCA_050012915.1 Terriglobales bacterium | reverse complement strand
TGGTCTCGTCGATCACGCTGGCCATCGCGGGAGTAGGCTGCGCGAATTCGTGCATCATCAGACGGAAATGCCATACGGGACGATCGGCGCCGTAGATTTTGAGGAGCATGGCGCGGATCAGTTCGCGAAAAGCCCTCTCGGGAGGCGCCGCGCTGTCGATCGCCTTGTGGATGATTTCGTTTCCCGAGGCGCAGATCGAAAACCGCAGAACTTCGGTGTACAACTCGAGTTTGTCGCCGAAATGGTAATTCACCAGCGCGATGTTGACGCCGGCCCGGGCGCATATCTCGCGCACCGTCGCGGCCTGGAATCCGGATTCGGCAAAAACCTGCCCTCCGGCGTCCAGCAGCTTGGCGCGTGTGTCTTCCGGCAAAACAGCCGGCTTGGTCCTTATGATCGGGCTGGCCATGTAAACAGTAGTTTAAAATGAATGTTTAATTCTGTCAAGAGAACAATCGGACAGTGTGTCGAATGTAAGAACTTAAGACGCGCCGGCTAGGAGCAGGCCCGAACCATCTCAATCAGCACGGTCCGCACCTCGCTCCGGTCCTTTACTTCCCTGGGGAACGCGATCCGGCGTCCATGGATGCGGTCGCCCGTTTTCAAACGCACATGAAATCCCAGCCGGTCCACGGCGGTCATGAATGCTTCGTCCGGCTGCTCTTGGCTAGCGTGGCGCGCGATGCGCAGCAGTGCATCGGCATGGTCCTGATTCATGTGCTCGAGGATTCCGGCCGCGGCGCTGGCCAACGGATCGGGCGCCGCGCGGGCGTAGTCCTCAGCGCTAACCCACCCCATCACGCCGAAGCCGCCGATGAAATAAACGCCATCCACGTTAAGCCTGTAATAAGCGAAATCGTTGTAGTCCTGCCAGTGTCGTGCATTCTCGTAGTTGGCGAGATAGAGATCACGCACTTCGGCCGCATCCACCACATGCGCGGCGCCGACCAGTGTGAGGCGAGCGGCTCCCAGCGGATCTCCAGCGACGTCGGGCTGAGTGATCAGCAGACTGGCATGAGGGTCCTGATTCAAATTTTGCGTGTGCATCGCCATGCTGCTGATGAAGAAAACGGGCCGCCCCCGAGCGTCCACCGCGAAAGGCATCATCGATCCGAAGGGGAAACCCGGAAACTTGCGCGAATGGGTGGATAGGCTGCCGATGCGCCCAATTGAGGCTAGCGTGCGGGCGCGCTCAGCGAGCGATGGCTCGGGTATGCCGGAAGCCGCGGGACCAGGGCCAGCGTGCTGATTCACGTCCCTTATTTTCCCACCAGGTGCTCAAAGTCCTTTTCATTCTCGTCGCAGACGTACTCAATCAGCTCGGTGTCGGTGAACGTGAACTCAAGATTCACGGTCCACGGTTTGGTGTAGGCTTTCGGGTCGTCGATGGTGATCGCATTGTCGATGTGCCCAAAGTCGCGGCGATGAAATCGTTCCGTCAGATGCATTGCTTCGGTCCCTGGATGGCCGCTGTTGTCGAGCCAATTATTATCGACAAAACCCTTGGATTCCACTACCAGCGTGTCGCCATCCCAATGGCCAACCGAATATCCCATCCAAGTAGGATTGGGATCTTTCGGCAGCGGACGTCCGTCCGTGAAGATCTGGCGATAGCTGTGCAGCGCTTCATAGAGAATCACGATCATGCCGTTGCTGTTCAGAATCTTGAAGGGATACGGAACCACGTTCTCGCGCGGGACGCCGGACAAGACGCAGCGGCCCTGTGGATCCTCTTTGCTGTTGGTAGCCACGCGATGCTGGTACAGCTTCTCAGCCCAAGGCTGGAACGAAAGCTCGCCGGGCTTCAGATCCCTGGCGATATTGCCGGTGTAGCCCGCGCGCGTCATCCAGACTCCAGAGAGGTCCGGTTTGCCGTCCGCTGTTTTCGGAACCGGCGCGGCGAGATTCGGTTTACCATCTGGCAACCGCGAAGTCCCTGGCGTGGGGTAATTCAGCCACTGCGCTGAAAGAGTGGAACACATCAGGCCAACGACAATCGCAAGAGCGCTACGCATACTTGGCTCCTTTCTATCTGGACGCCTGCGCCGCAAGGGTTGCGTCGTAGACGATCCGGCCTCCTACCATGGTTATCATCGGCTTAATATCTTTGATCTGGTCCGCCGGAACGGTGAGGTAGTCGCGATCCAGCACCAACAGGTCCGCCAGCTTGCCCGGCTGAATAGAACCTAAGTTGTCTTCCTGGAAAACCAGATACGCATTTTTCCGAGTGTGCGCGATCAACGCGTCCTCCCGGCTGATGGTCTGCCGGATCACCTTGGTGCCTCCCACCATCCTGCCGGTAACGGCGAAATACAGCGTGGTGAATGGCAGGGTTTGATTGGCCGCGGTCCCGTCGGTTCCGAATCCCCATTGAATGCCGCTGTTCTGGATGGTGGTGAGCGGAGGCATATCGTATGCGCCGTCTCCGAACTCGTCGTGCATAATTCCTCCGTTGATCACGGCCCACGGGTGCACGGCGGCGTACATCCCCAGATTCTTCATGCGATCCAGCTGCCGAGCGTTGATCTGGTTTACGTGCGCAAAAGTCCAGCGCAGACCCTTAAGGGGATGTTCCTTGTTGATGGCCTCAATCTGGTCCAGGAATGCATCAATCGTATCGTGCAGTTCGGCGTGCACGTGCAGCGGCAAGCCGTCCTTAGCGATCTCCATCGCCATACGGCGCCACTGCTCCAGTTGGTCGGGTCTCGGATCGGACTTTATGGCGAACATCGGATCGTGCAGCGGACCGTAGACGCTTTCTCCAAAAAAGATATTGTCGATAAAACTGTCGCCTTGAAACAGCTTCATCTTCGGCACTTGCGCCAG
>JBEKGG010000387.1:0-2791 GCA_050012915.1 Terriglobales bacterium | reverse complement strand
TCAGCGCAATCCAGATATCCATTGGCCCGAAGGACAGCACCCGGAAGACGCTAACCTCTATGCCCACAACGAGATTATGGTGAATGCGAGTTGCGAAACCGTGTTTGCGAATATCGTCGATGCGCAATCGTGGCCGAGCTGGTATCCCCACTCTCACAATGTCGTCGTTCATGACAGCCCGGATAACAGATTGCACGAAGGGACGAAGTTCTCCTGGGATACGTTCGGTGTGCATATCGAGAGCACCGTTCACGAACTCGTGCCCAACAGCCGAATTGGCTGGTGGGTTTTGGGCATGGGAATGAAGGCTTACCACACGTTCCTGCTGGTTAAAACTGGCCAGGGTTGCCACATCATCACCGAAGAGGTCGTGAGAGGTGAAGGGGCCATCAAATTCCGCCAGGAGCAGCCGAACACAATGCACGACGGCCACGATCTTTGGCTAAAGGTCATCAAGGAGCGCTCTGAAAAACAGGACTTAGAGGATCGGTCGGGCAAAAAGATGTCGATTTGCACCACGCACGCACAACCCGCAGCATCCTGAGTGAACCCAAATGATTACTTCTAAAGACCTCGAAACAATCCCAGTTTTTGCGGGTGTCGAAGAGCAGGAACGCGGCCGGCTCGCGCGGCGCGCGGCCGACATTCACCTTGAGCCTGGCGAGTGGCTCATCCGTGAAGGTGAAGAGCCGCGCTTCTTCGTCATCCTCGAAGGTGAACTCGAAGCCATCAAAGACATCATCGGCCAGCGCCAGGTGATTGGTCGCAGTTTCGCCGGTGACTTCTCCGGCGAAACGCCAATCTTCATGGGCACTGCCAGCATCGTCTCTGTGCGCGCCGTTACAAAATGCCGCGTCGCGCGCTTCGAGCGCCAGCAACTGCAGGAACTCGTACGCGAGAGTCCCTCTGCTGGCGAGGTTATCTTCCAAACCATGACTTCACGCTTCGCCCTGGCGCAGAAGCTCGCGCGCGAGACACCTTCTTCGCGGGTCCAGATCTTCGGATCGAAGTACGATCACAAGTGTCGCGCCCTTCGAGCTTTTCTCTCCGCCAATCGCATCCAGTACGACTGGCAACCGAGCGGAACTGAGCCAGAAACCGGCATCATAGTTTCGGTCGAAGGTACATCGCTCGAAAACCCCACCGTCCGCCGCGTCGCTGAGGCCCTCGGCTTCCAGACTGTCTCAAAACACCAGCACTACGATCTCATCATCGCCGGCGCTGGTCCCGCAGGCATGGCAGCCGCTGTTTACAGTGCGTCCGAGGGACTCAAAGTCCTGCTCGTCGAACGCTTCGCCGCCGGCGGCCAGGCGGGTACATCCTCACGCATCGAAAACTACCTTGGCTTCCCTGCCGGCCTCTCCGGCGATGAGCTCACCGAACGCGCCCTCAAACAGGCTAAGCGCTTCGGTGTCGAGATGCTCTTCAAGCGCAATGTTGAGGAGGTGCAATCGCTCGACGACGGCCACTGCGTCACCCTCGATGGCGGAGACCGCATCAGCGCATGTGTCCTCCTGCTGACCACAGGCGTTTCCTGGCATCGGCTTGAGTTTGAAGGCCATGATGAACTCCTCGGCCGCGGCATCCTTTATGGCGCGTCTCGCTTTGATGGTGTCGCCGTCTCAGGCCGGCGAATCTTCATCGTAGGCGGTGGCAATTCCGCTGGACAGGCCGCCGTCTTCTACTCCGGCTATGCTGCCGAAGTGATCATGCTCGTACGCGGCGCCGGACTTACACAAAGCATGTCGCAATACCTTATCCAGCAGATCCACGACAAAGCCAACATCCGCATCGAACCCTACACCCAGGTCACAGGCGTCCATGGAGAGGACCATCTCGAGCAAATTACAACCACTTCGCGCCCGCCCGCCGGTCCCGATTTCACCTGCACGCGCGACGCGAAGGCTCTCTTCATCATGATTGGTGCCGTTGCCAAAACCCAGTGGCTCCCCGCATCAATCGAGCGCGACCCCAACGGCTACATCTGTACTGGCCGGGACATAACTACCTGGTCACTTGACCGCGAGCCGTTCGCGCTTGAAACCAGCATACCTGGCATCTTCTGCGCCGGAGACGTACGCCATGGTTCCATCAAACGCGTTGCCAGCAGCGTCGGCGAAGGCAGCATGTCTATCGCCTATATACACGAATACCTGGCCGTTACACGCTTTGCGGGAAGCCGGCAAGCAGGATGATTGCTGGGCCGCGTCCTCCCTGAATCATGGGAAACGCAAGTCGGCACATCAGCGCATATGGATCCTAAACCCGACATCAGTCTGGCGGGGGTCACCAGATCGCGGGCCGCATTGAAAGGGCGCACCTCTAGCGAAATGGTTGCCGAGATGGCGGTTGGCGCAAGGCTTGTGAAATCGATCAGCAACAGGATTTCGGTAATGTAGCAATTCTCTATTCGCTGGTAGAAATCACGATGGAAACCCTGGGAAACGCGAATCTTTAAGCTGTCGCTCTATGGAAGTCTTTCAGAAGCGTACCGGACGGTGGATAAATACCGGGGCGCACGTCGACTCAGGACGGTAGCCATGAAAGGTCCACCGCTTCCACGAGCCTCATGCCAAGGAAACTGTCAATTTCTTTGATCGGTCAAGCCAGCACGTTATGGCCGATTAGCAGAGAAGGGATATTCGCTTGAACGCGAACATAACCCTGGGGACGCAATCGGGTGCGGGAGAAATCGTAGCACCCGATCGCAACCAGAATCACCAGATTTCAGCCACGCTGTCGGTTACCACCTTGTGGTTTCGCTTGCCCGGAGTCTGGCTGCTGAGAAGCG
>JBEKGG010000386.1:0-2745 GCA_050012915.1 Terriglobales bacterium | reverse complement strand
GCCCCGTCGCCGCTCCCGTTGCTCCCCGGCGTCGAGTACCGCGAAAGAAACGATTTCAGTTCCGCTTCTTCTTTCCACAATCCCGCGCTGCCCAGCTTTTTCTTTTCCTCGTGCTGCCCTTCGTCAATCCACCACCGCAGCCTCGATGTGCCCAGGTAGATGCCGACGTTGGGCGAATCTCGCAGCCCCACTTCAATGCAGCCCTGCGCCGCGTAATAGAGCGCATCATCAGGCACACGGATGAACGACTCCGGATCCCTGCCCTCCGGCATTTCCACCTTGCGCTCTTTCCACAATTTCGCCAGATGATACCGCCACGCCTGCTGCAACCCTTTGAAGAAGAGATTCGGCCCGCCCAGCAAAAGAATTTCCGGCAGCGGCGTGTTGCCGCGCGTCAGCGTCGCCAGATTCTGATACACCACCGCCTCAAACAGCGAAGCGATAATCTCTTCCACCGAAACCCCAGCCTTCAACAATGTATTGGAATCCGCCTCCGCGAAGATGCCGCACTTGCTGCTGATCTTGTGCAGCGTGTACCCGTCGTAGCCCATCTGCGAGAGTTGATCCGTCGCAATTTCCAGCTTGCGTGCCGTCTTCTCGATGAAGGTTCCCGTGCCGCCAGAACACGCGCTCTGCATCAGCACTTGCTTGCTCTTGGCGGCCCCAGCCCCGCTGAAGAAAATCGTCTTCATGTCTTCGCCGCCAATTTCGCTGACGAAGCGCACGTTCGGATGCACTTTCTCCACCGCCGCTGCAACCGCCACAACTTCCTGAATCACTTTCCCGCCAACCAAAGGAGCGATCAGCCCCGCACCCGAACCCGTAAAAAACACGCGGTCCTGCTCCGGCGTGAAGTTGTACTGCTTCTCCATCCGGTTCAGGAAATCGAGAACTTTCTCCGCCTGCTTGGTGTTGTGCCGTTCATAGGCTTGCCCCAGCAGCTCCCCCGACGGCCCCGCAATCGAGTATTTGCAGGTTGTGCTGCCCACGTCGAGTCCGGCGATTTTCCCCGTGGCGCGGGGACCATCCTGCAACGCCGGTCTCGCCGGCGAAGTAGTTCCTTCGAGCGGTTGAATCTGAATCAGCCCGTCACTCATTCCTCAACCTCGTCTCCGCTTTTTTGATCGTTCGTGTAGGGCGGACACTCTTGCCCGCCTGCTTGCAGTTCCACACATTTAGCGAAAGCGCCTAAGCCCGCCCCAGCCCCTTGTCATAAGCCAGGTGCATCACATAGTTAGCCGCGGCCCCCGCGTACGCCCGATGAGGCACCTGATACGTCGCCTTCCGCACCTCCGGATGCTTGTCTTCATAAGCCCGGATTTTCTTCTCGGTCAGCCCAGTCTTCTCCATCACGCCCTCAAACTCCGCATGCGCCCGCTTCTTCGCTTCCGTCAAAATCATCTGGCAGCGAGAAAGCGCGTGCACCTCAGCGTCGCCCTTCACTTCAATCGGAGCGTAAAGCAGGTCAGGATATTTCCCGATGACGTTCGCCATCGAGCCAATCGACATCGTGTTCGGCATGCACGAATACGGAGACAGCTCGCAGATCATGTGCGCCGTCTTGTGATGATAGGAATGCAGCGCCTTCCCAATCAGCATGTGCCCTTCCCCGCCCCGCAGCTGGAAGTTGTAGAAAGGCTCCGCCAGCGTCTTGAGTTCTTCCTGGTCCGGCAGTTCATGGGGCAAATTGGCCAGCGCCTTGCGGAACCGGTTGTAGGTGACGCGGTAAATCTTCTCGAGAGCGTGCAGCGCAAGATTCTCCGCCCTCGGGTGCTTGCTCTTGGCGTTGCGGTGCTCCAGTTTGCGGATGGTCGGATGCATCAGGTAGTGCAGCCAGACTGCAACCGGCGGCGCAATCACTTCCGATTCTTCCGACTCCAGCCAGCGCTTGATGTTGTAATTGCCTTCGCCTTCATGCGTCTGCAACCAGAACTCGCCGGTGATTTTCACTTTCGCTTTCACCCGCAGATGGTCCACTTCAATCCCGTCCCACTTCTTGCGGACCTCGCGCAGCGCCTTGGTGAAATAGTTGCTCATCAAATGCCAGGCCATGGTCCCGTACTTCTTGCCCCGATCCGGCCGGTGTAGAAACAGCTCGTACATCTGTTCGACGACATCGCGCAGAACCAGTTCCGTCTGCCCCTTGTTCACTTCGTAGGGACGCGTCGCATATTCCAGATCGGTCACCAGGTCGCCGCACAGGATCGACCAGATAATCCCAAGGCTCATGGGCATGTTGATGTCGAGGCCTCCGCCGTTCCCCGGCCCCTGGTCGAGTTCGTCCTGTGCCAGCAGGAACAGCCGGAAGTCGCGCAGGCCCAGCCCGTCGAGCGCCATGGCATACGATTCGTGATATTGGCCGAAGCGGCACGGACCGCACGCCCCCGCCGTCAGGTAGACGAACTTCTTGTTCACTTCCTCTTTGCCGTGCTCTTGCACTTCCTTCTTCAGAAAATTCACCAGGCTTCCCGTGGTGAAGATGGTGGGGCAGCACGCTCCCGTGTCGATCAACTCCTTGCCGGCATCGAGGTCTTCGCGCGCAATGTTCGGCAGCGGCTCAGCTTTGTATTTCAGGTTATGCAGCGCCCCCTGCATCATGCGCTCGTGCTTCCACGTGAGGCCACCGTAGAGAATCGTGGTTTCGGCACGTTGGTCGCGCGTGAAGGGCTTGGGTTTGTATGCGCTGTAGTGCTCGATGATGGGCAGCTGTGCCACTTGTGCCATTGGATTCTCTCCTCGCTAAAT
>JBEKGG010000385.1:0-2710 GCA_050012915.1 Terriglobales bacterium | reverse complement strand
AGCGACCCAGTGCAGTTCCAAGGCGCGGGCTTGGCTCAATATTTCGTGGAGTTTGGCGCACCATTCTGATTTGGCATGTCTGACCTTGCAGGATCGATACGAGACCATTCGACTTTGGGTCGTCTTTCGACGGATATCGAGGACCCGGGCCGACCCTTCACCAGCCTCGCAATTCGCCCGCTAACGGAACTTTCCCACCCTCCCGGGCGTATCCTGTTCCTGGAGCCGCCAAAATGATCAGGAAAATCTCCGTCCTCGCTCTTGCCCTGGCCTCCCTCACAGCCTTCCCCAGGCCAGCCCGGGCCAATGCAGACGCCGTCCAGTTTGGTGAGAAGATTCACGCCACTGCCGCCAACACCGTCCACGACGCCGTCTGCTTCTTCTGCAGCGTCCAGATCGATCCGGACGCACGTGTCACCGGCGACATCGTCGTCTTCTTCGGCGACGTTCACATCGCCGGCGTTGCCCAGCACGATGTGGTCAACTTCTTTGGCGACGTCAAGGCCGACGACAATGCCTCCATCGGACACGACCTCGTCAGCATGTTCGGCGGCGTCCGCCTCGGCCAGGATGTCTCCGTCGGCGGCGACATGGTGGCTATGTTCGGCGCAGTCCATCAGTCCGACTCCGTCACCGTCCGCAAAGACCGCGTCGTTCAGCCCGCATGGCTCTTCTTCGTGCCGCTTGCTCTCCTGGGCTGCTTCGTCGTCTTCATCGTCTCCCAGGTGCGCGCCAACCGGCGCCGCCATTGGATGATGATGCAGGGTTACCCACCGCCGCCCATCCGCTGACCTGCGATAGTCCTGAAATCGAGCGCGTCCCATGAGCCTCCGCCCAACGCGGGGGCTCATCTCCGTTGCGACCCTGAGAATTATTTCTGAACACGTTCATTTATTCCTTGCATTTTCTGCAAATCGGCGTTACGTTCTATTTGAACGTGTTCAGTTCCTTTCGAAAGGAGAACCGTCATGCTCGTTGCAGCCTGCTACCTCAGCTACCTCGCCATCAGCATCGCCATTACCGTCTGGGTTGCCCGAACCCTCCACCGCAGCGGCCGCATCTTCCTCCTCGACGCCTTTCACGGCAACGCCCCGCTCGCCGACTCGGTCAACCAGCTCCTCGTCGTCGGCTTCTACCTGATCAACGTTGGCTACATTGCCCTCGCCCTCAAGACCGAAGACCCACTGAAGGACTTCCGCGGCGTCATCGAGCTCGAGAGCGCAAAAATCGGCGTCGTATTGCTCATCCTCGGCGCAATGCACTTTTTCAATATGTTTGTTCTCGCCCGCATGCGCCGCCGCACAACCCGCGAAGCGACGGCCTAAACTTCCTATGAACGCACCCGCCACGACGACCTCAAAATCCGAAGCCACCCGCGCCCACATCCTCGCCTCCGCGCTTGCCGCCTTCCGCGAACGCGGATTCGAGCGCGTCACCATGCGCGAAGTTGCCGCCGACGCCGGCGTCGCACTCGGCGCAGCCTATTACTACTTCGATTCCAAGGACGCGCTCGTCATGGCCTTCTACGAGCAGGCCCAGGCCGAGATACTCCCCGCCGTCGAACGCGTCCTCGCCCAGAGCCGCACTCTCGAACAGCGCCTCCGCGCCATCATTCAGCACAAGTTCGACTACTTCGCCCCCAACCGCCGTCTCATGGCCGCGCTCTCCGCCCATATCGACCCACACAACCCGCTCTCGCCCTTCAGTAACGACACCGCCCGCATCCGCGAGCAGGACATCGCCTGTTTCGCCCGCGCGATCACCGACTCCGGTGTCAAGCTCCCGCCGTCCACCCTCCCCTATCTGCCACGCCTGCTTTGGATGTATCAGATGGGCCTCATGCTCTTCTGGGTCTACGACCGTTCCGACCGCCAGCAGCTCACCGCATTGCTCTTCGACAAAACGCTGCAGATGATTCTCATCGCCCTCAAGCTCGCCAGCATGCCAATCATGCGCCCCCTCCACCGGCAAGCTGGAGAACTACTCCACGCCATCTACGACAGCGACCCCAACGTTGACTTCGATCAGGCCAACCAATGACCCGCCCCCTGCGCATTGTTCTCCCTGGCGGCAGCGGACAGGTCGGTCATGCACTCGCCAGCTACTTTCAGGCCGCCGGCCACCACGTTACAGTCCTTACGCGCAGTCCTTTCACCGCGCCATGGCAGACCGTTCACTGGGACGGCCTCACCGAAGGCACCCTCAGCGACAGACCCCACACCGGCGGATCCCTCACCGACGGATCATGGGTCGAAACGCTCAACGGCGCCGACGTTTGCATCAACCTCGCCGGCCGCAGCGTCAACTGCCGCTACAACCTGCGCAATCGCGCCGAGATCTACAACTCCCGCATCCTCACCACGCGACTTCTCGGCCAGGTCTTTTCGCGCCTCGCCCACCCGCCCCGCCTCTGGATGAATGCCTCCACTGCTACCATCTATCGCCACTCTCTAGCCCAGCCCATGGACGAGACCTCCGGTGAACTCGGCGGCTACGAGCTGGTCTCCCCCGGTCCGTTCGGCCGCCCTCGCCACGCGCCCGACACGTGGAACTTCTCCATCAGCGTCGCAAAAGACTGGGAGGCGGAGTTCTTCACCACATTCACGCCGAACACGCGCAAAGTCGCCCTGCGCAGCGCCATCACCCTCTGCCCCACGCCCGGCAACGCCTTCGAAGCCTTCCTCAATCTTGTTCGCTTCAGCCTCGGCGG
>JBEKGG010000384.1:0-2661 GCA_050012915.1 Terriglobales bacterium | reverse complement strand
CCAATTAAATCAACAACTTGATAGTTATCTGTTATCCAAATAGTTAATGATGGGTATTTACTTGACTCCCGTAGCCCCAACCTGTAGTGTTCTGGCGCATGGAAGATTATCCCCGCGATCTGATGGAGTTGGAGGCCCGATTTTCGACCGAGGCGGATTGCCGGGAGTACCTGTCCTATCTCCGCTGGCCTGAGGGCTTTTGCTGTCCGCGCTGCGGTGGACGAAAGAGTTGGCCGAAATCCGACCTTCTTGTGCGATGTGCGGCTTGCGACTACCAGATTTCGGTGACCGCCGGGACCATCTTTCAGGACAGCCACCTGCCTTTGACGCTCTGGTTTCGTGCCGCCTGGTACGTGACCAGCCAGAAGAACGGAGTCAGCGCCATGGGTTTGCAGCGGGTGTTGGGGTTGAAGAGTTACAAGACGTCCTGGGCACTGTTGCATAAACTGCGCCGCGCGATGGTGCGTGCTGGTCGAGATCGGCTCAGTGGGCGCGTTGAAGTCGATGAGACCTACCTGGGCGGGGAGGAAGAAGGGTTTCGCGGGCGGCAGACAGAAAGCAAAGCATTGATTGCAGTCGCAGCGGAGGAAGACGGGCGTGGCATCGGCCGCATCCGGCTACGGCGTATTCCGGACGCTTCGGCCGACAGCCTGATGCCTTTCGTGGAAGACTCGATCGAGCCGGGAAACGTAGTGCACACGGATGGCTGGTTGGGCTATGTGCCGCTCAAAGGCAGGGATTACCGGCACGAGGTCACGTTCCTGAAGGGGAACAGCAAAGCAGCATCGGAACTGATGCCGCGCGTTCATCTCGTCATAGCGCTGCTCAAGCGCTGGCTGATGGGAACTCACCAGGGCGCGGTCAGCCTGGAGCACTTGGACGCCTATCTCGACGAGTTCGTCTTCCGCTTCAACCGGCGCAAATCGCGGAGCCGCGGCAAACTGTTCTACCGTTTGCTCGAACAGGCCGTCGAGGTAGATCCAGTTCCCTACAAATCCCTGATCAAATGCTCCGCCGGCCCGAATTTCTAAGACCACAATATGTTGGGGTCACGGGAGTCATGTAAATACCCATCTTTAGGTATTTGTTTAGCGTCCTGATTCCGCCTCAAGAGAGGTACTTGCCCAGATTCAGTTTGGCGGTAATCTGCGAGCATGGAATCTCTGGTAGAGGAAAACGCTCGGCTACGACGGAAAGTTGCGGAGTTGCAATCGACCGTTGAGCGGTTGGAGCGCCGGGTGCAGGAATTGTTGCACGCTCTGGAGGAGGCGCAACGCGCCGCCAAGCGTCAGGCGGCTCCATTCTCGCGGCACAAGCCGAAAGGAAGTCCTGCCAAACCCGGCCGGAAAGCAGGGGCTGGATATGGCTGCCGCAGCCGCCGGCCGATTCCCCCTGCGATCGACCAAACGCTGGAAGCCGAGTTGCCGGATTGTTGCCCGCATTGCGGCGGCGAGTTGGAGGAGACCAAGATCGATAAGCAGTATCAGACCGAGATACCGCAGCCCAAGATCGAACGCATCGAGTTTCATATTCATGTAGGCCGGTGCAAGCGGTGCGGCGAGCGCGTTCAAGGTCGGCATCCTCGCCAGAGTTCGGACGCTGTAGGCTGCGCGGCTTCGCAACTTGGACCGCGTGCCGTAGCGTTGGCCACGGAATTGAACAAGGGATTGGGCCTTTCCTATGGCAAGACTGCGGCGCTTCTGAATACCGTCTTTGGGTTGCCGGTGAGCCGGGGCGGCCTGGCGCAAGCCTTGGAGCGAGTGGCTCGCAAAGCGGAACCAACTTACCAGGAGTTAGTCGGAAAAATCCGCGGATCGCCCAGCGTGACGCCGGATGAAACCGGCTGGAAGGTGGGCGGCAAGCTCTGGTGGATGTGGGCCTTCAGCAGCGATCGGCTTACGGTGTATTCCATTCAGCCAGGTCGCGGATACGAGCAGGCCGCGGCGATTCTGGGCGCTAACTTCGACGGCTTTCTGGTGCGCGATGGATGGGCCGTCTATCGGCGCTTTACTCAAGCGGTGCATCAAACCTGCTTGGCTCACTTGCTGCGCCGCTGTCGCGAAATGCTGGAGGTGGCCACGCCAGCAGAGGCAAAGTTTCCGCTCGCGATGAAAGAGATCCTGCAGGACAGCTTGAAGTTACGCGACCGCCGGGATCTAAACCAGATTGGCGAACATGAGTTGGCGATCGCCTGCGAGCAACTGGAAGATCGCTTGGACAGCGCTCTGGAACGCAACTATCGCTCTGCTGCCAATCGGCGCTTGTCCAACCACTTGCTGCGGGAACGCGATGCCATCTTCCCGTTTCTCTACTGCCCCGGCTTGGATGCAACCAACTACCGTGCAGAGCAGGCCATTCGGCCTATGGTAGTCACGCGCAAGGTATGGGGCGGAAACCGCACCGAAAACGGCGCACATACCCAGAGCATCCTGGTCAGCATCCTACAGACTTGCCGCCAGCAACTCCGGCCCGCCACTGAATTCCTCGAACAACTGCTCCTTCTGCCCAAGCCCAAAGCCCTGGAGATTATCAAGAACACTCCCCGCTAAACAAATACGAAAAAATCAGCATGACACTGCTTTTTCCGCACACGGAAAATCGGTGAAAAAACTCTTGACAGGTTTTAGCCGGGAGCCAGGTCCGGACTGCCATATACGCCCG
>JBEKGG010000383.1:0-2593 GCA_050012915.1 Terriglobales bacterium | reverse complement strand
GCGTCGCAACCTGCCATGGCCGATTCCACCGCAGCTGCGTCACCAATATCGCCTTTGCAGAATGAATACGCCGGATTCCCGGCGACCGGCTCCAGGTTCGCCAGATTTCCCGCGTACGTCAGCTTGTCGAAATTCAGCACCGCATGGTTTTTCTTCAGCGCCAGAACGTGCCGAATGAAATTCGAGCCGATGAAACCCGCGCCGCCCGTAACCAATAGCTTCATCGATTCTCTCTACGCCGGGAAATTTGCTGATCGGCATGCGCCCACAGCAATCCGGCAAATCCCTACAAAATCGACAGGATGAAATTTCCCCGGGAAATCGTTCTCCCCGTCACCTGAACCAGAATCAGTTCCAAACCCAACGCACCCAATACAATCGCCCCCACCCCCAACACCACCATTCTTGATTTCAACCTGGAATCGCCCGCAGGTTCGAATAGCCCCAGTAGAATCCCAGCCACACAGAAAACCAGCGCGTAGAACGCGTAGTTATATCCTTCCAGCTCCCCGGGTTTCAGTCGGTGAACCAGTCTCGCCAGCCCTGCACCGGGGCCCACGATATATTCTTTCCTCGTTTTCTTCCCATCCAGGTAGAGCAGCAGACTCGCGCCGTCATACGAATACACAATATCGTGCGGGCCGTGATCATTGAACACTCGCGGGATGAACCACGTCAGTTGTGGCCGGCTTGCCGATAGCGGCGTGCGCAGCCAGGACACCAGGTGTCCGTTTTCCTGCCACACCATCAGGTCCAAAGTGCCAGCTCCGTCCCCCACCCGGAAGATTGTCCAAAGATCATTCGGCGTCTCCACCCCGGTGCACACCACATGCACGGTGAAATGGCTTGTTTGTTGGAGGGCTTCGATTAATTTTCGGGCGTCGCTTTGCAAAGGAAGCGGGGATGTCTCGGCGTTCGCGGCGTGTGGTGCCCTACCCGTAGCGAGTGCGGCCGGAATCCACTCAGTGCCCTGGGGTCGGGAAGAATCGTACTCCACAATCGGCGGTCCGTTCATCCCTGGATCAGCCGCTGCCGATGTCGCCGCGGCCATCGCCTCATCGCTCAGCGGACGATTCCAGATTTGCAGCGCTTGAATCTGCCCTTGGTGCGGACTCAAACCCGCGCCGGAATTTCCGAGCACCATCACCCCGTAGGGTTTCCAATTGCTGAGCTGCGTCTGCTTCTGCAGCCGGGCCGCGAGACCGAACCAAAGGCAAAAATATATGATAATCGCGCAGCTGAAGCGAAAAGGAGTCATCCACTCCGCCACCGCACGCTGGACCGTATTCGCCCACCCCACCAGTGACCCACCCAGCAGAACGTAGAGCAGTCCGCCTAGAAACGATCCTGATCCATTCGTAAATACATCTTCCCAGCCCGAATCGCGCTCCGGAATATAAAGCTGCGTGAACTCAATCGCGTACGAAAAAAGCGCTCCCGCTGCCA
This sequence comes from Terriglobales bacterium, assembly GCA_050012915.1. Classification (GTDB taxonomy): domain Bacteria; phylum Acidobacteriota; class Terriglobia; order Terriglobales; family Acidobacteriaceae; genus JABDBE01. The sequence continues at coordinate 1,147 of JBEKGG010000383.1, read as the reverse complement.
GCGTTGCTAGCAAAACGAATCGTATCGATTTTCCCCGCTCCCGGAGCTTCTCGCCGAGTCCAAATCCAAAAGGGACGAACAGCAGAACATTCAGCAGGGCGTCGACCAACCCGCTCTTCTCGCTCTTACCCAATAAAAATGGCGACCCGCCGTTGGCCAGCGGATGAATATTCAAGCGGAAAGGATACATCGTCAAAAACAGAATGCCGGCGATGGCCAGGATCAAGATCCGATTCGACCAACCGGAATCAGGAGGATTTGGCGAGTACTGATTTGATGGATTCCCCATCAGGCAGGCGCTTCACAACTCCGAATCGTGCGCCGAAAGCTTAGCATAGTAGGTACTGTTCGCTTCGCTGTCCCAGTCCAGTTGCGCCGCGCAGCGGGTCCAGTAGCCCGGTTCAGCCCGCTGATTTCACGCATTTTCCTAAGAAATTTCATCAAAACGAAAGCTTTCGCCTGTCCATTTTCCTCGGGCACCTGTCCGCTGGGCCTCCTGAACAGGCGAAAGCGGTTACACCTTATCGCTGCCTCTGGCCAGTAGTTGCGCTCAGTTTCGCTTTCTACACTGAACGTGACATGAGAACCCACGCCAACCACCAGTTCAAGTCCGGTTCAAAGTTCGCTCAAATCCAAGCGGCCCAACACCCGGCGTGGTCTCAGCCGGTCCTGCTGCTCACGACCATCGCCATAGTTCTCGCGATGGTGGGCCTGTCGAGTTGTGCCGGATACACCAGCGCCGCCAAGACCGGAACCGGTTCGCCGCTCTCCGGGATTCTTTCCGCGAGCGCCACGACCCTCGGCTTCGGCGATGTCGCCGTGGCCAATACTTCCACGCAGACTTTGACTGTAACGAATACCGGCACCGCCCCTGTCACCATCGCCCAGGCGTCCATCTCCGGCGCAGCCTTCACCGTGGTTGGCGGAATGCCTTCCGGCACCATCGCCGTCGGGCAAAGCATCAACGCCCAGGTTCAATTTGCCCCGACTGCCGCCGGAGCGACCAGCGGCAAGATCACCATCGTCAGCGACGCAACCGATTCGCCCTTGGACATTTCGCTCACCGGTACCGGAGCCCAGGCCGGCCTCTCCGTTTCTCCCGCGACCTGGAACTTCAGCAATACCGCCGTCGGCCAAACCACTTCCG
>JBEKGG010000382.1:0-2562 GCA_050012915.1 Terriglobales bacterium | reverse complement strand
ATACGGCCTGCCGAACTTTTACATCCGAAGTGATTTCGCTGTAGGAAACCTGCGCGACCAAGCGCGGATTCAGGAACGAAACATTTTTTTCGCGTGGCCAGTCGGCGAATGGCGACGTTTTGGTAACCAGCGGCAGCATTTTACGATAAAGGCTCGCCAGCAGTTCCTCGTCGAATCCCGTTCCGACTTTTCCTACGTAGTGCAATTTCCCTTCAGCGTACACGCCGAGCAGCAGCGAGCCGAAATATTTTCGTGAACCTTCCGGCTTGGTGAAGCCGCCAATTACAAATTCATCTTCCTGATGGATTTTTACCTTGAGCCAGTGGTTCGAGCGGGATTCCACGTACGGCGAGGAGAGATCTTTGGCGATCAGGCCTTCAAAGCCTTTGCGCGCGGCGATCTTGTAGGCGGCCAGTCCATCCGCGGCGAGGCGCTTGGACACCATGAGCACGGGGCTCTTCGATCGCGGCGCGAGAACCTGCTCCAGTTCTGCTCGGCGAGCCGCAAGCGGTTCGCGACGCAGGTCGCGGCCATTCACGAAGAGGCAATCAAACGCGACGAACACCGAATCGACCGAGCCCCGTTGTAACAATTGAAAGCGCGAAATGTTCTTCGGATCGAAAACCACGACTTCTCCGTCGAGCACGAGCGTCGCCGGCCGCAGCGCTCGAATGGCTTCGGCAACCAGCGGGTAGTGCGAGGCGCGGTCGATGGCGTTGCGGGAAATCAGTTGAACTTTGCGGCCCTCTTTGTAGGCAGTGATGCGGTAGCCGTCGTACTTCTCTTCGAACACCCAGCCCTTGCGGTTGAAGGGCTCGCGAGCCAGGGTCGCGAGCATCGGCTGTACGCGGAACGGGATGGAATTGGGCATGAGAATTTTGAAGAGCGCGACGATTCGACGATCCGCTAGCTGGCTTTTTTCTTGCCAGCGCGCGCTGGGGTGGCGACTTTCGCGCGTTTCGCCGCGGCAGGTTTCGGCGGCGCAGGATCGCCGGTGGCCGCTTTGGCCACGTCGCCACCGCCTTCTTTGGCGATGCCGGCCAGCAGGCGATTGCTCACCACTGATTTCGGTTTCAGCACAGTAAGGTCGTCGGTAGAGGCATATTCATCGCGATGCTTGATCAGCAGCCAGGATTTCCCGTCGCTGCGGCCGTAGCCGTGGGTGCGCACCAAAACCCAGGAGCCTTTCAGTTTCTTCCCGTGGATATGCATTTTTAGATCGCCCTTGGCCAGCGCGGCGTCGACGTCCTGTTGCTCCGGCGTCCAGGTGCCCTGATCCCAGATCATCACCGTGCCGCCGCCATATTCACCTTCGGGAATTACGCCCTCGAAAGCGGCGTAATCGAGGGGATGATCCTCGACCTGCATGGCCAGCCGCTTGATGGACGGATCTGGCGAGGGGCCTTTGGGCACGGCCCAGGAGAGCAGGACACCGTTCCACTCGATCCGAAAATCGTAATGCAGCGCGGTCGCGCGGTGTTTCTGAATCACGTAAAGCAGCGGGCCCTGTTTTGGTTTTGCGGCGATCTTGCCGGAGGGCTCGGGAGTAACTTTAAAATTCCGCTTTTTGTCGTATTCCTTCAGTGGCATGGATTCCCTCTCGAATAACCAGCAGAAATCAGGAGAGAAGAATCGACCAGAAGCACGCCGGAGTCAATCGGGACCATCGGGTAATCGCAAGGGGAAAAGGAGGCCGATGAACTGGTTGACGAACTTAATCGGCAACGCGGGACATCGGATCGCGGCGCGAAATCTGCTTGCGCGTAGGGTTGCGCCACTCGCGGCCCTCGCGGCGCAGCAACTCGGTGGCTTGATCGGGTCCCCAGGAGCCGGCGGCATAATTGGGAAAATCGCGCGGCGGCAGAGCTTTCCATACATCGAGGATCGGCTGGACCACGGTCCATGCCGCTTCGACCATGTCGGCGCGCTGGAACAGAGTGGGATCGCCCATCATGCAATCGTAGAGCAGCGTCTCGTAACCGGTGGAAGGCGTGGTGCCGAAATAATCCGCGTATTGAAAATCCATGTTCACGGCGCCGAGGCGAACCACCGGGCCGGGGACTTTCGCTTCGAAGCTGAGCGAAATTCCTTCGTTGGGCTGAATATTCAGGACCAGCTCGTTCGGCGGAATTTTTTCCACCGAAGTCTTGCGGAAGAGCATGAAGGGCGGACGGCGAAACCGAATCACGATTTCGGTCAGCCGCTCTTTCATGCGTTTTCCGGTGCGCAGGTAAAACGGCACGCCGGCCCAGCGCCAGTTATCGATATTCAGAGCCAGCGCGACAAAAGTTTCGGTGGTCGATCCGGACTGCACCCGCGGCTCCGTGCGATAGGCCGGAACGTGCCGGCCTTCGACTGTTCCCTCTCCGTACTGCCCGCGCACGGCGTGGTCCAGCACGCGTTCGGGATTCATGGGCTGGATGGCGCGCAGGATTTTGGTCTGCTCGTCGTGAACGGCGGCGGCGTCGAAGGAAATCGGCGGCTCCATCGCGGTCAGGCTGATCAGCTGAAAGATGTGATTGGGCACCATGTCGCAGAGCGCGCCGGCGCGGTCGTAATAAT
>JBEKGG010000381.1:0-2515 GCA_050012915.1 Terriglobales bacterium | reverse complement strand
TCGGCAGCGAGGCGTTGCGGTCGAGCTTGAGCGTTAGTACGTGCTGCTCGCCGTTGCCTGCGGCGGGCGCGACGGCGATGTGGAATGTGGCGTATTGGAAAAGTTTTTCGTCGAGTTGCGTGGTGTAGGCGATCCACTTGCCGTCGGGCGACCAGGTTGGCGAGCCATCGGCGCCGGTGCCTTTTGATATTTGCGTGAGCGATTTACCAGTGTCGGTGTTGTCGGCGGAGACAGTCCAGATGTCCGTGTTGTAGTTGCGGTCGGGATCGGGTGTGCTGCGATTGCTGGCGAAAGCGATCTGGCGGCCGTCGGGCGACCAGGCGGGATCGTCATCGTCGAAGTCGCCGCTGGTGATTTGCGTTTGTTTCTTGTCGGCGATCGTCAGCGTGTAGAGGTGGTGGCGGCGGCGATCGAGGTAGCCGATTTCGTCTTCCTTAAAATGGAGGCGATCGATCACCCACGGATGCGGCTTGGGCTTTGCGTCTTTGTTTTTTGAGGCTTCGATCTCGTCGACGGAAGGATCTTGTAAGACGAGGACGAGGCGCGAGCTGTCGGGGGACCACGCGAAGGTGTCGACGTCTTGAATGGTGGTGGAGAGTTGTTGCGCCTCGCCGCCGGCGCGGTTGAGGAGCCAGACTTGTTTTTTGGCGTCGTCTTTGGAGTCGTCGTCTGAACTTTTTGAATCGCTACGGGCGGAAAGGAAGGCGAGATATTTTCCGTCGGGACTCCAACGTGGGTGCGAGGAGTTTACGGACTCGTTGGTGAGAGGGATCGCGTCGGCGCCACCGGTGGTTGCATCCATCCAGATCTGTCTGTGGTTCTTGTCGTCTTTGAGGCTGGCGGTTTCGACGGTGTAGGCGACCCACTTGCCGTCGGGGCTGATTTGCGGGTCGCTGACACCCTTGATGCGGAAGTAGTCGTCGATGGTGAGGTTGCGTTTGGGGGGCGGGGTTTGCGCGCTGGCGGCGAGCGCGAGAAGCGTGAACACACTCGAGACGAGCAGCAATTTTGCGGGAGTCATCGAAGGGCCTTCCTGGGGCACTGGGTTTTAGTCGGGGGAGTATAGCAAAGAGGGATGCGGTGGAGGTTTCGGATTGGGCTGCGAACTAGCCACAGGCAAGATTGCCTGTGCCGCGAACAGCTCCGTAACCTGCGAGCCAGGAAGGATTGTTGCGTGGTGGATTTCTCTAGATGGCTCCGCCCGGCACCCACGGAACATGGGTGCCGCACAGGCACGCATGCCCGTGCCATAGACTGAAGTTTGTGGCCCGTAACTGCGCGCGATGGGAGCTGGTCGGTTGGTCCATTGACAGTGCGGGGAGGGGGCGACTAGGCTGGCGGTGATGCCTACCTTTGCGGGTAGCCCAGACGTGTTCCGCACGCGGGCCAATCCTCATCTGTACGAAATCAATACCTGGGCGTGGCTGGAGAAGATGTCGCAGCAGCAGAAGCGGCAAATTCAGATCGGCGACGTACCGGACACTGTGTGGGACGGAATTGCGGCGCGCGGATTCAACGTCGTGTGGTTGATGGGCGTGTGGCGGCGCAGCGCCGAATCGCGCCGGCAGAATGTGGAGGACGGGGCGAATTTTGCGAAGTACAGCGCGGCACTGCCGGGCTGGACGGCGGCGGACGTAATCAGCTCGCCGTACGCGGTGACTGGGTACGTGCCGGATGCGCGAATCGGGCCATGGGAATCGGTCGATCTCGTGCGAAAAAAATTGCACGCACGCGGCATTGCGCTGTATCTGGATTTCGTGGGCAACCACACCGCGCTCGACCATCCGTGGACGCGCGAGCATCCCGAATATTACGTGCTGGGCACGCAGGATGAATTCGAGCGCGACTCTTCCCTCTTTTACCCAGTGGTGAGCGGATCGAAAACGAACCTCATCGCTCGCGGCAAGGATCCGTACTTCCCTCCCTGGCGCGACGTGGCGCAGCTCAACTATTTCAGTCCCGAGTTGCGCGCGGCGCAGGTTGCGGAACTGAAAACCATCGCGAGCTTTTGCGACGGCGTCCGCTGCGACATGGCCATGCTGCAAATCACGGAAATTTTCGAGCGGACGTGGAGTTGGGCGCTCCGCGGCGCGCCAGCTCCGGCGACGGAATTCTGGACCGAGGTTCACGCGGCGGTTCCGAACCTGACACTGCTTGCGGAGGCGTACTGGGGCACGGAGCCGCGGCTTTTCGATTTGGGATTTTCGTTCGCGTACGACAAGGTGATGTACGACGAAGTGCGCAACGTGAACGCGGCGGCGGTGCGTGAACGGCTGGCGTGGATGCCAGAGCGGCAGGGCGACTTTGCGCGGTTCCTCGAGAATCACGATGAGGAGCGGCGCGCGGAAGCCTTTCCGAACGACAGGCTTCAAGCGGACGGAACATTGATGGGGACGCTGCCGGGGATGCGGTTTTACTACCAGGGAGAATTGGAAGGGCGACGGATCACCATGCCGATTACGTTGCGCGTGGCGTCCGATGAGCCGGTCGACCCGGTGACCGAGAAATTTTTTGA
>JBEKGG010000380.1:0-2507 GCA_050012915.1 Terriglobales bacterium | reverse complement strand
CAACATGCCGGTCGTTTTCACCGATCACGTGAAGTATCCGAACATCGCCGACCTGACCGGCGACTTTGCTTATGCGCGTCTGCAGCGCGGCGAGGACAAGATTCCAACGGCCTATCCGCCGAAGGACATCACCGCCTGGGCAAAACGCTTGCAATTATGGGCGGAAGGAAAAGCGCCGGACGATTTGCGGCACGTCGAAACAAAGAAGCCAAATGCCGTTCCACGCGACGTCTATGCCTACGTCATCCATGAAGGCAAAGTGCGGGCACCTGCCGGCGCCATGGAGCTGATCGAGCGGTTAAGCGCATAATGAGGCGTGCTCGGAAACCGCAAAAATTGCGCGCTCAGAAAGGATAAAAAATGGCGGCACCCGGACTGACCACCGTTCGCAGCAAATATTCCGCCAGGGAAACGCTGGACAGGCTTGAAGCCGAGGTCAATGCACGAGGCATCGAAGTATTCGCGCGCATCGACCACGCGGCGGGCGCGACAGCGGTCGGTCTGCCGCTGCGGCCGACAACGGTCCTGATATTCGGCAATGCCAAGGCGGGAACGCCGCTGATGCAAGCCGATCAGGCAGTCGGTATCGACTTGCCGCTCAAGGCGCTGGTCTATGAGGACGCAACCGGCGCTGTCTGGTTTTGCTATAACGATCCGCATTGGATCGCACAGCGCTACGGACTTGGCGCCCAAGGACTTGGCGCCTCAGTCGCGGCAAATGTCGAGGGCCTCGCTAAAGTCCTCGAAAGCCTCGCCGTGAAAGCCACGACGTGAGCTAACCTACATCGCGACGTTTTGCGCGCGCAGCCGCCGCGCTAGCGTGCGCATGACGTTAAGGGCAAAGTGTGGTGTGCGGCTCACCAGGAATAGGAACTGCTTCTCGCCGACCGGAACGAGTTTCACATCGGTCTTGGCAACTGCGGTCGCGCTGCGCGGCGCTGGATCGATCAGCGCCATCTCGCCGAAAATATCGTGATCGCCGAGCGTGCCGAGCAACCGGTTGCCGAGCTGGATATCGACCTTGCCGCTCTGGATGACGAAGAATTCGGCGCCCGGATCGCCTTCCTTGAAGATGACCTCGCCGGCCTTGAAATCACGTACCGAGGCGCCGGCGCCTGCCAGAATGCCAAAATCGATCGCCATGTCGGACATTTCGCGGGCCCCGCTGCCTTACAATGATGCTGCGTTTTAATGACATGCGGGCGGACGATTACAGTTTTATGACAACTGCTAAGAGCGGGAATCTGCCGCTCCAAATCATACCGGAAATCTGGAAGGGGCTCGGATCAGGCCAGTAGGTTGAAAATGCTAACGGCCACGTTCGACTGAGTGCGCGTACATCCGGCGTCACCCTATCGTAACCGTGGCCGTCCCGTAGCGGAGCCCTCTCAGGCCTCGACGCTACGTAAAGACAGATAGGCGTTACCTGCCTTTTGTGCAAGACTGGCCCGAATTCGTTGAGATATCGCTAATTGTAGCCTGTTGCCGACCAATCCGGGGCTTTACGGCAATGAGCCCCGCGCCAGGGAGCAAACCATGACCATGAGCCGACCGACCGACGAGCAAGGTATCGAAAACGCCGTTTCCGGCGCCATCAAGGCCCACTGGAAGCTGTTCCTGACCGAAGGCATCGTGCTGGTGCTGCTTGGCATTGCCGCGATCATCGTCCCGCCGATCGCGACGCTGGCGTTCGAACTGGTAATCGGCTGGCTGTTCCTGATCAGCGGCGTGGTCGGGCTGATCACGACGTTCTATATGCGCAACGCGCCCGGTTTCTGGTGGTCATTATTGTCAGCCGTGATCGGCATCGCTGCGGGCCTCGTGCTCTTGCGCTGGCCGATCTCAGGAACCCTGTCGCTTACCTTCGTGCTGATCGCCTTCTTCGTGGTCGAAGGCATCCTCACCATCATGTACGCCATCGATCACCGCAATCAGCTGTCCAGCCGCTGGGGCTGGATGCTGGCAAGCGGCGTCGTCGACCTCATTCTCGCCGGCATCATTTTCGCCGGGCTACCGGGAACGGCGGCATGGGCGCTCGGCCTGCTGGTCGGCATCAATCTGGTGTTCGGCGGCACGGCCATGATCGGTATGGCGCTTGCGGCAAAGAACGCGGCTTAGTTACTCCGTCATCCTGGAGCCGCCGCGAAAGCGGCCCTCGACAGATGACGCTACTAACAGCTACTCCGCGGGCTGCATCGCCCGCGCCTTTTCCTTCTCGACGCCGTTGGCGATCAATGCAATCGCCAGCACCGCGACCAGGAAGCCGAGCGCAATCACCGCAGTCGCGCCGAGCACAAGATTGAAACCGCCGCGGCCGTAAAGCAACGCGATCATCGATACTGCGACGCCTGACACAATAAAGGTAAGAAAATAGCGCACCGCATAGACCCGGCCGCGCCAGGCATCGGCAGTGTAGCGGGCGATCACCAGATCGTTGAGGGTAATCTGGCCGTAGATCGCCGCCATCGTGAAAGCGAGCGCGAACAACAGCGAAATTCCGCTGGCAT
>JBEKGG010000379.1:0-3194 GCA_050012915.1 Terriglobales bacterium | reverse complement strand
ACAAACAAATCGTTCTACAAAATGCGGAATCGGCGCAAAAGTAATCACGCGCTTCTCGTGCGCATCTTCGTTGTCGCAGTGCTTGCTGCGTCTGCGCTGGCGCTCGCAACACTGCCCTCGCATGCCGGCTCGACGGCCTTGCCGCAATGGATGCGCACGGCGGCGCAGCAGACCCTGCCGGAGTATCCGAAGGAAACTGTCGCCGTAGCGTTGTACGACGAGCAGATCACCGTCGCCAAGGAAAACGGCGACATCCAGACCACGCGTCGCTACGCCTGCAAGATTCTCCGTCCCGAAGGTCGCGATCAATGTGGATTCGCAGTGTTTCCGTACGACACTCAGACCAAGATCACATCGCTCCACGCATGGACTCTTCTCGCGAGCGGTGCCGATATGGAAGTAAAGGAAAGCGACGAAGCGGAGGCGAGCGCTATCAGCTTTGAGATGTTCAACGACGAACGGGTGAAAGTGTTGAAGTTCCCGGAATCCAACGTTGGAAATGTCACGGGTTACGAATTCACGCAGGTCAAACGGCCCTACGTTTACGAGGATGGCTGGTTTTTTCAAGACAAGATTCCGACGAAGTTCTCCCGATTCTCGCTCTCGCTTCCGGCAGGCTGGGAGTACACGTCGTTCTGGTCGAATTACGACGAGCAAAAGCCCATCTCTTCGAGCGGCAATCAGTACGTCTGGGAAGTTCACGATATTCCGGGGGTCGAAAGAGAGCCTGCGATGCCGGCTTTCCCCGCCGTTGCAGCCCGCGTGCGGTTCAAATACTACCCAAGCAATCCGGCACTCCGCGCCAAGTCCTCCGGAACCTGGGACGACATCGCTGCGTGGTACTCGAGTCTTACGGTGAACAGCCGCAATCCGAGTCCGGCGTTGCAGCAGAAAGTTTCGGAACTCACCGCGGGAGTCACCGACCCGCTAAGGCAGATGAAGATCCTGACGGAATACATGCAGCAAAACATCCGCTACGTGGCCATCGAGATCGGCATCGGCGGTTGGCAGCCCCATCCCGCTGCGGAGGTTTTCGCGCATCAGTACGGCGACTGCAAAGACAAGGCTACGCTGCTCAGCACGATGCTGAAGCAGGTTGGAATCGACTCATATTACGTTCCGATTTTTACGTATCGTGGGATTGTGAACCCGAAATTCCCGTCGATTCACTTCAATCACGTGATTCTTGCGATTAAATTGCCGGATTCGATGCCCGACAGCGGGCTGTTCTCCGTGATGAAAACCGAGCACGCGGGCCGGATCATGTTTTTCGATCCCACGAATGATGTCGTGCCGCTCGGCTATTTGCCTTACTACCTGCAGGACAACTATGGCCTCGTGATCACTCCGACGGGTGGAGACATGGTTTCGTTGCCGCTGGCTGCACCCGTCACGAATCGGCTGCTCAGAACCGCGACCTTGAACCTTGCGCCAACAGGAAGTTTGACCGGCGAAGTGCGTGAGCTGCGCTTTGGAGGCCCGGCGGAAATGGAGCGGCACGAACTGGCAGACGTGAAACCCGTCGATCGCGACAAAGTGGTCGAGAAATTCCTGGGCCAATCTCTTTCGAGCTTTACTCTCGACAAAGCCTCTATTGGAAGTCTCGATAAGATCGACGAGAGCTTGCTGGTGACCTACAAATTCACGTCCGATGGCTACGCGAAAAACGCCGGCGACCTTCTGATCCTGCGGCCGCGCGTGGTGGGCGAACACGCGCAAAACTTTTCGAATGGCAAGCCGCGCAAATATCCGATCGAATTCCGCGAGTCCACGCGCCAGGACGACGTATTCGACATCACACTGCCGCCCGGCTACGTGGTCGATGAGTTGCCGAAGCCCGTGCAGGCGCAGTGCCCTTACGCCAGCTACAAGAGTGAAGTCGTCGTGAACGGCAACGTGCTGCGCTACAAACGCACGTATGAAGTCACCGACATCCTCGTACCAACGGAGCACGCCGAGGAACTGCGCGACTTTTTCCATCAGATCGCCGCGGACGAAAAAGCGAGCGCCGTCCTGAAACGTTCCAACCCGTAAAACCCGCACTGCAGAATAACTACCCACCGCGGGTTAATTTCACCGCCTATCAGGACCACCTTAACTTTTTGGACCTGCTGGTAATCAATAAAATTCGCGTGGGCCCGAGCGGCGACGAGAAAGCTCCGAACCACGCCAATTACGACGAGTCGCTCGCGAATCCATATCCGAATCTTCCGGATCCTCTCACGCTCGCGAACGGACAGAAGGTGACCGCCGCAGCGATGTGGTGGAACGAACGCCGCCCTCAAATCCTGGAAGACATGGAGCGCGAGATCTACGGCCGGCTGCCGAAAAGCATTCCGAGCGTCACGTGGACAGTCCTAGTGACGGACCGCGAATACGTCGGATTCACGCCGGTCATCGCGAAGAAGCTCGTCGGGCACGTCGACAATTCTTCGTACCCGCTGATCAACGTTGATATTCAGATGACCGTCGTCGTGCCGGCAAACGCGAAAGGTCCCGTGCCGGTGTTAATGATGTTTGGACCAAGCGTGCTGCCGAATCCTACGCAACCCCCGCAGGAGGATCTCGACAAGATCAACGCCGCGCTAAAGACGCTTCTCGAACAGCAAGACCCATCGCTGAAGGCGATCTTCGAGCAGTATCCCGGCTACAGTCCGGTGCCGTCGCAAGTCCGCCCCTTCACGATGCGCACGCCCGGTGCGCCCGTGCCCGAGCCGCCTTCGACGCAGGTGTTGATCGAGCACGGTTGGGGCTACGCGGCGATCAACCCCGCGAGTATTCAGGCGGACAACGGCGCCGGCCTAACACGCGGCATCATCGGCCTGGTAAACAAAGGACAGCCGCGCAAGCCCGACGATTGGGGCTCGCTTCGCGCGTGGGCGTGGGGAGCGGCGCGCGGGCTCGATTACTTGGAGACAGACCCCGCGGTCGATGCGAAACATGTTGGCATCGAAGGCGTCTCGCGATACGGGAAGGCCGCGCTCGTCACGCTCGCATTCGAACAGCGGTTTTATATGGGACTGATCGGTTCATCCGGTGAGGGCGGAGCAAAGCTGAGCCGACGCAACTGGGGCGAGGAAGTCGAAAGCCTCACCGGCACTGGTGAATATCACTGGATGGCCGGAAATTTCATAAAGTACGGCGCATCGGAGGCGACGTTCGGCAGCAAGAACCCGAGTGACCTGCCAGTCGAT
>JBEKGG010000378.1:0-2824 GCA_050012915.1 Terriglobales bacterium | reverse complement strand
TTCAAGAGTGGGCAGACGATCAGTTGGAAGCCGTTCACGACTACACACAATGGCTCTTTCCTTTGCCCGAGCCGAGCGGCTTCAATATTGCAGCTCCCTTCCTGAACCGGGAAGTCATTCAGGAGTTTCGGACGCGTCCTGAGTTACAGCAGAAGTTGCGCGTCTCTTTCCTCCGCATGGTGAACTTCTACGGACTTGAGGTTCGTTCCGGCGGGCAAATCACCGTCGCTCGCACTCCGAATTTTGCGGCCGAGGCAGCAGTCTGGCTTTCTCCGGGAAATCACAATCATCTGCGCATAACGAGAATCCTGAGGTGTTTGAGCCTTCTTGGACTAGCCGCGGAGGCAAAAGCCTTCTTCGACTGTTTGTCCGAGATTTACGAAGAAGAGCAGAACAAGCCAATGCCCGCAATCAGCGACGAAACAATGCTGTACTGGAGAGAAGCCGCAGGGCCATCTTGGCAGAAGTGAGTGGTATGCCTAGAATTTTAAGCTGAAGCATGACTCCCGCCAAGAAATAAGGGTACGGGTAGGCTCGGTTTTCACAGAGGAGAACTTGCCAGAGAATTTTCTCCGACGCACGCACAAGGGTGCCGAGCCAAGCCGCGCTGCTTCGGCGTGCGCTTCCGACCAAAGCCAAGCGGGCCTTTAGGCGTTACCCACTGCATCGGCCCCAGGCGTTTCCCAGCACTGTCTGCAGGTTGCAATGGTTCATCACACCGCAGACGCCGCAACCGAGTACAACGGTACAAAATTCATTGGCTCTTCTCCACAACTGAGGACGGCGTGGCTCCCGGGGGGAAAATTCATTGGCTCTTCTCCACAACTGAGGACGGCGTGGCTCCCGGGGGGTGCCTCCCCATCGGAATCCTGCCAGGAAAACGCATTGCGGGACTTGACGGAGGATGCGATCTATTCTCACTGGACTCGATTGGTTACCGGAGCAAACAAATGCGGCGCGTCCGGCGCACAGTGGCATGGAAGGCCCTAGGAGGCCAAGGACGTGCTCGGCATGCGGGCCGTGGGCATGGTTATTCGCCTGTTGTTCGCCCCTACAGCGGCCTCAGAATTGCCGGGAATGGGCATCCTGCGCGGGTTTGCCATGGGAAGGTCGGTTTGGTGATCGGCATGAGCATAGCTTTCGCCGGAAACCGCAGTCCTAAGCGTCTTCCCGTGCATGCGCGAGGGAGAGTAGCACAAGATCGCCGGAAACTAACCACTTTCAAGGACCCTTAGCACGTGCAAGGCATTGAAACCAAGGGGCCATACTTAGCTACACCATATGTCAATGGTTATCGAGGATAATTCAGTTGCTAATTACAACCGTAAATTCCTGAGCTGCTTGGGGTTTAGGCATCGGGGGCATCGACGAAAGCTCCATAGAGATAGATCAGATGACGAGCCCTGGAAAACAGGGCTGCTGTGAGGGGGAGAGGAACATTTGGGGCTATGGCTGAGCTGGCTCCGCTTGCTTCTCTCTGCCCTCTTCTTGATGGTCGGCACCACAGGGCCGGGACAAGCGTATACACGTACGTTTCAGACCGGCTCGTGTGCTTGCCTTGGGTTCTCCTCGGCGTCACGCCGACGGGTGTCGAGGCCAATCCCGCTGCTGAGCGCGGACTGTCCGGCGTGAAGCATTCCATCCGGTCCGGAGTTCTGATCGTTGCCCATCACCGGACAAAGTCTCAGCTAGGGAAACCTTGTAGGAACCGGACAGGAAGACGATCCGGTTCATCCGAGGTGCGTGAGGATTCAAATTTTGATTCTCTAGAGAAGGCCGATCTCAGGTTCACTGGCCAGTAAACTGTCTCCCAGCAGTGCAGACGGCCCTGTCTCTATCTGGCCGGTTACACCCACGAAAGATGATTTAAGAGCGAATAGTCGGGACCGACGCCAGAGCGCTCAAATTAGTTCTCTGTTTTTCCTGTAGAAATCTTCGGTAGCCGGGTCATTTCTTTTTCTCAGCTCCTCAAGAGCTAAAGACATTTTCTCGGATGCAGCTATCCTTTCTCCGTCATCGGCGGACCGCTGACCGTTATTGCCGCTTCTCAGTTCGTCAATGTAGGCGTCGAACATCTTCTGAGCTTCGCCCGGTCGGATACGAAGTCGTGCGGCGAGGAGATGATATGGCATTTTCTGGCGGCCATAATTACATTTGTTAGATCTGTTCAAATAAGCGCCGCAGTACATCACGCCATAGTCACCTTTGTCAGGTTTAATGCGCAGGGTCTCTATGGCGGCCTTGTGTCCCCGTCTTGTTCCGTGACATTCGGGACAATCAACCACTAGTTCTCCGTCGTCGTTGGCTATCGCGTCAGGGAAGAAATGCAGAATGGTTCGCCTGATTTCATCTGCAGTGTATTTCTTGCTATCTCGGTTTTGCTCGTCGTAGGCACTGATTGGCCTATCTATCTCACGATAATAAGCACGCTCTGCGGCGTTCGATCTAGTACCCAGCAAACTTGTCCCCTTCTTGGGATGATAGAACGTAACCTGAGCCTCTTTGCTTCCTGGCAATTGCGAAGCATGTATTAGCCTTTTGAATTCGGGGTGCTCCCATGCTTTCTTAAAGAGGCTTCGCCGAGCGACACCAGCTTTCTCACTCAACTCAGCTAAGCTGACTGCGAATTGCACTTGTTCCTTATCGAGGGCCAGCTGATATAAAGCAAGGGATAACGCCAGAGGCGCGCCTTTGAGAGCTTTCAGGTTTTCCATCAAATGACTTGGGATGTCGTAGTACCCTAGATTCTTGTCGTAGAGGAATTTTCGCAATGGGCATGGCTTGTCATCGCCTTCGCCGTAGGCCCTACTGAGTGGACTCCCAT
>JBEKGG010000377.1:0-2635 GCA_050012915.1 Terriglobales bacterium | reverse complement strand
CTTTTGTAGAAGCGGACAGAGTGTGAAGTTATGCTTTCAGCTTCCGGCGTACGATTCCAGCCAAACCAACCAAACCGGTTCCCAACAAGCCGAGAGTGCCCGGCTCAGGAACGGTCGTGATGACTGTGTCGCCGCTACCCAATGGCACCGAGCCGGTAAATCCATTCTTGCCGGCGTTGAAGGTGATCTGAGTTGTGGCTCCGTTGACCGTCGTCCCGTTGTACCAAGTGCCCGAGATGCTGCCCGAAAGAGTGTAATAGATCGATCCGTTCGGACCCGAAGTTGTAACTTCAGTCCAAGTCACAGGACCGCTGAATGAGCCGGTGAAGATCACGCCGTTAGGAATACCGCCCGTGCCGTTGCCAGTGATGGTGAAAGTTCCGCCCGCGGCGAATGTCCCGCCGGTCGTGAGGCTTCCCGAGGTCAGGGCGCCTGTCGAAAAGCTAATGCTTCCCAATCCGCCCGTAATGACTCCCCCGCCACCGAGGCCGTCGACTACAGTCAGCTCAGAGCCGGTGAGTGTCAAGCCTGAAGCGCTGCCAGTAAGAGTGCCGCCGGTGTTCGTAAAGTCCACATTGCCCGCGAATGCCGCCAAAGGTAAGGCAAGGGCAAGAACCGTCATCAAAAGTATCCGCTTCATAATTACTTCCTCCTCAACAACTCGTAAAACTCAAATCGTTCGGAAACTTCAGGTTTCCACTGGCGGCGCGAAACCCCGCAATCGCACTCTACAGACAGCACCCTAAGTGCCAAACGGGGTCAAATTGTAAGCTGTTGATTAGAAGGATAGTTAGCCAACATATTCGAATCGAGTACCGACATGAAACTGCAAAGTGATGCACACTTGTACAGGCCATTTGCGTCCGCTTGCCGTCCACTCCCCGCCTCAGGTCGGGCGCACGACCAAGAACATATCCAGAAACGCCTATCGAGGCGCCTGCAAAAAGGTCGATCTCACGGCGACCTTAACTTGCCTCGTGCCGAGACGCGACACGGAAGTTACTTACCCCGTAACTATCCACAGTTCACGGAATCCTTGAGCAGTTCCGGGGAGCACTGGTCGGGCATGCAGCGCCTTGAAAGAGTTTCCCGGACACTTCTTATCGCCACCCCATACCGTCCGCGACACTGCCGACTTGGTTTCCCAACATCCGTTGCGATTGCATTCGCGAGCTGCCGTCAGAGCGCCGCTTTTCCAGATCCCGCCGGCGATGCAGAAGTTTGTCCGATCAGATCTCGAAGACGGCGGGAGAGATTCTTCGCGAGCGACCGGTAAAAGCGCGAAGCCAGATGGGGAAAAAGCTCAAACAGACTCTCCAGCGTCGCACGGTCGAGGTGATACGCTTCCACTTCTTCTTCAGCAACCACTCCGGCGCTGGCTGGTGCGTCTTCCAGGAGCGACATTTCTCCACAGATTTCTCCCGGACCGATCGTTGCGGCCTTATTTTGCGCAAGAATTCGCACTCTTGCTGTCCCTTTGAGCACAAGATAAATGCCGTCCGTCTTAATGCCCTGATGAACCAGGGCCTGCCCTTTTTTGAAGTGTACGCGGCTGGCCTTGTCGGCGACGAGGGCCCAATCGTTCGCAGTGAGATACACCAATCCGTGCTTCGACGACGACAGTACAGACATCTCCTGCTCGAGAGTTTTCGACATGGCGCGACCCGATTTCCGAAAACAATCCCCAAAGGAACGAAACAAAGTGAAAGCTAAAACAGGATATAGATAGACTAGCAGAAAATGGCGTGAACTGATCTCGACAAAAACGTGGCCGGGACGGGCGGATCGCCGCATTCACGGATCAAATCTCTAAAACGCGCTTTGGGGAATTCTCGAGCTAGGTCACTTTAATTTTGCGGCGTTGCGGAATGCCGAGCAGGGGAGGTCTTCGGGCGCGATCTTTATCGGCGGGACCACCGCCCGGCTCTCGAGGCGGTTCCAGACCTTTGCGGTCAAAGTGTTTTCGTCTCTCGAGTTCTGGAGTCGCGGTGCTTCCGTCATCGTCTTGCAGGACAACGTTAAGAAGTGAACTGCGGACACGCACGTTATCTCCAAGGTCGTAGTGAATAAATCCCTTCTCCCTGAATCGGTTCATGAAGAAACTCACCCGCGAGCGAGTTGTCCCAACCATCTCCGCCAGAGTCTCCTGGCTTAGTCTTGGGATGGACATCTCCGACACACCTTCTTTGCCGAATTGCGCCATTAACAGAAGGGCTCGCGCCAGCCGCTTTTCGCTGGAATTGAAAAGTTGATCGACCAGGTCATCCTGGTATCGGATGTTCCGTTTCAGCAGGCATTTGACAAACATGGCCGACAACTTTGGCTCCACGCTCATGGCATGAACCATCGCTTTCCTCTCGACGTGCATGAGGACACAGTCTGTCAATGCGGTTGCAGTGGACATGCGTAGGGGCTGACCGGCAAGTCCGCCTTCTCCGAAAAACTCGCCTTCACCCAATATGCCGAGTGTTGCTTCTCTGCCGTGTTCCGAAACCACACTCAGTTGCACCTTCCCCGATCGGACAAAGAATAGGCCATCCTTGGAATCGCCCTGAGAGAAGATCGTCTTCTTCTTTGGAAAAAACACCAGATCCCGACCCTTTCCGATAGTCGAAAGGAAGGTGTCGGGATTGAA
>JBEKGG010000376.1:0-2700 GCA_050012915.1 Terriglobales bacterium | reverse complement strand
CGCTTGCTCCAACGCACCATGGTAGCGGGCATGGCGTGGTTGGCACGCCACGAACCATTGGAAAATTCGTAGAAGTCGTGACAGGGGTCGACTTTCCTGTCGAGGTCGGTGACGTCGATGCTGTGCAGCGCGGCGGTTTGCGAAAGAACCAGTTGGGAAAGCAAAAGGACCGGCAACAAACTCTTGAGAATGCGCATGAAGATTTCTTTTCTCCGGAGGTTACGACTGGCGCTGAATGTTTGCGCTTGTCATTCTAGACGAGCAACGCGCGAGTTGGTTAGTACTTGGCGGAAACCAGGGGAAAACAAAGGGTGCCCAAACGTCAGAAGCCGGAAACTGCTTACCCGCCCTGCTTCAATTCCATCAACACCTGCCGCGCGATTTCTTTCAGCGTCTCGAAAACGCCGTTCCCTTGGAAGGCGATGGCTTCCATCACCGGCTCATCTTTCCGGCGCAGCTCTTTGGCCAGAGCGTCCACCGGCAGGATATTGGGCAAGTCGCGTTTGTTCAGCTGCAGAACGTAGGGAATCTTCTTGAAGTCATAGCCATGTTCTTTAAGGTTGTCCATCAAGTTGTCGAGCGCCTCGACGTTGGCGTCCATACGCTCTTGCTGCGAATCGGCGACAAAGACAATGCCGTCTACTCCGCGCAGGATCAACTTGCGGCTGGCGTCGTAAAACACCTGGCCGGGAACGGTGTAGAGGTGAATTCGGGTCTTGAAACCGCGCACCGATCCGAGATCTAGAGGCAGGAAGTCGAAGAACAGAGTTCGATCCGTCTCCGTGGCCAGCGAGATCATCTTCCCCTTCTGCTGCTCGGCAGTTTTCTGGAAGATGTACTGCAGATTCGTGGTTTTACCGCCCAGCCCGGCGCCGTAATAGACGATCTTGCAATTAATCTCGCGGGCTGCAAAGTTGATGAAACTCAAAGACTTTCCTCAAGACACGCGGCAGACGCTGAAAAACCCGAGCGGCTTCCACCTGTAGTTTTGGCTTGGTACTGCTGGTTTTATACCACACAGCCGTGCCCTACCGGCAGGTT
Organism: Terriglobales bacterium; assembly: GCA_050012915.1. Lineage (GTDB taxonomy): Bacteria > Acidobacteriota > Terriglobia > Terriglobales > Acidobacteriaceae > JABDBE01. The sequence goes on along the minus strand of JBEKGG010000376.1, from coordinate 1,659 downwards.
ACCCTGGTTACTAGCGGGACCCCCATGTTCCCAAACGGTGGAAAACGGCTAACTTCACCGGCTGACTGGCAACGGATAGTATCCCGCCTTGGCATAGACCAGAACGCACGGACGCAGGTCCGAACTCTTACATCCCGGGCGGCCTACCCGGACTTCGATCTCCCGATATGTGCTGCTGGGAGTAGCAGCGGTGGCGTAGCCCAACGTGTACTGATTGCGGGCGTCGCCGATGGCGCGCTGATATGCGCCCTCAATGGCATCCTTGGAATATTCGCTAAGAATCTCGCCGCCGGTCGCGCTGGCGTACCGAGGCAGGATATTGCCATAGGCTTGTCCCGGAACGTGCAACTTTTCCAGCTGTTTGTATCCCGGAATCGCCGAACCTCCAACCCCGATCCCGTAGACGATAATCCCGTTTGAAAGCAGTACCTTCAACACGTCGCCATAGCTGGCAGTGCTTCGATACTCGCGGCCGTCGCTGATCACAAATATGATTTTGCGGCGGCTTCGCTCGCGCTGCCCTAAGTCCAGCGCGGCGGCTAAAATGGCGTCGTTGAGAACGTGAGCCTGCTTTGGCGGCGACATTGCCGGGGGTATGCTGCGATCCACTGGGATGTTATTGATCATGGGGCCCTGCGGGCCCAGTGGACCTCCGAGCACTGGCACTCCGTTATTCTCACCGCTCTCGGCTTTGAGCTGGTTTAATACTGCGTCCAGGCGCTTGCCCACGGCTCCGAAGTCGGCCGCTTTCCCGACCGTGCCACTGTAGGTGTAAATTGCGACCTCATCGAACTGGCTGAACGCACCCTCCAACGCCGGAAAGGTCTGGTTTACCTTTTGCACATTGATATCCGACATGCCCAAGTCGAAAACCACCGCTGCCGAGATCGCCAGAGGATCGCTGGTAAAAAAGTTCATGGTCCGCTTGTTGCCGTCCTCGTATAGTGAGAAATCCTTCGGCAACAACCCGCTGACCAGACGCCCGGAGTCGTCCGTGACCCGAACGGGCACGATCACCTGATTTACGTTACGAGTAATTTTGAACAGCTCATCTTGCGCACCGCCGCCGGCTGGGTCGGGCGTCGCCCCGCCTTCGGGAACCGTCTTAACATCAAGTGGATGCGGAGGCGGGTTCGTGTTGCTTTCGGTATTAGGCGGAGCTGGATTGGCGGTCGAGGGCGGAACGTCGTTTCCGGGCACCTGATCAGCCGTGGGCGATTCGCTTGGAGGCAGGCCTTGAGGCTCAGCCGGCGGAGCGGAAGGGAACGGCTGTGGAGGGCGGCTGGCGGAAGGCGCGTCGGGAATACTCTTTTGGTCGGTTTGCTGCTGCGGAGTCGCCGCGGCCGGCAAAATCAGGAAGAAAAAGAATAGAATTGCCACCGCTGGAGCCGTCCACTGCCTACCTGTTATTCGCAGCACTGGGGAAACCCTCTCCGCCTCAACGGCAACTATGCTAGTAGTGGGATGCCAAGATGCCCGAACTGGTGCATCTAACGCTAAAGGACTAGACTAACAAAAACTGCGAGAGAATACTTTCATGCCCAAAGCCTCTAGACTTCCGATCTTCCGCGTCCTGGTTCTCGTGTTCCTCTTCGTCGGGCTTCTGGCGGCCAACGCCCAGCAATCAGCCCCGGCAACCGACCAGAACCATCAGGATCA
>JBEKGG010000375.1:0-2715 GCA_050012915.1 Terriglobales bacterium | reverse complement strand
TCTCTGGGCTACGCTCTGAACGGCTGGCAGATCTCCGGAACAGCTTTTTGGCACAGCGGGGTTCCGTTCTCGGTCCTGAGCACGCCTTATTCGGCAAACGGAAACGGCATCGTGCAGGGCAGCGGGCCGCAGTTCGCCAGTGTCATTCCCGGCGTCCCGCTCTATGCGCATCATCAAGTCCCCGCCGTGACTCAACCAGGCACGATTCAGTGGTTGAATCCCGATGCTTTTGTATCAGCGGTTGATCCGAGTACAGGGCAGTGCTCCGGCGGCGACGACCCGCAGCATTGCCAATTCGGAAACCTCGGCCGCAATTCGCTGCGCGGTCCCGATTTCCTCTGGAGCGACTTCTACCTGACAAAATGGTTCCCTTTGACCGAGCATGTGAAGCTGCGGTTTGAGGGTCAATTTTTCAATGTCTTCAACCACCCGAACTTTGGGCTGCCAAGCATGGTGCTGGCCGGGGTTCCAGGAAAGCCTTCCACGCAGACTGGCTTTGGAGCGCTCACTTACACAACTGCTCCGCCGACTGGCTTGTTGGGCGTCGGTTTGGGTGGCGATAGCAGTCCGCGAATGATCGCGTTTCAGACGCGGCTGGAGTTCTGAACATTCTCAACAGAGATTGTGATTGCGGCGCAAATAGGAGTGTCGCAGAGTTCGGTCAAGGCCGCCTTTCGGCAACTCACGACTGGATCCACCGGCGCATGGTTTCGACGTCTAACTCGGACAGGCGTGCAACCGGGGGCTTCTGCTGCGCACACCAGTTCAAGAGTCGATCTTCCAGGGTAAGGCGTTACTTCGCGCGGGTCGCTTCTTCACGGTTCAGACGTTCGACTTCTTTCAAAAACAGCGCAACAGCATCCGTAATCAGTACCTCGCGCGCCTCGCTTCTTCGGACTTTTGCTTCCAGTTCACGCTGAAGGGCCCTTACGGGGCTCCAGGAATCGCGGATTTCCTGTGCTCGCTCTTCCGCCCTTTCCCAACTACGTGTCTTGCGCTGACCTGCCGCGACGTATTCTCCCTGTAAACGTAGAGGTACTTCATGCAGCGACACCGTTTCCAGTACGGCTCGCCGTTCTTGGAGCAGGATTCGTGGTGGCGGGTGTAGACGGTAACGGTTTGGGTGGAAAGGGAGGTTGGCGGATGGATGTCTGCCGCTGCTTCTAGACTGATCGGATGGGACTCCATCGACTCAACTCCATAGACTGAGTTTGGAGAGCAGCTTTTTGTAACGCGAAGAGCCGAAACTGACAAACGGCCATGCGCCCAGGCGACCTCTCTATTTCGGAGAGTCCAGCAGATCGTTCATTCAGTTTTCATTCAGTTTCGGGAGGGAATCTGTGGAATTACTGAATATGTTGAGGTTAAGGTTGGTTGCGGGGGGTGGATTTGAACCACCGACCTTTGGGTTATGAGCCCAACGAGCTACCAGACTGCTCCACCCCGCACTTTGATCATAAACAATGCCTTCCACGTCGTCAAACCGGGCGTTGGCAGCGGCTTCATTTGCGGATCCATCTTCCGGTGGGTCGGGCGCATCCAGGGGCTGGTTCCTGGCATCGAACAGAAGCTGAGGTTTTGTGGACAGGAATTAAAGATTAGCGAGCAGTCGAGGAGAATATTGCTTATGGCCAAAAAAGATCGGAATGCAAAAGCACCCACCACCGAGCGAGGGAACCTTTCCGCGCAACCGCGCCTTCACCAGAGCGCTCCCGAGATTCAAGCGTACGGCACGGTTTCGCACATGTTGCCGCTGGATCTTGAGGAGCCGGTGCGACTGGAAATGACGGAACAACTCAACCTGTTGCTGGCCGATACCATGACCCTGCGCGATCTCTACAAGAAATCACACTGGCAAGTGGCGGGGCCGACGTTTTATCAGTTGCACCTTTTGTTTGACAAACACTACGGAGAACAGTCGGAGATCGTGGACACGATCGCCGAGCGCATACAACTTCTCGGCGGAGTCTCGATTGCTATGGCGGCCGATGTGGCTGAGACCACGCGCATCGCGCGGCCGCCGCGGGGCAGGGAAGAAGTTCCGGTGCAGATTTCCAGGCTGCTGGATGCGCACCAGATCATCATCGGCCATTGCCGCGAGCTGGCCGAACTTTCCACCAAGCTGGGCGACGCCGGCACTAACGATCTGGTGGTCAGCGATGTGCTGCGAGCCAACGAATTGCAAGGCTGGTTCCTTAGCGAACATCTGGTGGATGCTCCGCTGGTTCATGCGCAACAGCCGCAGTTGCGCAATGCTGGTTAATCCCAACTGCAAACAAATCGAGCAGGCTCCTCGCGGAGCTTGCTCGCGAATTTGCTGATGTAGTTTCAATTACGCCCGGCTGGCCGCCTTGAGATTGTCGTGGTCGTAGTATTCGTAGGCCGACATCGGTTTCTCGCCACCCTTCTTCCATGTGCGTGAGTCCTCGGGCAACTTGCCCAGCACGCGCGCCATTTCGCGGATGTGCATGGCGACCGTGCCGCAGCATGCGCCGATGAAGTTGATGCCGATATCGCGGGCCTGCGCGGCATAGTCTCCCATTTCCTTGCGCGTAAGTTGCAGCGGATCTAACGCGTAAGGAAACTCGGGCAGGCTGGTGAAGTCAGGCTTCTCCTTCGGAGTGCGGTATGCGACCGGCTGACACGCCAGATATCCTGAAACCGCCTTGCGCATTTCCTCCATCGGACCCAGGAGGTGCTCCGGCGGCCGCAAAC
>JBEKGG010000374.1:0-2878 GCA_050012915.1 Terriglobales bacterium | reverse complement strand
AAAACTTGCTGCTGGCATTGTTGTCGCAGGTGATCCAGTTCTTGTCGTCTCCGCCGCTAGTGTCGATCATGACCGGCTTGTCCCAGTGGAGACCATCCGTGGAGCGGCTGACCGCAACGTTGTCACCTGAATTGCCGATAGGAAGGGTACAGATCAACCAAACACCGTGTTTCGCGTCATAAACCACCGACGCATCACTTGCAGCCGAATTGGGCCCATTCTTGTAGTTAACGGTGAGTCCCGGCAGAGAACCGTAGGTCCAGGTCATGCCACTATCCGTGGAAGTGGCAAACCCGATGTCCGCCCCGCCGCCGTCGTCAACGCGAGCCACTTGAAAAGCCGCAACCATGGTCGAGCCCCAGGAATAGGTGTCGGGTTCAACTTCAGTCTTGTGCTGGCTGTAAGAGTTGTGGAAGCTGTCGGTGCTGATCTTGACCAGTTGCGCGTGCGCCGGAGCCACGGCAAGAGAAATTGCAAACGCCAAAAAAGACGCAATGAAGGCAGACCTGCTCCTGCGACTTTGGGAAGTGAAGTACGCTCGATTCATCGGATTGTCCTTGGGGGCTGGGAGTGTGATATTCGCGGCTCGGTCCCGACGCCAAAATGGGGAGGGCATTTCCCGGCAGCAACGAGGCGCAGTAGTAGTTCAAACGTCGGACGAAGATACATCAGGGTTTCGAGGGCTGTCAATGGCATATCGCCTTCTAACAAATGTCCTACACAAATGTCTTGACGCCACTGCGTTTGTATGTAAACTGGCGCGGTTACGGGATGGAAGACGTATCCCGGCAAAATAAAATCTGGAGGATCTATGCGATCGAAATGGTTAGGAATCCTAGGAGGGCTCGCCATTTGCACATTACCTGCCATGGCGCAGCTATCGAGCGGACCTGCCACGCCGCAAACCACGGCGGTAGTCTCCCCCCATCAGCACAGACCCATGAAGTTCCACCGGGTTCGCAGCGACGCAACAGTGGAAAGCGAAAACTGGAGCGGCTACGCGGTGACCGGTTCTGCTTTCACCAAAGCCTTAGGCTCATGGACAATTTCCGCGGTTAACTGCAGCGCAACCCCGAACAGCTATTCCGCGTTTTGGGTGGGCATCGACGGATACTCCTCCGACACCGTGGAACAGACTGGAACAATCGCCTATTGTAACGGCACCAGCGCCGGCTACTACGCCTGGTACGAATTTTACCCGGCAGGCTCCGTGGAAATCCCCAGTGTTCCGGTATCGCCGGGTAATGAGATATCGGCGGAAGTGAGCTATAGCGGCTCGGAATTCACGACCACGATCAAGAACGTGACCACGGGCAAGTCCTATAGCAAGACCGGAAGGGTCCGCGGCGCGGCGCGATCTTCGGCCGAGTGGATTGCCGAGGCTCCTTGCTGCACCAACTCCGGCGGCATCTTGCCTCTGTCGGATTTCGGTACAGGTTATTTTGGCGAGGATTACACGGGCATAAGCGATACCAATTATGCGACGGAAACCTCGAAGTCGGGACCGATCAGCACGTTCGGCAGCGATGTGCAGGAGATCATAATGGTCAGCAGCGGCGGCACGGATGAAGCAGTCCCGTCAGCCCTCACATCGGATGGAACCAGCTTCACGGTGGCTTGGAAGTCTGAGTAGCCCGTTGTCTGAAACGTTTCGTCCGGCCTTCTGGAAGGTTTCCTCTTCCAGAAGGCCTTTTGTCTGCACGCCCCCAGAGTCACCGTGAACCTTGCCTTCGGCGAGCCGTATTCCGCTTTCCAGCGGCGTAGTAATATACTGGTCCGATGAGCAAGCACCTCGACTCGCTGCATCAGAATCTTCTCAGCGGCAACCTACCCCATAATCTAAGTTGGAGCGAGGCCGTCCAACTGGTCGAGCATCTCGGCGAAGTCCAACCGCATGGAGACGACGAATTTGTGTTCCGAGTCGGCGCCCAACGTGTCTTTTTCAAGAAACCCCACACTCACGATCTTGGTGTAGAGGAAGTTTCTCGGCTGCGTAAGCTCCTCAAAGACGCCGCCGGACAGAGCGCGCATGCAGAAGAACCCGCCCAGCCCGGCCGTATGATTGTGGTCATTGACCACCACGCCGCCCATGTTTACCGAGATCTGGGTGGAAGTCGTCCGGCAGACGAACGCACGGTGCGACCTTATGATCCTTTCAATTTCCATCATCATCTGATTCATCGCAAGGAAGCGCACTACCGTGGCGAGCGCGTACCCGAAGAGGATTCGTTTTATGAGGACGTCGCGAAAGATCTAACTCCGGCGAGTGAGATCGTCCTTATCGGTCACGCTACCGGGAAAAGCAATGCCGCCGACTTTTTGAAAGAGTACTTAAAGACTCGTCATCCCGAAATTTATCGACGGGTTATCGCTACCGAAAACGCAGACCTATCAGCGGTGACCGAGCCTGAAATTGAGGCTTTGGCAAAGCGACACATGAACGCAGCCGCCTAACAGTCTGACGCTTGCCGCACTTATTGTCTAACCGGATCAGCATCGCGCTCGGTCAGAGTTTTGCATCCCAGCGCGTGGCCTCACAATCCAATTGGCGGTAACACGTTGCCCAATTAAGTTAAGAGAGATCGGACATGTCTGACGTCGTTTCCGCACCGCGAAGAACTGCAGTCTCCAACGATTCCATCGACCAGATTTTCCGCGAGGCCCGCACCCATAATGTCTGGCTTCCTCGGCCAGTTTCTTCGGAAGTGCTGCGTCATGTGTATCAACTGGCCGCTTTCGGCCCCACCAGCGCCAACACCACGCCCGCGCGCTTTGTTTTCCTGACAACACCCGAAGCCAAGGAGCGTCTCCGTCCCGCTCTTGCCCCGCTCAATGTCGAGAAGACCATGGCCGCGCCCGTCACCGTTATCATTGCCTG
>JBEKGG010000373.1:0-2923 GCA_050012915.1 Terriglobales bacterium | reverse complement strand
TTCTTTTCGCTTTGGCTTCAACCGCGACGACCTGGTGTATTCCCAGCAGAATCAGGGCATCAATCGCAGCGCGCAACTGGGATTTCCCGGGCCCACCGACGCCGCCGATCTCGGTTACCCCTATATCCAGGTCACCGGTTTCGACAGCCTCGGTGAGCCTGACACCGCGCCAGAAAACAGCGCCATCGACACATTACAGTTCAGCGACGATTTCGCCTGGGCGCCGAGTTGGAACGGCGGCCGCCATCACTTCAAGTTCGGCGGAGAATACCGGCACGTCGGCGATCAAGGTTATTTTTCGCTGTACACGCGGGGACAATGGCTCTTCACCGGCGCAGCAACCGGAAATCCGCTCGCCGACCTTCTGTTAGGCGCTCCCGCCGCCACGCTGTATGGTCAGGGCTCTCCCAGCGCGCAAATGAGCACTGGGTCGTGGGACTTCTACGGACTTGACGATCTTCATCTCACCCCGAAACTCACTTTGAATCTGGGTTTGCGCTACGAGCACAACGCTCCCATCGTCGAGGCGCATAACCAGTTCAGCGTTCCCGATCTGTCCGCTGCGGCGCTGACTTGCTCGCCCGCGCCCACCTGCGAATTTCTTCCGGTGGGCGTCAATGGAGTGCCTCGCTCCGGTTACAACACGGGCAGCCGCGATCTTGAGCCGCGCGTCGGGCTCTCCTTGCGGCCTTTCAACAGCGATCGTTTTGTCATTCGTTCCGCCTACGGAATTTTCTATGATGTCGAGACCTTTGCCGCCAGCGAATTTCTGCACGACAACCCTCCGTTTTTCAACTTTGGATACTTCATCAACTCGGGCGCGAACGACATTCAGAATATTCTCAGTTCACCGATCGATCTCACGGTGGCGTCGCGGCTGCCATCGCACTATCCTGACTCCTACCTGCAACAGTGGAACCTCAATTTTCAGTATGGCTTTACGCCGAACGTCGTACTGGAGACCGGATATTACGGCAGCAGCGGCACGCACCTGATTGGCTTTCGCGATTTGAATCAGTCAAGCGTAGGCGGCTTTCCGCCGTATCCCGAATACGCTCTCGTTCTTAGTCAGGACAAAGACCGGTCCAGCAACTACAACGGTCTTCAAGTTCGACTGGAAAAGCGCATGAGTCACGGCTTGTCGCTGCTGGGGGCATATACCTGGTCGAGGTCGATCGATAACGGATCGGAATGGATCGGCAGCGCAGTGGAGAGTCAGATTCCGCAAAACTCCTACGATCTGGCGGCGGAGCGCGGGCTCTCGAGCTTCCAGACCAAGCACCGAGGCGTCGTCAGCTTCGTCGATGCGCTTCCGTTTGGCGCTGGAAAAAAATGGTTGAACCAGCCGGGCGCAATCGGCCATATCGTGAGCGATTGGCAGATCTCTGGCATTGTCGAGGCTCAATCGGGACAGCCTTTTACGGTCAATCGCGCCGGCTTTCAGAGCAATACAACTCTCTATCCCGGTGCGGACCGCCCGGACCAGATCGCGAATCCGTTTGTGGCGGGGCCTGTACCGTCGAATCCTGACCCGGCGTGTCAGCTGACGATCTCGCAGGGTGGACGCGCCGCCGATGCAGTGCACACCCCGGCCTCTTGGTTCAACGCCTGCGCCTTCTCCGATCCCAATCTGCTGGGTGAATTTCGGTTCGGCACGGCGGGCCGCAACAGCGTGATTGGGCCAAGTCTGGTGGATGTGGATTTCAGTTTAGTGAGAATCTTCAAGCTGAGTGAACGGCAGACGTTGCAGGCAGAAGCCCAGGTCTTCAACATCCTGAATCATCCGAACTTCGATGTGCCGGTGCGGATATTCGATTCCAGCAACTTCGGCGCTCTCGATTCCTCAAATGCTTATGGGAATCGCCCGCCACGGCAGGTTCAGGTTGCGTTACGCTATCGCTTCTGAAAAGCTTCCGCCGAGATATTCTCGCCTCATCCCTGCACTTCGTCGCTGACAACGTAGAACCCGACCAGCTTCGCTCTCCCAAACGACGTCGTGATCGCGCAGTCGGTGGCATCGCGGCCAGTTGCTATCAGTACGCGGCCAATGCGCCGCGCATTGTGCCTGGCGTCAAACGTCCACCAGCGGTCTCCTAAATAGACTTCAAACCAGGCGCTGAAGTCCATCGGGCTCGGTGCCACAATCACGCCGATGTCTCCAAGATATCCAGTTGCATAGCGCGCGGGAATGTTGAGCGCTCGGCAGAAGGTAATGGCAAGGTGCTGAAAATCGCGGCACACTCCGACGCGCTCGGTATACACGCCCAACGCGGTTTTCACTGGATTGGAAAACTCGTATCCAAACGTAACCTTGCTGTGCACCCAGGCACACACGGCCTGAACGCGCGCCCAGCCTCGAGGAGCGTTCCAGAACAATTCCGCAGCGGCGTGGGACAAGAGATCCACTTCGCAATACCGGCTGTTCATGAGGAAAGGCAAGACGCTCACGGGCAATCGATCGATGGGGACCTCGGCTGCCTCGGGATCTTCCGCATCAAGCAATCCCGAATCTTCTATCAGAGTGGAGTTCTGCAAACGAATCTTGCCGGGCGGAGCCACCAAACGGCAAGCCAGGTTGCCAAAAGTATCTTCGTAAGTTTCGACGTTCACAAGAGGATCGGTCTGGAGCTCGTCGGCCTCACGCAAGTCCTTCTTTCGCGAGGGATGTACGTTCAGCAGCGTCACGATGGGCACTTCTCCAACCGTTTCGAACTGAATGTCGTAACCAAGGCGAATCAGCATGGAAAGCCCACGTTTCTCAATGCCAGCGAGGTGCGAGTGAGATGCAAAAAACTACCACGGAATCGCTACATCTTCCACATTTTTTCTTGCCAGTCTGGATTTCAAATTCGGCTTGAGCAATCGGTGTATGATGCGGGTAGCTTCACTCTAGAGGGCAAAGTGACATATTGTTTGGGAATTA
>JBEKGG010000372.1:0-2993 GCA_050012915.1 Terriglobales bacterium | reverse complement strand
GAAGGCCGGCCGGACTTTAACGGAGAACGATGATGCGGCCGCTCAGCCTGTAGTCATCATCAACGAACAGCTCGCGCGAGACCAGTTTGGCGGGGAAAATCCGGTAGGAAAGCTGATTTGGGTTGGCCATGCGGAAGCGCTGCCCGGAAGCCGCCCGCGAGTCGTTGTCGGCGTGGTCGCCGATTCAAAAATGTACGCAATGGACATCGCTCCGGAACCGGCTGCATGGGTGCCAATTGCGCAACAGGACAGCAGCGAATCCATTTTTCGCAACCTCTACCTCGTCGCGCACACAAGCGTTGCTCCGTCCAGCGCTCTGAGCGCGATTCGAGAACGCTTTTACAACGTTGATCCCGATCTTGCGCTAAGTGACGTTGCCACAATGGACAATCGCATTGGCGATTCCTTGTGGAGGCAACGATTCAGTGCGATCGTTGTGAGCGCATTCAGCCTTGCCGCCCTTGCGATCGCGGCTTTAGGAGTCTTTGGGATGACCAGCTACCTGGTGTCGTCGAGGACCTTCGAAATGGGCGTGCGCGTGGCGCTTGGTGCAACCCGGTTGAATATCATGAGCATGATCCTGCGACAAAGCACAACCATGGCGCTCCTTGGGGCGATACTTGGGCTGCTCGGATGCTTCGCGACAACACGCGTGCTTTCCAGGTTTCTCTTTGGCGTCTCGGCCACTGACCCGCTCACTCTGGTTGGCGTCGCACTTCTTCTTATCGCGGTTGCGATTCTGGCCAGTTACCTTCCGGCGCGCCGGGCAGCGGCCGTCGACCCCATCGTCGCGCTCCGAGTGGAGTGATTCCCATCTGGCCGTCCTAGTTTTTTGAGGTCGCGCTTGAGTAGAAGTCCCAAGCCCCGAGTGCATTTCTAATGCGCGACCGGCGGTGCGGGTTGCCCCTTTTCGTCATCCTCATCGATATGTTGTTCCGACTTGCATCCGAAGCCCGGATGCTGGCTGATCGTAAACTCAGGGTGACCAAGTGTGAGAATTGCGTCCATGGCGGGGTCCTGGTTTGAGCGGTACGCCGCAAACGTCGGCTCGACAAATATCTGCGGTGCAATCCATTTACGGAAGTCCTGCGGCCAGGAACTTTCCCAATAGACGTCCGCAACACTTGCTTGCAATTTGCTGTATGGAAGCGTGAAATAGGTCTCGTCGCCGAGGGAGTTCGGTTTGGCCCCGGTCGGCTCTCCAACGAAGATTGCATTTGTCTGACGTTGGATGTAGGCAGCTGCGTTTCCTGCGGCCGAAAAAGTTCGCCTGCCGATAATTACGAACAAGCCGCCTTCCCGATTGATCTTTGGGGTCCCAACCAGCGCGTTTATGAGGGGCGGCAGCAGGTAGGTATTGCCGCCGTTATTCCAGCGCAGGTCGATCACGAGTTTGTCCACGTCATGCTGCTCGATGAACGCGAAAAGACGCGCCACGAACTGGTCGAAAGGTTCTTTGGCATCGGGCAGCACGCGATTGTATTGAAAATAGACCGTTCGCGACTCAGGAAGATACTCAAACCAATAGAACGCCTCCATGTTCTTGAGATACAACGGTGCGGGGCCGGCGCCTGCCGGTGAGAATCCAATCCAGCCGTTCGGATACGGATAACTATTCCAAATGTCCGGCTGAGTTGGATCGGCGGCGATCGTAACTGTACGTGTGCGGCCCTCCACGTCACGGACGGTCAACGGCACATGCAATGGATCGGAGACAAGACTTAAAGCCTTCAGGAGAGCGCTATAACGAAGCAGATTGGGCACCATGGATTTAAGCCACATGTCGTTGTCTCTGAAAACCACGGGGGCCACGGCAGCCAGAGCCTGATCCGCACTTGCATCGCCGAAATTCAGTATCTGGGCGCCCAGTAGATCCTGGTACTTCGGATCCGCGGCGATCACGTAAAGCCCCTCTTTGAACAGAAAGAATTTCACTGGCAAGGTTTCGGCAAATTCCAAGGTGTGTGGGGGTAGCGCCTCCGTATGCCCAACTCCCATTTTTGCCATCAGCTTCATCACTTCTAGGGCGGCTTGAAGATCGGACAGCTTGGGAATGTTTTTGCTCAGATTCGCGACTTCGGCTTCGAGCTCTTCGTGTGACATCTTCACGAATTGCGGATAGCTTTTTCTTTCCAATTCCCTCTGCAGCAACCCAAGGTCGCGCTGCCATCCCTGGTCGCGAGACAATTGGGCGTCATCGAACGGTCCGACCAATTCAACAAACCGCGGATCGTCCCGCAGCAGCTTGAATGATTGGTCGCTTTTGGCATGGTCAAGATCACGATACCCCCTCGAAAACGCGTCCTGAAGCCACATCGCTGCATTCTCTTTGTCTCCCAGCGCGGCGTAGGAACGCGCGATGCTGTAGGACGTCTCGGAAGGGAAACAGTAGCCGCCAAGATCGAGGACTTTCTCGAAAGCCGGAATTGCCTGCTTGAATTCTCCGCTCTTGTAGTGCGCCTCGGCTAGTCTCTGCCAATACTCCTCGTTCACCGGGTTCATCTCAACCACGCGTTCCCAGGCTCGGGCGGCGTCCGGCCACTGGCCCGCGGCGCTTGTTGCCTTAGCCGTGCGCAGCGCGTCCGTGAACGCATTCTGAGTTGTGGCTTGAGCGGCTGCATTTTCCAGCGCAACACCGAGGGAGAGAACAATGCTTGCGAACGCGATGAAGAACCCATGCTTACGGATGCTGATCAAGAACTTATCCTCCGGAGACAAATAGGCTTGTCTTGTTTCCTTCAGACCATCGGTACGGAGGTCGGTCTCGTTTTGTTCCTCAACACCTTCCCATTCTGAAAGCCTTGTGACGAATGAAGCCTTACGAGTGACCAACTCGTCGGAAAACAAGGAGGGCGGCTCGGTCTCTAGGACCTGCACGATTGCCTTGCACACAATGTTTCACTGATCGCGCGTTGTAACAAGAAGCCGCCTTTTGTGAACTAGCGAACCAAGTAGGATTCGAACCACGCGATCGCCCGCAGGTCGCGATCGTT
>JBEKGG010000371.1:0-3110 GCA_050012915.1 Terriglobales bacterium | reverse complement strand
GAGCCAAACGCGCGGTTATTGTGTCGCAAAGAACGCGCCACATCGCGCGGCTCGCCCAGATTCCTCACGGCGCAAAGAACGCTTGTTCAGGATGACAATCAAACTGCACCACTAGCTAGACTCAAATTAGCGAGGCATAAGGTCGGTTTCCCCGATAACATTGGCCCAGACACTGGAGTCTATTCTTAGCGCGAAAAGCGGAGGGTGCGGTTTGATAGGAAAGCGAGCCAGACGCGCGATTATTGTTTCGCAAAGAACTGTAGAGATCGCGCGGCTTCTCGCCAACCTTTGAGACCTAACGCGGCCCGGCGCATCCAACGCTTGAGGATTTCCTATGCGATCTGACATCGTTCCTGGAGCAATTTTCCCCGATTATGAGCTTTCCGATCACGAAGCGAAACGGCGGAAGCTCTCCGAATTGCAAGGGCCGCATCCCATGGTTCTGGTCCTCGGCCGGGGAGGATTTTGCCCCAAGGACCGGCGGCAGGCCGAACTGCTGGTGCAACTGCATCGTGAGATCGAAGTCTCTTATTGCCGGCTAGTCACGATCAGCACCGACAACATCACTGAGACCAGCGAATATCGCGCCGGAGTCGGCGCCCACTGGCCATTTCTGTCCGACGCGGGGCGCATCGTGCAAAAAGATCTCGACATCGCCGAGTACACCGATCCGCTCCACAATCCGATGATCCCGCACGTAATCGTCCTCGAGCCCGGGCTCGTTGTTTATAAGGTCTACAACGGGTATTGGTTTGTTGGCCGGCCTACGATGGAAGATCTCCGCCAGGATCTGCGTGCCGTGACCAGGAAATGCCGGCCGGATTGGGACATCACGACGCCGGAAATGAAAGCGGCCTGGCAGCAGGGTCGCAAGGAACTCTTCTATCCGTACGGCAAAACTTACACCGAAACTCTCGGGGAACAAGACTAGGATTCTAGAGCTTGGCTCGCAGGATGCTGATCACGTCGTCCGACGTGATGACGCCGGTCAGCTTGTTGTGATCGTCAACGACGGGGAGAGTCAGCAGATTGTATTTGTCGAACAGTTCGGCAAACTCGTGCTCCTTCGCTTCCTCATGGCAAGAGATCAGCGGTTCCTGGGTGAGAGAAAGCATCGGCGTATCATTCGCCGCCAGCACCAGCTTCGCCAGAGGGACGGCGCCTGCCAGGGTGCCGTGGGAGTCGACCAGGTAAATCGTACTTACGGTTTCAATTCCGCCTTCAAATCCGCGCAACGCGTCGACGGCGTCCTTCGCACTGGCGCTAACACCCACCACCAGATAATCAGTGTTCATGCGGCCGGCGGCGGTGTTCTCCTTGTGCTCGAGGAGTTCGACCATCTCCTTGCGCTCTTCGGGAGCCATTTCTTGCAGAATGTCGGCGGATGTTTCCTCGGGCAGGTCGGCTAACAGATCGGCGGCTGCATCGGGATCCATCTCTTCGACGATTTCGGCGGCACGCTCGGAATCGAGCGATTCCATGATCGCCTTCTGCACCTTGGGGTCGACTTCTTCGAGTGCCTCGGCGGCAACTCCATGGTCGAGGGTTTGAAAGACGGCTTCGCGTTCGTCGGGAGCAAGATCTTCTACGATGTCGGCAATATCCGCTGGATGCAGACGCGCAAGGCGCTCATGGGAGATTTTCAGCTTCACCCGCCGAGCGGGATCGGTTTCGATGAGGTCGACAAAGTCCCACGGTATTTGGCGCTCGGGAATCTTACGCAGCAAGGCGCGCAGCGCATTCAGCGGAACCACACCCTTGAGCAGGCGGCGAACCGCGCCGCGTGCGCCTACGTCCACCGATCCAACTCTCAGCATGGGATGGCGGTTGCCGGAATCCTGGAAAAGTTCGACGTCGTTGACGCGGACGACCTTGCGTCCGTGAACGTCGATGATCTGCTGGTCGAGCAGGTCCCGCGCGAGAAGAAACAGACCTTCCGACCCATCCGCGACCGGCCAGATCGATACCGAGCTGTCAATGCGCAGGCCGCCATTGATGGAGTGGACAGCGCTGAATGGCATCACGCGATCGCCCGACTTGGTGCGTACGATTAAGACGGCAATGCGCGCGCGATCCTCCTGAGGCGCGACCGCTAATTCGCGCACACGTCCGACTTGGCCTCCGGTCGGCTCAAAAACCGGCAGACCCAGCAATTCGGTAAGCGCGAGCGATGACATCGTTTTGAGAGAATACCCAACTGCGAAGCAGGAAGCCAGAAGCCTTTTGGCTGTTTTTGCCGCGCACGGTGTCTAATGGGATTTGGCGTGTCGCAGTACAGCAAAATTGGAGCGTATAATCCGCGCGTTGACATTTCCACAGCAGCAAGGCAAACTACCCAATCCGCTGATCGGGGGCTTTTCCCTCGCGCAAGCGAAGGCGCGGTGTAACAGCTCAGGTGGGCGGAGTTTTGGGTGCGATGTTTCGGGTCCCGAAGTATCTGCTGTGCGGGGCTGGTTCACAGACATTTTGCCATGACCGAACTCCGGGTCTCCTATACGCTTGATTCGACGCTGGAGACCGTCGATAGCGCCGAGCAAACAGCCAGCCGCATCGCGGCTGAAAGCGGATTCGACGAGGATGTCGTCATGCAGATTTCCATGGCCGTGCGCGAGGCCGCGGTAAATGCCGTGCTGCATGGCAATGCGTATGATCCGGAGAAGAAAGTTAACCTCGAATTCGAACGGACCGGCAATGACCTGGTCATCACTATTCGTGATCAGGGTAAAGGGTTAGATCTGGCCAAGATTCCCGATCCGTTGGCTCCGGAGAATCTTTTAAAGACTTCGGGCCGGGGAATTTTTTTAATTCGCTCGTTTATGGACGAAGTGCAAATTGTTCCGTCCCAGACGGGCACCGCAATAAAACTCGTAAAACACGTTCACGGATCATCCGGGAACGTTAAGGAGGCTTCTCAGTGAGCATGAAGACCAGTACTCGTCAGGTTGATGGCGTCACCATCGTCGATTGCAGTGGCCGTATCACGCTCGGCGAGGGCAGCGTGATTCTGCGGGACACGGTGCGCGAACTGCTTTCCAAGGGCCAGAAAAAGATTCTGCTCAACCTTGGCGAAGTCACATATATAGACAGCTCGGGTATTGGTGAGCTGGTCA
>JBEKGG010000370.1:0-3156 GCA_050012915.1 Terriglobales bacterium | reverse complement strand
CCTGCTCCAGCATAGTTTTTACTTGGGCCTCTGGAATCTCGCGATCTTCGTCGAAGCGGCGGTCGATCAGCGTGGGGGCGGTTGGAGAATACGGATCGGCCTTGCGCGATGCCTGGAAATCCTTCAGCAACGTGGCGTAACGTGTATCCGGTTCAGGCGCATTTGTGATTGGGAGATTGCTTTTGGGCGGGGCATCTGAGTCTTTCGCGGCTGCGGGAGTGACTCCATTGGTGAACGGATTCCAGTCCACGGCGGGATTGTTGATCACGACTTGCGGAATCGTCTGCGTGACAATGCGCTCCATCACCTGCTGGATCATCCTTTGTTTTGCGGGACCGCTCTGTGCGTCGGAGTAGTCAGCTTTGATTTCGTCGCGCAAGTTCCAGTGACTCAGAAGGCGCATTTTGGGCGGGAAAAGGCGCGTGCCCTGGGCATCAACGAGGTGGTACATCCAAATGTTGTATTGTGCGATGTACTGTGCGGCCTGCGCTGCAGCTTGCGAGATGGCGAGGTTGACATCGGCTGGGATGCGCTTGTCAAAACGTTGCGCGAGCCGAACTTCTGCCCACTGACGGCGCGTCCAGGTTGGTCCCTCTTTCAGGCGTTCGTCGAGCGTAGTGAGGGGGAAGTTCAACAGGACAGTAAACGCGAGCTTATTGTTGAAAAAGTCATCGAGAACGTGCGCGGAAGGATCGTAGCCGGCGAATGTTTCGTCGAAAGGAAGTACCGGGCCAAGATCGAGATCGGTTTGCTGATTGAACGAGCGATTGATCTCATGCATGTGGCCGTCGAGTTGTTCGAGCAGGCTCTGGAAGCGGCTAAACGTGGTATCGAGTGTGGCTTGATCGCCAGCGAAGTTGGTGCGAACGAAGTCCTCAAACATTGCCGAATCGCCGTCGTCCGCGCGCCAGAACTCGGCCACCTGCCGAAGGCCACGTTCAAGGCGGGGCTGTTGCTGCGCGCCGTACTTCGCGGTGAGTTCGTTTTGCAGTTTGGCACTCGAATCATTCATCCACGAAGGAGCAACTGCGGCGGATGTCTTACCCGGAGTTGAAGCATTTTGCATCAAGATCTCCTCTGCACAAAGTGGAACCGCGACGCACAGCACGGCTATCGCCAGTAGCGGCAGACGAAAGCATTCTTTCATTTTCTGCTCCTCTTCATTTCTGTTTCTTGCTCCTCAGCGCCGAGTCCGGCTCTGGATAGGACAGGGAATTGCTGAAGTCGGAGATGTCGGAAGATGCGAAATCGGGAAATGGCAGCTTTTTGTTTTCGCGCCATTGCTGGACTTCGTGCGCGATGGCTGCGGTTCTCTCTTTGTCCAAACCGGAGTCGCGACTCAGATAAAGCGCTCTTGAGGGGAAGGCGAAGCCCGTGCCGGAAGCGGCGACGATGTCCATGATTCTCAACAGAAGATCTTCCTGAATGGCGAGAAACTCAGCGCCGTCTCTGGTCAGAACGTAGCAAAACACTTCCAGAGTCAGCGCACTGTTGTCGTATCCAATGAATCGAATACGAGCGCCTTCGGTTTCTACTTTGGGGTGCTCGTAAAAAAGGCGGCGAATCTGGGCGAGCACGTAGCGCAGTTGGTCGGCGGAAGTTTCGTAACGCAGGCCCAGCTTGGTGTTGAAGAGAATTTTGTCGCGACGGCTGAGGTTCTCAATGTTCATGGTGGCGAGCGATCCGTTGGGAATGGAAAGCTCGCTGCGCTCGGGAGTGCGAATGCGAGTCGAGCGCAGGCTGATATCTTCCACCGTGCCGGTTCTGTCGCCGAAGCGACAAACGTCGCCCACGCGGATGACTTCGTCTGCGAGCAGGGAGACTCCGCCGAAAAGATTCTCCAAAGTTTTTTGGGCGGCAAAGGCGACCGCGATTCCGCCGATGCCGAGACCGGCGAGCGCGGTCGTCATGTTGAAGCCGAGGGAGCCGAGGATGACGAAGAGCGCGAGAATGACGATCAGGGCTTTGAGGACGCGTTCACCGAGAAGCAGGAGCGATCCGGCGCCCTTGCGGCCCATCAAGATCGCGCGCTCTCGAAATCGGCGCGCTATCTGCCCAAGAAATCGCTCGATCAGCCAAGCCCATCCGATAATAAAAACGACGCCGATGACGAGCTGATAGTAGTGCCGCGGCAGCAATGGCAAGCCGAGACGCCTTTCGCAGATAACGTGAACTACGGCTGCGAACAGCAGCCAGAGCGGGCGCGAGATCGCCGACCAGGCTGTGGCGCGCGGCGGCTGACGACGACGGAGTTTTTGGAAGAGACCGAGGAACCAGATTAAGAGCCAGCCCACTCCCGCGGCGAACGGGATGGCTAATAGCATACCCAGCCATTGCCATATGGGCATTCCAAACAGTTCGTTTCGCACCAGGAAATTGGGCAGATGGGATTCCATCTGGCGCTCTTCCAGCCGGTCGTAAAGCTCCGGCACTTTCGCGAGGGTGTCGGATGAGATCAACCAGATTTTTGCCCCACCGGGATCGGAAACGCGGATGAGACTGAGCTCGGCATCGACGTCTCCGGCGGACAGAGTTCCGATGCGCTGCCGGTCGGAAGAAACTCCGTCCTGCGGAGTTCCCTCGGGCCGGTTGCTGATCAGTCGCAGGTTGCCAGAGAATGCGCGGTCCATCACAGCCTTCAGCTGAGTCGCGAGTTCCTCGCCTTGCACGGCGCGCCTAGCGTTGGTCATTTGCAGATATTGCGAAGCGATGGAGTAGCTTCCGGACTGAGCCGCCTGCAGAAATCCGTAAATCGTGCCGCTGGGTGTGTCGCGGCCGAGCGGGTCGGCTGCTGACTGAGTGGCCGATTCGGTTGTCTTGCTCGGCGTGGGCAGCAGTTGCGCGGGGGCAGCGACCGAGAGCGTCGCGCACACCAGAAGCGAGAAGATCGGTTTAAAGAAAGAAGACATTATTCCTTCTAAGCGCGTTGCGGACCTGCGCTCGTGGAAACATAGCTAGCTATGTTTCTACAGAAGCTGGCTGTGCCAAGCGAGAGTTCATTGTATCGAAGGAAAGGCAACACCGCGGAATCGGAGCGTGGTTCTAGGGGCGCTTGGGGCGATAAATATCGGTGCTGGTGCCAAAGAAAACTTCGGCGGAATTCATCAACGTCTCCGAAAGCGTGGGATGTGGATGAATAGTGAGTGCGATGTCTTT
>JBEKGG010000369.1:0-3172 GCA_050012915.1 Terriglobales bacterium | reverse complement strand
CTGCAATCGCGCATTTCCTACTATCCCAACGACCTTGCCGTGATCGGCTGGAACGCAGCCTTCATTTACGACAGCCCCGCCGGGGCCGAGACCGCCATCCAGCTCCTGCAGTATGCCAACTCGCAGCTGCTGGAGTTTCGCCACTACGACGACCTGCTCACCAGGCAACTCGAAGGAGTCTACGACTTCCTCGATCGCGGAGGCCGCGGCCTCTGGTCCCGCTGGCGTACCGCGAAAGCCGCCTCGAAGCTCCACACCGTTCTGCTCGACGTGAGCGAGTTGACCGAGCGCGCCGACAACGCCATCAAGTTCTTAAGCGACATGTTTTCCGCGCGTCTGTACAAGCTCGCGGCGTTAAAAGTCGGCGTTCCGGACTACAAAGACCTGGTCCAGCAAAAGCTGCAGACCGCCGAAGAGCTGTATCGCTTCATGGTGGACGAATTCAACCAAAGCCGCGCCTTCGTCCTCGAACTAATGGTAGTCATCATCCTGATCATCGAACTCGTCTACTTCTTCCGCGGCAAACCCATCTAAGGTTGTTATTCCGATTTAAAAGACCCTTGTCATTTTCTGGAAACCCTTGTCATTCCGAGGAGCGGAGCGACGAGGAATCTGCTGCCGCCTGCGCCGCGACGACGGCGTGCGAAACATCGCACTGCCGCGTTACTTGGCCTGCGGTGCAGGCGGCGTGGGTTGTCCGGCCAGGCCACCGATCAGCCCCAGCAACTCGTCGTCATTCCACGGCTTCTGCAGAAAAGCCCTGGCCCCGAACCGCAGCGCTCGCTCCTTGTTTCCGGGAAGGTCGCGCCCGGAAACAACGATCACGGGGATCAGTGAGAGTTGCATGTTGGCCCGCAATCTCTCCAAAACGACGAAGCCGTCTCCGGCAGGCAGACCGAGATCCAGCACGATCACGTCCGGCAGGCACTTGCGAGCTTCGGTGATCGCGCACATGGCGTCGGCGGCGAAGAATGTGTCGTAATGATTGGCCTTCAGCAGAACGTTATATCCCAAACGTACGTCGGCATCGTCCTCAACAATGAGAATCTTCTTGTTACCCATGACCCACACCCTCCGATAAGATTTGCGATTTGATCGATTCTTCGAGACTCGCCGCCATCGTGGTCACCATGTTTTCGATGAGCTCGCCACCCTCCTGCGGAAATGGTTTCAGCATGGTGTAAGTAACGGAAAAGGTCAGGTCCATTCGCTTCAGCCCGGGAATGCACTCGAACTGGTTGCGAATCCTTTTGGCGAGTACGGCCGCCCCTTTTTCATCGGCAAACGCCGCAACAAAGATGCGCTCTCCCTCTGCGCCGTAGCTCGCTCTCGGCAGGACCACATCCAGATCGGGCAGCAAACAGCGCTGCACCAGGTCACGCACGTCCCGGCGCCACTCCTGCGGGAAGTCGGCACTCCCGCCTCCCTTAACGCAAATCTCAGCCATCACCAGGGCCACCGATTCTGCCGGCCAACGGTCGTCCTTGAGAAGCGGAGCGATAACCTTGTTCAGAGAAAAAACCGGGAGCGTGAAGGAAAACGTGCTGCCTGCGAGCGGCTGGCTCTTCACCCAAATCTTTCCGCCCTGTCGCGCCACCAGCTCTTTGCAGATAAATAAGCCCAGCCCCAGACCCTTGCGGCTGGCTTGGCTGGGCTGCTCCACCTGGTAGAGGCGTTCAAAAAATCCGCTCGCTGGCTTCCGCGTTCATTCCGCAACCCGTGTCGCACACTTCAAGAACGATGAACTCGCGATCCTGTTCCTGCAGCCTCGCCCGAATTTTTACCGCTCCACCCTTGGGGGTAAACTTTATGGCGTTATCCAGCAGGATGATCAGAATCTGACGCAACCGGGTCTGGTCCGCATGGACCGGCGGCAGGTCGGGCGGCAGTTCTGAAACCAGGTTCACCCCTTTCGCTTCAGAGCTTACCCGCAGCGTGTTTAAGCTGTCGGTCACGGCATCCGAAACCGAAATGCTCTCCGGGTTTACGCCAAGTTTCCCAGCCTCGGCCCGCGTGACGTCCAGTAAGTCGTCAATCATCGCCTGCAGCTGCCGGATGTTCTTCAGCACGATCTGCTGGTACTCGCGTTGCTCTTTATTCAGCTCACCTGCCAATCCGTTCAGCAAAATGGTCGTAAATTGCTTGATGGCGGTGAGCGGCGAGCGCAGCTCGTGCGAGACATGCGACAGGAATTCGTCTTTGAAACGAATCTGATCTTTGCCGCTCTGTGCCAAAGCTTCCTCGGCCCGCTTCCGTTCCGTAATGTCCATGTTGACACCGATCAACCGGCTTACTTTGGCCTGATCATCGAAAACTGCTTTCTGAATTACAGAAATATTTCGCACGGAGCCATCGGGCAGAAAGATGCGGAATTCTGCGGATCCATGCCCCCCTTCCTCAATGGTTTTTTGCAGGTTCGCTTCGGCTCCCGGCAGATCCTCGGGGAGTACCGCTGCCGTCCATTTTTCATACGGCATGGGAACCACCGGCGCGAAGCCATAAATCTCAAACATCGTCGCATCCCAGATCGACATCTTGCCGTCCAGTTCCCATTCCCATACGCCGACTTTCGCAATCGCGGTCGCCAGCGAGAGCCGCTCGGAGAGCAACTCGGCGCTCCTGGTTCGTTCCGCAACCCGCCCTTCCAGCGCGGCATTGAGTTCGCGAATTTCTATCTCCGCCCGGCTGCGCTGGTCATACTCTTTATTCAATTGCCGGGCGTTCCACCAGACCAGGGAGGCGAACACGACGATGTTGACGGTGGCATGCAGAGCCAGGCCCAGTTCTATTCCATACATCCCAGCGATTTCTCCGCGCAGGCAAATCCAGCCCAGAAGAATCGGTATCAAGAAAACCGCGGGAAGAAATCGGCGCGCCACCACGCTTCCTGCGCCTTCGCTGGTGAGATCGCCAGCCAGCCCCGCCCGGGGCCGGACGAAGAAGACTGCACCGCTCAGCAGAAATAAACCAATCGCCGTATTCAGCGCCACCTGAGTGTAGAGAAATACCCTGGGCACGACGGTGGCGTGATACACGTAACCCGTGATGGCGATCATCCCGATCAGCCCGGACCACAAACTCAGCCCCTGCGCGGCCCCGCTTCCTCGGTTCGTCTTTCCATCCAAAAGCACCAGTGCCAGGCCGATGGCGATAAACGCGGTCGCGGTTGTAG
>JBEKGG010000368.1:0-4989 GCA_050012915.1 Terriglobales bacterium | reverse complement strand
AACTCGAGCAACCTAAGCAACTCGACCGCCATTGGCACGTACGCGACGGTCAGCGAGAACAACGCCCTGGTGTTGGGGCAGACCACTGCCGGATCGCCCGGAAATGCCTGGGTGAACGTGGGCATCGGCACGGCGGTGCCGCGATCTGTCCTCGAAGCCAACGTCGGAGTGGCAGGCGGCCTCGGTCCAACGGTCACGTTAACCAACTCGGCTGGGGGAACCGGTTCTTCTGACTCCTTGGACTTCAACACCTACACCCCATTTACCACGGGCACCTACAATCCCGCAGCCCGCATCGCCGCCGTGGACGCGGGTAACTATTCCGACGGGATCTACTTCCAGTCAAACATACCCGGCGCAGCCAACAACGGCCTGCAAACCAACATGGCTATTACCTCCGGGGGGCAGGTTTTCGTCGGGGAGACTTCAGACTCGTCCGATCAGGTGGGTGTTTACCAAACGTCCCCGGAATTCCTCGACGCCGTCGGGGCGTACGGATTCAATGCTCCTGCCGGATCGGGAGAGGGTGGTGGGTGGGGAATTTTTGGGGACGGCGGCCTTGCCGACCCAACCGACGCTTCCGCCACTGGCGGAATTGGCGGGGTCTTCTACGGTGGAGGCGCCACGAGTGGATCCGGAGGCGATGGAATCTACGTGGTACGGGGATGTAATCAGTCCACATGCGCGGACGCCGCTTACTTTGACGGCGATGTGGAGGTATACGGCAATCTCTCCAAGAGCGGAGGTTCGTTCAAGATCGACCACCCACTAGATCCAGCCAACAAGTATCTCTATCACTCCTTCGTCGAATCGCCGGATATGATGAACATCTACAACGGCAATGTCACTACCGACGCTCAAGGGGCGGCGGTCGTCGCGCTGCCTGACTGGTTTGAAACTCTCAATCGCGACTTCCGCTATCAGCTTACGGTGATTGGACAGTTTGCGCAGGCCATCGTGTCGGATGAAATTGCCAACCATCAGTTCAGCATCCGAACCGATAAGCCTCACGTAAAGGTCTCGTGGCAGGTTACGGGCGTGCGCCAGGATGCCTGGGCCAATGCCCACCGTATCCCGGTAGAAGTCGAGAAAGATGCGCGCGAACGCGGACACTACATTCATCCCGAACTGTATGGGGCCTCCGAACAGCAGAGCATCGCATGGGCGCGCAATCCAGCGCTGATGAGGAGGATCCAGGAAATCAGAGCCCGGCAGTTGGCCTGGTCGCAGAAGCCGGCGATCGAGACCCGCGCCGAGACGCAACCGCTGGCCGTGCCTCCCAACGCGAAATCGAGGGCCCTGCCAGCACCGCTGGTGAAACCTGCTCCAGCGCAGAAGCAGACCGCACCGCGGAAGTAGCCGCAGGCACGTAACCGCAAACACGGTCCCGTGGGGGCGCACATTTCATCCAGTGCACCCCCTTCTTGAAAATCTCATTTCTCTCGGACCAATTCTTCGGGGAATCTCGCTTAGCAGGTGATAGGATTTCGAAGCCGCCCGTGTCTGATCTTCAAAATCAAGTTCCGAATTCAAGAAACAACGGTCCATCAATTCTTTGTCTGTATGTGGAGCATAAGGATCACAAGAAGGGTACCAACCGCCAAAGAAGTCCGTTTGGGATGGTCTGAGAAGACTTACGCGGCGTTGATTCGCATTTCGTTCTGGAGTTGCGGGTAGTGGCAAATGATGCGACTGGCTGAAGAAAGTCCATGATTCCGGGCACGACAGTATCGAGTACTAATTCCGCAAGCTTGTGGCTTCGTTCTTCTCATAAACCGTTGTGTTGGAAATCTGGGATCATCTCTTCTCTGTGAACCTCCTTAGAACATCTAAAGGCGTAAATCGCGATGGCACTTATTGATCAGGAGTCCTGGCCGCACTCGTGTTAGCAAACTACCTATTTCTAAGACTTGGGATTCGATAAGTGCGGACCAATGTTTATGCGGATAGAGGAAGCTCGATCTTGGGAACTATTTCTAACAACGCTGACTGATCAAATTTTTCTTCAGATTCGAATGCCACGTCGAAGATTGGTGCTTTGATCGTCGGGCACGTTCGTGCTTGACCGGGGGCGCGCGAGGCATCTAACTTTTTGCGCGAGATGCCACAGCGTGTGCGGGTTTGCGTAGTATTTGCTCGTGGAAATGGTCAAGCCTTGTCAGCCCATCCATGCGGTGGATGCCATCGAAGCGTGGGCTGTTTAGTCGACACTGCGGATGGTCGACTGCCCGCACCGAAGAGGCGATAGCGCAGGATCCGCTATCGCCGCCTCAATTGACTGTGCTAAATCTTACTCTTCCTCAGAGACATGAAACGTTGGATGGCACGGTCGAGCTCTCGACACGCCGCGCTGAAATGGTGGGGAGGGTCCGAAGCACCATTTTGTCTCCCGAGCGCGGATGAAGCACGCTCTTCCGCGGTCCCCCATAGATCGGACAGCACGGATTCTTGAAACTCGAGCAGCTTGACGATCATCTGTTTATTTTGCTCGGGGTCCAAAATGACCTTGACTTTGTTTTCTCCGTCTTCCGCAGAACGTGTTTCCTTATCAAACGGTGGTGGCAGAGGCAAGTTGTATCTTTCTGAATGCATAGTTAACTGACGCGCCAACATGACGACCGTCTCGTCCGAAGGCGTCCACCCGGTCAAGAGTTGCCTCAACCGGGGACCGAAAGCTTCATCTAAAACGGCGTGCCATTTCTCATCGATTCTTCCCAGGCTCAAGAATTCCTGCTTCACGTCGTTGAGAAGACGTATGCCAGAGCGCAGCCCCTCCCGACCGGACAAGTACCAATCTCTTCCTGCGGGCTCGGAATGGCCGGATTGGGCCTGCTGCGGAGTATCCTGACCAAGGAGCCGACCAATATAGCGCATGTCCGCCCTCAATCCCAACTTACAGCGACCGATGCAAACAACGATCACGGCGAACGCGAGCTTTTGCATCACAGTTTTCGGTACAAGCTGCGGATGTAGACTGCGACGCAGGGCTTCCAACTGCCGTTTCTCTTTGTTGCTCAGCACTAATTCTTGCGCGAAGAATGCATGGGTGATGGCGTTGTTCCTCGCACGATCCTTTCCTTGACTCGACTTCGGCCCGGTTGATTTCTTGGAGTTGTTCTTGTTTGCTTCCCGCGTGGCGGGGGTCAATTTCTTTCGACGTTTCATGCTGGTCTCCTGGCTCTGAACGCAGCAACCGTAGTTGGCGGCGAGCGCATCGTTAGATTTTGTGGAACTTTGGAGACCAAACGAGAAGAATGCTCAGATATACAAACCAAACGAAGGCAGAACCGCTAACGAGATCGTTTGTACTTGACCAGTTTTCATCAATCGACGCTGAGCAAGCCCTGCAATCACTTTTACCATGGAATTCCGAGGAGTTACAAGAAGATGAAACTTTTGGGAGCAACCGCTGTTGATGCAATCAGTTAGGAGCAAAAAAATATTTTTGGGAACTTTTGTATCGTGGCAAAACTAGATGGTCGAATTCGCACGGAGACGGCGGGGCTAGCCGCATGCTTAGCTAGGCAACGAGCTCCGACTTTCATGCATGGTCTTTTCCCTTCTTCTTGGCCCATCTTACCTGGGCTGCCTTCCTTGCTATCTCACGGCGTTGCTCTGAATTCAGCCTCTCAGCTCGTGCTCGCCCGCCCAGACGTCCGAGATGGACAGCGTGAGGATCCTTGGGTTTTTTCTTCGCCATTTCTGGTTTGAATTTACTCGCCATTGATAACACAAATCAATGCCTTACTTGACCCATGCATACCGCTACGCATATACTTAGCGCTATGCATGTGCTTAGCGTTATGCACCGTCAGAGAGGAACCCCATGAAAAAGTCAGGCAAAGTTCGACAGCATATCCGAGTCGCGAAACGAATCTGGAAAGATCTTGACCACGCCAGGAGTTCGGGCAGTTCGTCAATGACACCATCTGACGAATCGAATCGGCACAATTTTTGCCCCATAGCGGTATTCGCTTTCCGCAGAACCCATGCAGCATTTGCCCGTACCCGGGACTCTGCCTGGGAAAACAAAAGTTAGTCGAGGCCGCGCTGGTGCGGCGGCCGGGAGCCGAGAATCTTGGTCGGCTTGACGAGCTTAACTACTAGGAATCCGCCCGTGCTGCCCAAGCTCAATCGTCGCCGAGCGCTGTTCGTGCTCACCAAGATCGACGAGATTCTGGTTTACCAGGCCGTTACTTTGTCCGGTTGTAGGATCATTAGACGTGCCATTGTTGATGATGTTCTCGTACACGTCATAAGCGAGATATGCGTGCTATTCGATCCCAAACTACTGGAGACTTTCGCGCCATTTCGCGTCGTCCTGCACTGACTTCGTCGTAGCCGATTTGTCGATTGTCGACTTGGGGGACAGCCCACATGGAAGTGGGGGATTTGTCATTTGCTTGGCGAATACGCGGTAGCTCGGTCCATCCGGCTGCAACGTCGACCAGTATCCCGACCGGGTCAGCAAGGGTTTGTGTTGGACGATGATCTGGTTGACCAGAATCTTCACTCCACATTCGAGATTGTTCCTTGGCTGAAGAATGGTTTTCGCGGGATCGTTCGGCTTTAGCATACGGTCGACTTGCCAATTGAAATCGCAGCCATAACGCTTCTTGTCTGCGTACTCAAGCTGCAACAATCCCTCGCTGCGCGTGGCTGTTCCTCTCACGTCATCGTGTTTCGCAACTTTCGGCTCGATGTGACGGACGCTTGCGTTGGGATTTAATCCGGCTTCGGCACCCGCAAGGGCCTGAAAGAAATAGGCCCAAAATGCGCGTTTGTCTGTCTCGGCCATCTCGAAAAATCGCGGACAGAATTGACGGACGCCCGGCGGAACTTGCGAAGAAAGCATTTCGAGTGGCAGCGCCTTCTCGATGATCTGGTCCCATTGTGGATTCCAGGGCGTTCTGCCGAGCTCGACCTTTTTCTCATCGATAGGTGTCAGCGGGGCTGGTTTAGTGGCCTGCGCATGCGAAGCTGTGGCTG
>JBEKGG010000367.1:0-3240 GCA_050012915.1 Terriglobales bacterium | reverse complement strand
GCTCAGTCGCAAGGCGGTTAGCCTCGATGACCCTGAGGAATTCAACCGCGTGTTTGCCGAATTGAGAAATGCCCTTCGTGGGCAGCTTACTCATCTGAAGGAAATGGTCCACGAAGCAAAACAGACCATCTCGCAGCTTCCAGGGCAGCCGCGTGTCGAGAGGCGCAGCGTTGACCGGCGCAGGTCGGATCGGCGAAAGGGCAGTCGCAGAGGACAAGTTTAAAACGCCAAGCTGCCTATCTCACATTCTAAGCGTACGTTATCCTCTATTTCTGGAACGCTGCTCTGTTGAGCGAAGGTGCGCAACACTCCACAAGACAAAGCTGCACGTGCCTTTACGGGTTCGGGTTACCAAGGTTCATTGCCCGGCTTCTGGGGGCCGCATATAATTTTCATATCCCGCTCTAGATTCGAGGTTGCTGTTGATGACCAGGGCCACTGAGGCCGATCACAATCGGCAGAATCAGGAATTGAACATCTTTCACGATGTGGCCAAGGCTCTGACCTCGTCGTTGGACCTCGACTCCATTCTGCAGACCATCATGGAAAAAATGGCGGAATATTTCCGTCCCGATACCTGGTCGTTGCTGATGGTGGATGACGAACGCGACGAACTTTACTTCGCGATTGCGGTGGGCACGGCCTCGGAGGCGCTGAAGAATATCCGGTTGAAAGTGGGCGAGGGGATTGCCGGGCATGTGGCCAAGCATGGCGAGCGGCTGGTGGTGCCGGATGTGATGAACGATCCGCGGTTCGCCAAGCGCATTGACGAGATGACGAAGTGGGAGACGCGTTCGATTGTGTGCTTCCCGGTGCAGTCGCGATTGCGCGTGCTGGGTGTGATTCAACTGGTGAACGTGGACATGGCGCACTTCGGCGATCAGGAGATTTTCTTTCTGCAATCGCTATGCGATTACGCGGCCATTGCCATCGAAAATGCGCGGGCGGTGGAGAAGATTCAGGAACTCACCATCACCGACGATTGCACCGGGCTTTACAACGCGCGGCATCTTTATAAGACGCTGGAAACCGAGGTATACCGGTCGTCGCGTTTTGGTTACGAATTTACGGTTGTGTTTATTGATCTCGACCATTTCAAGCAAGTCAACGACACTAACGGGCATTTGGTTGGGAGCAAGCTGCTGGCTGAAATCGGGTATCTGATCAAAGCGCAATTGCGTTTGATTGATTACGCTTTTCGTTATGGCGGCGACGAGTTTGTTGTTTTGTTGCCGCAGACCGGCAAAGATTCGGCTCTGGTCGTGG
This sequence comes from Terriglobales bacterium, assembly GCA_050012915.1. Lineage (GTDB taxonomy): Bacteria > Acidobacteriota > Terriglobia > Terriglobales > Acidobacteriaceae > JABDBE01. The sequence continues at coordinate 1,974 of JBEKGG010000367.1, read as the reverse complement.
CCAAGCGGTTGCGCGACAGCCTGCGCACCAGCATGTTCTGCAAAGAAGAAGGACTCAATCTGAATGTGCGAGCCTCGATGGGGGTCGCCACTTATCCGCATGATGCGAAGACCCCTCACGATATTATCCGGCAAGCGGATGAAATGATGTATCTGGTGAAAAATACCTCGCGGGATAATATTGGGATCGCGCAGCGCGGGGTGATGAAGTAGAAGTGCGGGTGATAGCTATTGGCTTCTAGCCGTCTCCTTTTGAACCGGTAAACACCCAAAATCAAAATTGTCATTCCGAGCGAAGCGAGGAATCTGCTGTCTCGCGGCTGGGGGCGAAAGCAGATTCCTCGCTTCGCTCGGAATGACAATTTTGATTTTGGAATTAGAATTTCGATTTTCGAATTACGGTTAGGTGAGTGCGAGCTTCGCTCGACCGGACAACAGCACCCGTCCCAACGCGATTAATCTGCGGAGACTGCGGCGGGGCGCGTTACCCTGGCGGTTTTCTGCTGGGTCTCGGTCTGCAGCCACTTCCGAATATCCGGGAGGGCGGCGCGTGCGGCGATTTCTCCCGCTCGTACCAGTGCGACGCTGTGTTCGAAGGCGTCATATTTGTAGCCATTGACGTCCGGTTCGATCACCAGATCGGCTGCCGACTTCCATTGGCTGCTGTTCATCTCCTGCGCGATGGCGAAGCATTGGCCGATCACGTCGAACAAATGACGCGGGCCTTCGCCGTCGGTCCACTTCCCTTTCAGATGCACCGCCACCACTCGATCCGCTCCCATCTGGCGCAGCGGCCGGGTGGGCACGGTGTGCGAAAGCATGCCGTCGATCAGGAAGCGCCCACGAATCTTTACCGGCAGGAACATTCCCGGATATGCGCAACTGGCGCGCACCGGATCGATCAGCGGTCCGGAATGAAATACTACGCCCTCGCCGGTAGAGAAATCCGTTGCCGTCACCGCCAAGGGAATCCTCAGCTCTTCGAATGTTTTAACTTTCAGGAGATGGTTGAGGAAGCCGATCATGCGCTGGTTGCTGGCAAAGCCGTAGCGCGAAAGCGTCCAACGGGCAATGTGTTTGAAACGCACACGGGCGGCGACATGCTCCAGTTCGGCGGCTGAGATTCCGCTGCAGTACGCGGCGCCGATGAGGGCCCCCACGCTGGTACCGGCAATATAACGGATGGGGATGTTTTCTTCTTCGAGAACTTTCAGGACGCCTACGTGGGCAATGCCACGAGCAAAGCCTCCACCCAGAGCCAGACCGATTCCGACGTTGCTTTGCCCTGAACCCAGGCCCGAAGGCTGCCCAGAAAGGCCGCGTCCGAACGCCTGTACCGACCGAATAATCTTATCCAGACTCTTCACGGGGACCTCACACCATCCCGGCTTCTGCCCGGCTAACTATCTAAATCCAGGCCTGCTACATTCGGCTCACTACCCTGAGCCAAATCAGCAAGTAAGATGCCAGTTCAGTATCAATCGTTTCATGCCAAGGCTGACCGCGCCAGATTACGGACATTGGGTTACCCGAGGTTACCGGCCAGTGGCCGTCGATGACTAACTCCTGTGTTTCTGATAACTTGAGAGTATGGTACGAGAAATCTCCGCAGGCGGTGTGGTACTCCGGCGTACGCCGGAGGGATGGCAACTGGCGGTGATCGAGCCCATGAGGGATTCCCCGCCGGTCCCGTCCGGTTCGACTGCCAAGAAAACATCGCAAAAAATGTTACTCGCCCTGCCCAAGGGACTGGTGGATCCGGGAGAAAAGCCCGATCAAACGGCCGTCCGCGAGGTGCTCGAGGAAACCGGCGTGACTGCGGTCGCGGTGACCAAGCTCGGGGACACCAAGTACGCTTACGTGCGCACTTGGGGAGGCAAAGAGCGGGTTTTTAAGATCGTCAGTTTCTATCTTTTTCGCTACGAATCTGGCGAAATCGACGAAATTGCCCCCGAGATGCGCATTGAGGTGAAAC
>JBEKGG010000366.1:0-3288 GCA_050012915.1 Terriglobales bacterium | reverse complement strand
CGGGCGATGGTGTGGATGCCGCGTTTTTTGGCGGCGGCGTTCAGTTCGCCGAAAAAGTCGCGGTTGCCCAGGTATTTGCCCTTCCGGTGGAAGGGAACCGTAGTCTGATAAAAAGCAATAATGCCGGTTACGCTTATGAACGTGGCGCCCACCCGCAGGCGTGCCATGTAGTCGGCCCAATCCTCGACGTTCATGACCGCTGGGTCATGTTCCGTCAGATTCACCTGGGCGATCCGGCGTAGTTTCTGTTGCCATGGAAGTTCTGTCGCGTCCTCGGGGACACCGGCGTAGACGAGATTACTTTGGGTGGCAAGATAGGCAGCAGGAAACGCTGCTGCCCCGGTCTTCACAAAAGTGCGCCGGTTGATCATGGGAGTGTCCTTACGGAGAAAGTGAACTTACTTTCCTGCTGGAAAGCCGTGCTTTCAAAGAATAGTCTCTAGCGGTCACCCACCGGAGCCAGCCATGGGAAGCATTTGGCATAATTGACTGCGCAGGATACCGAGGCAGAAATGAAATTTGGGGTCAACACGTTCATCTGGTCCGCAACCTTCGATCAATCCAATTTTGGATTACTCCCACTCATCAAAGAGGCAGGTTTCGATGGAATCGAGGTTCCGCTGTTGCGGCCGGAGGCATTTGCCGCGTCCAGCATTCGCCAGGCCACCGAGGCTCATGGCTTGGAATGTAATGCCTGCACGGTCCTGGTGGATGGCCTTAGCCTGATCAGCGACAGCGCGGACATACGGCGCCGTACCCGCCTGCACCTGGAAGAGGTAGCAAAAACCGCCGCGGATGCGGGCGTCAAGATTGTCGCCGGACCCCTCTTCAGCCCGGTCGGCTACCTGCCGGGCCGGCGCCGAACCAGCGATGAGTGGAAGTGGGCGGTCGAGGGCTTTCAATCCGTGGGGGATACCCTGGCCGCCCATGGTGTGACCTTCGCTATTGAACCGCTGAACCGGTTCGAAACTTTCTTTCTGAACACTGCGGCCGACGCCGCAGCCCTAGCCGAAGAGATTGGCCACCCGAACATCGGCATTCTCTTTGACACCTTCCACGCCAATATCGAAGAAAAAAGTATTGCTGCGGGTTACCGCACCGTCGGTCCCCACCTCAAGCACGTTCATACCTGCGAAAACGACCGTGGCATACCCGGATCCGGGCATGTGGAATGGAAGGAAGTATTCCAGGCACTGCGTGACCTGAAGTATGATGGCTGGCTGACCATCGAGGGCTTTGGTTTCGCGCTCAAGGACTTGAGTGCGGCGGCGGCCATTTGGCGAGATATCGAACGCACGCCGGAATCGATCGCCTTCGAAGGCGTTAAGTTCTTGAAGAAGAGCGTTGCGGCGGGGGGCTAGTTGAGCACATAACTCAGGCAGTCTGAATCAACCGTAGCAACGGTGAAATCGTCGAAAAAGAGGGACGAAAATGAAAGCTCGTGCGCTCTGGATCGCGTTTAGTGTCGGACTGGGTCTCCAACTTGCCATGGTCATTACTGGCCACTTCGTGCCGGTGGTGAAGAACGGTGGCTTCGCTGTCGGCGGCATGGCGATTTCACTTTTTGCCGGCTTTCTGTACGCAAAACTCACACAAGCCGGATGGAGTGACAGCCTTGCCGGCGGCGCTCTCTCCGGCGGTGCTTGTGCACTGCTCGGCATCGCAGTGTCCGTGATCTTAAGGGATGTCCCGACGGCGGTGTTAGGGTTCGGCACAGCGGCTTCTGCGGTAACGGGGATAGCCGGCTCGGCGTTGGGTCGGCTGTTCCGCTAGAACGGATGGCTTGAGATACCCCAGCGAACAAGTGATGGTGTTGATGCGTTGGCGTGCATCCACACCACCACCAGTCGACAGCTTCGGTTGCAACGGCTTCTGTATATCTATAACGGATTCGAGAAGGTTTGCGGGAGTCCTGCTGTTTGCTATTGGCCGGCGACAGCGACTGACCGTTCCTCAACAACGCTAGCCATCTCCTTCGCTTTCTTTTCGGCCTTGGTAGATTCAGCGGCTATTCCATAAGTGTCACCCTGAAGGATCACTCTATCGAAGTACAGAGTATCCCCATATCTCTCGAAGACGACCTTAGATTGAGCCGGAGGCTCAAGAGATTCGGTGGATTGACATCAATGTAGGCGCTGTGTGAACCGTCCTCACTCTTGACTACGGCTATCTTGTTAAAGAGATCGTCGGGTTGCGTAAGCGAATAGGAACCGCTCGGCATCCGGGTGTCGCCCACGTAAAACGGAAACGGAGCCGTAAATTTCACGCCGTAGGCGACCTGCGCGGCGAGCGGCATAACGGAAAATAGAGATATCAGTCCGATTCTGGTAACTAACTTACCTAAAGTATTCATAAAGATTATTCCCCTGGGTTTGATTTTTGACTACGTGCTCCTTTCTGTTTATTTAGACGGAAAATGCGGGATGGAGTTGCAAAATAATTGTGATTGTCGAGCGAGTTAGTTGTAACTTTCATAGTGACGTATGTTTCTTGATCAAGTGGGCGCATCTCCCACATCCGGCGGCGTTCTCCTTATAATCTCCTTATAAAATGATTGCTGGTGCGACCTTCGGCCGTCGTGATCGCGTGGCAGACCCCTCGGAGGCAACACTGCGTGCCCAAGCCGAGCAACTAGTCGCGACAAATGATGGACGTCCCTGGAATAATGCTCGCTCGGGCAAACTCTGAGACCGGCAAGGACGTCTATTGATTTGTGTTTGCTCTGGCCATGTGCAGACAGAACTCGTTTGGACTATATTTGCGAAGGACACAATTTTGTCTCGCAAACCGCAGTTTTAACGGAGATTCTGAATGCCGCAAGTGGTCCGCTCACCGAAGGTATATGACGTTTGCATCATAGGCTCTGGCGCTGGAGGCGGGACCGCCGCCAAGGTGCTGGCCGAAGGTGGATTAAATGTTGTGATGCTCGAGGCGGGGCCCCTGCTGAATCCCCGCAAAGATTATAAGGAGCATGTGTGGCCTTACGCGCTGCCCCACCGCGGAGCCGATATCGGCGGCCGGGCGCGCCACGAGTTGAACGGCGAATTCCTGGCTCCCAACGGATTTTGGGAGATCGATGGCGAGCCCTACACCACTGCGCCGGGCACGAGCTTTCGCTGGTTCCGCTCGCGCATCGAAGGCGGCCGCACCAATCATTACGGACGCATCTCGCTTCGCGTCTCGCCCGCGGATTTGAAGGCCCGCTCGCGCGACGGCCTGGGAGATGACTGGCCGATCTCTTATGAAGAGATCGCGCCTTATTACGATAAGGTCGAATCGTTTATCGGC
>JBEKGG010000365.1:0-3300 GCA_050012915.1 Terriglobales bacterium | reverse complement strand
AGGATTTGCCCGTTGATCTCGCTAGCCAGCGGCGAGCAGAGAAAAAGTAACGCGTTAGCGATCGACTGTGGACTGTTTCTTTTGCCCAGCGAGACTCGCAGCACGAATTCCCGGTAGGCGGGGTCTTCCTCGAAAACTTTCAGCGAGCTCCCGGCGGCGACGTTTCCCGGCGAAATCACATTTACCCGAATACCCGTGTGGGCATATTCGAGCGCCATGCTGCGGGCGAAGTTTTCCAGCGCAGCTTTTGCCGAGGCATACGAAGAGATTTGCGAGTGAGGCATTCGGGCAACGTAGGAGGACGTGAAGATCAAGTGACCAGCGATGCCACGCTGCGTCCATCGCGCAAGCACCGAGCGTGCCAGATAAGTTTGGGCGAAATAGTTGAAGCGGAAAATGCGCTCGTAGTCGGCTTCCGAAGTGCTGGCGAAGGGATGCAGCCCACAGCCGCCTGCGTGTCCGACGACCGTATCCATGCCTGGGAACCTTTCGAAAGCCGCGCTCACAACGGCCTCGACTTGGCTTGATTCGGTAATATCGGCAGAGTGATAAAGATAAGATGACGGCGAAATCTTCCAATCTTCCAGCGTTCGTTTGGCTTCGTCGGCGGCTTTGATGTCGGTAAGCACCAGAGTGGCGCCGCTTTCAGAAAGCCTTCGCACCATATGTCCGGCGATGGCTCCCAATGCACCAGTAATCAGAATTGTCTTGCCCGAAAGATCAATGCTGATCACTGCTGCTCGCTCCCTTCAATTCTCGAGAGTATTTCGTGGCCGGATTCCGTGACCAGCACGTTGTCTTCGATCCGCGCTCCACAGCCACGTTCGGGAACGTACACTCCGGGCTCGATCGTAATCACCATTCCAGGCTCAAGCTTGGCGGATTCTCCGGGAAGAATCAGAAATCCGGGATCATGATAGCGGAAGCCAACGTGGTGGCCGGTGTGATGGGTAAAGAAAGACGAGAGCCCTTGGGCTGCGATCATGTCTCGAGCGAATGCGTCGATGCGGTCCGCGGAAGCGCCTGGACGTATGCCGTCGACAGCGGCTTGCTGCGCGCTGATTGCAATTTCAAGTATCTGCTTGACTTCAGGCCTCAGAGTGCCAACGGCCTCGGTGCGCGTGAGGTCGCTCCAATAGCCGTTCACGCAAGTTGCCAATTCGATTAACACCAGGTCGCCGTTCTGTAAGCGCCGAGCCGTCGAACGGTTAAATCGTCCCGCATCTGCGCTGTTAGGGCCGGACTGAACCATGGCCCACCCTCGGGAATGAAATATTCCATCGTGCCCAATTTGCCGATAAATCGCGGACTCGACTGCTGCTGCAATCTCCGTTTCGGCCACTCCTGGTTCCAGATTCTCAAAGAACGCTTGCAGGCCAACATTCGCAACCCGGTTTGCCCGCCGGATTGCGTTGACTTCTTCTGGAGTCTTCCGGACATAGAGATCCGCAAAAGCCGACTGGCGCTGAGGATCTGGTTTTGCGGCGATCGCCGCCAACTGCCCCGCAAAGCCTTCAGGCATGGGAATCTGTTCGGCGGCCTGAATCGGCAAGGAAGTTCTCGCGGCGCTGAAATTCATTCCAACCTGTTCGCTTTTTATTTTTGCTTTCCTCAGTTCATCGCCAACCGCCGACACCAGTACAGAATACGGATCGCTGCATTTAAGATCGCCCCAAGGATATTCTTGAACTCGCAACCCGGCGGGAATATGGTCTCTTGGTTCCAGCTGGGGAACGAAGAGAACAGGCTCTGCGTCCGCGAAGCAAATTAGCAACGAAGCGCCCCAGTATGGAAAATACCCGGACAGCATCAAGAGCTCGTCAGGTCTCCACGCGATCCAGGCCTGCAAACCATTCTGCTCGAGGAAGCTGCGTATCTGTTTTGCGCGAGACGGCAGGCTGGCACTCACCAATCGATATCTCCCTCACATGATTCCATATTTCTCAAACGCATCGACCGCACTGCTTCCTTCTTCGATGGCTTTCCTTACAAGTTTTTCGCCGCGCGCCTTTTCGAGAGCCCCCGTGAAAACTTCGGCTTCGGCCTCGGCAGGAACCACCAAGACTCCATCGATGTCACCGAAAATAATGTCTCCCGGACGCACGCGGACCAATCCGATCTCAATCGGAATACGAAAGTCGACCACTTTGTAGCGCGGGCCTGCGTCTTGTCCATAAGAACCAAAGCCAAACGTGGGGAAGCCCATATTCAGAATAGCCTTCGTATCTCGCACGTAGCCATTCAAAACCGCGCCCCGGCTACCCAGTTTGCGGGCTCGCGTGCTCATGAGTTCTCCCCAAAGCGCGTTTCGAGGCGACGACCCGGTGTTGACGTAGACTTCGTTGGCGCACAGATCGTCGAGCGCCTCCAGCATGAGGCCAAAAGATTTCTCCATCAGCTTGTTTGCACTGCCGGCGATTTTCTCGGCAAATACATCGACTGAAAGCACCGGCATGGCGCGACCGATCACGATCATGTCCTGTCGAAGCGGCTGAATCTGTGGCGGGAGAAATTGGTGCTGAAGATCCAGCTTGTCCATAACATCGCCCACCACGCAGGTGAACAGTTCTTGTTTCACGATGGCGAACAGTTCGTCATCTGACTTCCAGGACGTCGTCATCATTGCGCGCGTGCCTCTTTGATTTTTTCCACGAACTGCCGGGCAAGCTGAGTAATCGCCGCAAAATCGCCGGTCTTGGCTGCGGCCGTAAGATTGCCCCCGACGCCTACGGCGACCGAACCGGCTTTAATCCAGTCTCCAACATTCTCGACGCTGACACCACCGGTCGGCATCAACGACGCTTGCGGAAGCGGGCCCTTCACTGCCTTTACGAATGATGGTCCCAGGATTTCGCCCGGAAAAACTTTCACGATGTCAGCGCCACACTCCATCGCTGCGATTACTTCGCCAATCGTTCCCGCGCCGGGTATGTAAGGCACCTGATAGCGATTGCACAGACGCGCCGTCTCGGGGTCGAGCGCCGGACCGACCACAAACTGCGCGCCCGCGAGAATAGCGATGCGTGCCGTTTCCGGATCGAGAACCGTACCGGCTCCCAGCAAAATCTGGCCGAGGCTTCTTTTCGCAAGATGCTCGATCACCCCAGTTGCCCCGGGCACAGTGAAAGTGATCTCCACCGCGGCAACACCGCCCAGAGCGCAGGCTTCGGCGATGCGGGCGGCCTGGTCGGGATTGTTTGCGCGGATCACGGCCACCAATCCAGAGGCGACAATTTTGCCCAACACTTCTATTTTGGCAATCGACATAAAGTTTCAGTACGTTGCACCCGCCTCATTCGA